>DHHS01000191.1:531-4124 GCA_002403415.1 Sphingomonas sp. UBA4766 | reverse complement strand
CGAAAGCTCGCCCGCCCCTGCGCGCGGCAGCGGTCTGGCGGGCCAAAGGAGCGCGACTGTCTCGGCGCTGTCGCCCACATAGTCGCGGCTCATCCGGTAAAGCACCGGGTCCACCCGCGCCTCGATCAAGCCCCGGATAACCACAGGTTTGACCGCAGACAGGTCAAGCCCGCCGGTCAGCGCCGCCAGCGCCCAGCCACGATCGGGATCGGCCGTGCCGCGCAGATAATCGGCGATCAGCTTTAGCTTGGCGTTGCGCCCGCGCGTATAGACCAGCGCGTCGAGCAGAGCGGCAAACGCGCGCATCAGCCTTGCGCAAAGAACAACAACATCACGAGCCGCCCGTCCTGCCCCCCACGACCGAAGCCGGGTGCTGAATTGTGGAACAGCCACGGACTGAACAGCACAAGCCGGTTAAACCGCATCGGCACCGTCATGGTTCGTTCCCAGCGCGCGGGTTTCAGCGTGTCGCGGTTGACGACATGCTCGACCAGCGCGTTGACATCGGCAAAGCCGCTCTTCGCGAGCGCCATCCCGTCGGCGGGCACCCGCTCCAGCCCCGTCGGTTTGTGGCGAAAGAAATCGGTGCCGCCGCGCGCATGATCGGGCAGGCTGAGATACAAGATGCCCGAGTAAAAGCAGGGGTCGATATGCACCCCGCTTGCCCCCTTGTCGCCCGCGAGCGTCAGGCGGCAATGGCCATGGCTGGTCCCCGGCATTGGCACCACCGGCACCCCGATCCGCGCCGATACCGCCGCGTCGAGCCCCCGGATCGTGAGCGGCCGATCGGACAACAGCCCCGGATAATTCCCCGCCTTCGTTGCCGGATCATAGCCAAGGCTCAGCGCCGCCGCACGCACTGCATACGGATCGGTCAGGAAATCGTCGATAATCATCAGCGACGGCAGCATGGTCGCCACCCTAGGCCCGTTACCGCCATTGACAATATCCGGCGCGGTGGCGCGCGCGTGCCCGCGCCGCTATGGTTGGGCGATGGGCAGTTCCTCTTTCCGCGCGCGGTTGCGTGCTTTTCAGGCAATGCGCGGGGCATCCCCCGACCCAGGCTTTATCGCCGATCTGGAATTTCTCGAAAATCGCGATCTTGACCTGTCGGTGCGGATCGGCGGGATGCTGGCGTTCAACGCGCTGATGGTGACGATTGGCACCCACCCGATTTCGGCGAGCCCCGGCGCACCGCTGAGCGTCGATGCGGCGACGCAGCCGGCGCAGACCATCGCCAGCCTGATCGGGATTGCGCCGCTGGTGGTGTCGAGTGCCTTGTGCCTGCGCGCGCTATTGGTGGGGGAGGAGTTTGACGCCGACGGGTTCGACGCGGCGGACGATGAGAGCGCCGCCAAGCTGCAACGCCGCCTGTTCGCAGCTTTCGTCCATTCGATCGACGCGCAAAGCCGCCTGCTGCGCCGCGCGGTGGTGACGACGCTCATCGGCGGCACGATGACGCTGATGGTGTGGACGGCGATATTGGCGGACAAGATGTGGTGATGGCAATCATGCGGGATATCGGCGCTGGCGGATCGGCGATTACCGGATGGCGGCGCGGGTGAGGGGAGAGGGTCAGGAGCAACCCTCGGCGCTCGGCATTGACATTGGACAGAATTCTGTCCAATGTACCGCCATGCAAGCCATATCCTATTCCGAAGCGCGAGAGAATCTGAAGGCGATGATCGACAAGGTCGTCGCCGACCGCGCACCCCTAGCCATTACCCGCCAGCGCGGCGAGGGCGCGGTGCTGGTCTCCGCCAGCGAATGGGCGTCGATCGAGGAGACGCTGTACCTGCTGTCGTCGCCCGCCAACGCGAAGCGTCTGCTGGACGGCATCGCGCGGCTCGATGCCGGTGAGGGCGAGGAGCACGAGCTGATCCAGCCGTGAAGCTGGTGTTCGACCGCGAAGCCTGGGCGGAATATCTGGCTTGGCAAGCGGACGACCCCAAGGTGGTCGACCGCATCAATCAGCTGATTGGCGAATGTCTGCGCCACCCGTTCACCGGCATCGGCAAGCCCGAACCCCTTAAGCGCAACTTGGCGGGCTTCTGGTCCCGGCGGATCAATCACGAGCATCGGCTGGTGTATCGGGTGACCGGATCAGGAGAGGCCCAGGCTTTGGAAGTGCTGAGCTGCCGGTATCATTATTGAGCTGAGTAGGCGTCCCCAGAATTCCTAGGACTCAGTTTGTGGGCGCGGCGCCTGCGGCGGCGGCAATTTCTGCAGCTTGCTCGGTGTGATGGGTGTAAATTTGCGTCACAACTAGGGAGTCAATGAGAGCGGCCATCTCGGTGAGGTCGGTCATCATATCCGGTCGGGCACGAGCGTCATGCATTCGCTGTAGGATTTCGCAATGATGCGCACGGTGATCTGTCCGGATTTGCTCGAGTACGGTCAGCCGACCGGGTAACCATTGACCAATTTTCTGACACAAGACGTAATAACACAGGGCTCGAGCGGTACGGCCGTTACCGTCACAAAATGGGTGGACGTGGTTTACACCCCACAATGCGTAAGCTGCAACCTCCGGCGGGGACCAGCGAGACCAATTATCATGTAGTACATCAATGAACATTTCCATTTCTTCCGGCACCAAACTCCAATCACTTGGGGTATGATCTCCGACTTTAACATTATAGTGCCGTCTGTGGCGGCCAGGCTGCATAGAAATATAACGAGTAGCATATGCATTTAGCGTTGAGATAAACTCGCTATCGATTTCAAGGCCTGCGGCATAATTCGAAACGACGTAGGACATCTCCAAAAAATCAAATTGGCGCGCGCGGTTACGGGTTGAAATAAAATTGAAAAGACCATGCGACTCATCGACAAAAAATGACATCAATCGCTCCACATGCAAAAAGCCCGGCGAAATCGCCGGGCTTCCCGTAATTCCGTGAGCGCTGATGAAATCAGGCTACTTCGGCTAGGTCAAGAGCGCGAATGACCGCTTCTTTAGTCCCGTTATCTTTCGAGGAAGCGTTCCCATACACAAAACTAACACGTTGAGCTTCCCGCTCCTCGGCATTCATGTGATGTCCCTTGATCGACTCAAGAGCCTTTTGCAGTTCTTCAGACATAAGCTGCTCCCGGTTAGCTGTGATTCACCAACGGTCGGCGATGATGCGTCGTTCCCCTTGACAAATCGTAAAAGCCAATTGGTGCGCGATTCTTTCGCCATCGCTAATGGTATCCTATAATAAGTATATGAAATCCAACTACGCAACAGGGCGGCGCGGCACAGGCGAAAATAAATTTTGTCAAGCCTTGACATTGCGCGTTAACAGCGACTCGCGTTCGAACCTACCGCCGGTTTATCAATCCCGCTCCCGACCACCAGCGCCCATATACAACTCGCTGCCCGTCTCGCGGAACTTGGCGGCCATCTCCTCCATCCCCTTGATCGCCGCTTCCCGGCTCGCCGCTGCCGCCTCTGCGCCCGTCGGGCCGGTGGCGACAAGCCCGTCAACCCCCTGATTTTGCTTGCCGGCGAAAGTCCCGAGTTCGAGATCGCGTCCATCCCCCGGATGGCCGCTATTTGCTGCCCTGCCGGCAGCAAATTCTCGAACTTCCTGCGAAATCTTCATCGA
>DHHS01000191.1:0-193 GCA_002403415.1 Sphingomonas sp. UBA4766 | reverse complement strand
AGAAATGCGCGGTCTTGGCGCCCTCGGCAGGCAGGGTCTGGTCGTGGTATTGCTCGGCCGTGTCGGGGTCGAGCGAGAGGTTGAATTGGTCGCGCCAGCGGAATTCGAACCGCGCCCGGCTCAGCGCATCGTCGCGCAGCCGTGCCGCCGGGTGGCCCTTGGCGAGGTCGGCGGCATGCGCCGCCAGCTTGTA
>DHHS01000011.1 GCA_002403415.1 Sphingomonas sp. UBA4766 | reverse complement strand
TGACCCGATGATCGCCAAGCTCATCACCTGGGCGCCGACCCGGATCGCGGCGATCGACGCGCAAATCGGCGCGCTGGATGCGTTTGAGATTAGCGGGCCGGGGCATAATATCGATTTCCTGTCGGCGATCATGCAGCACCCGCGTTTTCGCAGTGGCGCGATCACCACCGGCTTTATTGCCGAGGAATATCCGGACGGTTTCCATGGTGCCCCCGCCTCCTCTGACCTGACCCGCGCGCTGGCCGCGATCGCGGCGTTTGTGGCAACCGCAGAGGCAGACCGGGCGCGGCGGATCGACGGCCAATTGGGGCAACGCTTGCTGCCGCCCGCCGATTGGGTGGTCCGCATCGGCGCCGACGATCACGCCGTTGAACTGGCCGAGGATGAGATCAGCGTCGATGGCGAGCTGCTCGATCTGGAGATTGCCTATACCCCCGGCGACCGGATGATCGAGGCGGTGCTCTATGATACGGAGGATGAGGAAGCGGTCACCGACCGGCTGATCGTGCGGATCGCGCAGGCGCCCTCGGGCCATGTGCTCACCACGCGCGGGGCGAGCCACCGGGCGCGGGTGTTGCCGGCCTATGCGGCTCCCTATGCGCGGCATTTGGTGGAAAAAGTGCCGCCGGACTTGTCGCGGTTCCTGCTTTGTCCGATGCCGGGGTTGCTGATGCGGCTCGATGTCGCGGTAGGGGACAAGGTTGAGCCGGGTCAGCCGTTGGCTGTGGTGGAGGCGATGAAGATGGAAAACATCCTGCGCGCCGAGAAATCGGGATTGGTCAAAGCCGTGATGGCCGCGCCCGGCGATAGTTTGGCGGTTGATGCAATTATTCTCGAAATCGATTGATAATTTCGCATTAGGCTAAATTTGGACTGGACGAGTGCGGCTATGGGCGGTCAATAGTCAGAGATGTTGTTGTATCGTGTCGCGCCCATAATCATCCTGTCGTTGGGGCTGGGCGCGTGCGCGGTCGGCCCCAATTATCGCCCGCCCGCAAAGGCTGCGTTGGGCGTTCCCGACGCCTATTCAACGCCAGCGGCCGAGGGCGCGGTGCCCGACCTTCAGCGCTGGTGGACGAATTTCAACGATCCGCAGCTCGATGCGCTGGTCGATTTGGCGCTCAAACAGAATCTGGACATTGCACAGGCGGTATCGCGGGTGCGCCAGGCGCGCGAATCGCTGCTCCAGTCGCGGGCTGCGCTGTTCCCGACGGTGAATGCCAACGCCAGCTATTCGCGCAACATCAACATTCGCGGCCGCACCTTTGGCCAGATCACCAATGCCGGGATCGTGAACGAGAATTACGCGCTGTCGGGCGACGTCTCCTATACCGCCGACATATTCGGCGGGGTGCGGCGCGGGGTGGAGGCATCGCGCGGCAGCTATGCGGCGAGTGGTTATAATCTTGCGCAAGTGCAGGCAACGATCGCGTCCGAAGTCGTGCGTAATTATGTGTTGCTGCGGGCCGCCCAGTCGAGCGTGGCGATCGCGCGCGGCAGTCTGGCTATCCAGCAGGACAATTTGGAGATTGCGGGGTTCCGGGTGCAGGCAGGGCTGGTATCCTCGCTCGATGCCGAGCAGGCCCGCGCGCAGCGGGCGCAGACTGCGGCCAATGTGCCCACCCTTGAACAGCAATTTGAACAGGCATCGAACCGCATTGGCGTGCTGACCGGCCAGGCGCCGGGCGCGCTGAAAGGGCAGCTGGTGACCGCCGCGCCCATCCCCAAGGGGCCGGACGCCGTGCCGGTGGGCTTGCCCGCCGACATCATCCGCCTGCGCCCCGATGTGCGCGCGGCCGAACGCACGCTTGCAGCCGCCACGGCGCAGATCGGCGTTGCGAAGGCGCAGCTTCTGCCGCAACTGACGCTGGCGGGGAGCATCAACACCAATGCCTCGTCGATCAACGCGCTGACCGACATCATCACGGGCCGCGTTTTTGGCCAGTTGGCGCAGACGATTTTCGACGCCGGGCGCGGGCGATCGGTGGTGCGGGCACGCCGCGCGCAGGCCGAGGAAGCCTTTGCAGCGTATAAGGCAGCCGTGCTCGGCGCGCTGGAGGATGTCGAAAACGCGCTGACCGCGCTGGCGACCGCGCAGGCCCGGCAGCGCGAATTGGCGGTTGCCGCCGAAGCATCGGACAATGCAGCGACGCTGGCGCGCAGCCAATATCGCGCCGGGTTGACCGACATTACCACCTTGAACAACACCGAGGCGGCGCTGCTGTCGGCGCAAAGCGGGCTCGTGAATGCCCGGTCGGACGCCGCGCAGGCGCTGGTGCAGCTTTACCTCGCGCTGGGCGGAGGGTGGAATGCCGAGGCAGCACCGCCGACCGCTGAACCTTTAAGACAAGGGGATGGCCAACCCGCACCCCCTTTGACGCAATAGCAGGATCCCCGATGGCAGACGCAACCGCATCCGACCTTAACGATTTTCTGGGCGTTCGCCCTGTGCCTGCGTGGCGGCGCTGGGGTAAATGGGTGTTGGTGGCAATTGGCGTGGTGCTGCTCGTGCTGTTGGTCATGAGCTTTTTCAAACCTGCCGCCAAGGTGAGCTATGCAAGCGAAGCTGTGGAGCGTGGCACGCTGACAGTCAGCGTGTCGGCCACCGGCAAGCTTGCCCCCACCAATCAGGTTGATGTCGGCTCCGAAGTGTCGGGGCTGGTGTCTAAGGTGCTGGTCGATGTGAACGACCGTGTGACCAAGGGGCAGGCGATTGCGCTGATCGACCCGTCGCGGTTCCGCGATTCAGTGAACCAGAGCCAGGCGCAGCTTGCGTCCAGCCAGGCGGCGGTCGCGCAGGCGCAGGCGACACTGGCGCAGTCGAGCGCGCAGCTTCGCCGGCTGGAGGAAGTCAGCCGCTTGTCGGGCGGGCGTGTCCCCGCCAAGACCGAGATGGAGCAGGCAATTGCCGACCGCGACCGCGCCGTCGCCAATCTGCGGGCTGCGCAGGCCAATGTCGGGGCGGCGCGCGCGACGCTGTCATCGAACGAGTATAATTTCGTGCGCGCGGTCATTCGCTCGCCCGTAAACGGTGTCATCCTCGCGCGGCAGGTCGAGCCGGGGCAGACGGTCGCGGCTTCGTTCAACACGCCGACCCTGTTCGTGATTGCCGAAGACCTTACACGGATGAAGCTCGAAGTTGCGATCGACGAGGCCGATGTCGGCGAAGTGCGCGCCGGCCAGCAAGCGACCTTCACGGTCGATGCGTTCCCCGGTCAGTCGTTCCCCGCGCAGATTACCCGCGTCGACCTTGGTTCCAATCTGTCGGCGCAGTCATCGACTACGACCACGACGACGACGAGCAATCAGGTGGTCAGCTATGGTGCGACGCTGGCGGTGTCGAACCCCGATATCCAGCTCCGCCCCGGCATGACCGCGACGGCAGCGATCACCACGACGCAGAAAACCAATGTGCTGCTGGTGCCAAATGCGGCGTTGCGCTTTCGCCCGACCACCCCGGCGGCGGGATCGCAGGGCGGCATCGCCAGCGCCTTTGGCCCGCCGCGCCTGAACCGCGGCACCCGCACCGCCAATGCGAAGCGCGGCGCGACGCAATCTGTTTACGTGTTGCAGGGCGACGGGAGCATCAAGCCCGTCGAAGTGCGCACGGGCGACACCAACGGCTCGTTCACCGAGATCGTTGGCGGTGCGTTGAAGCCTGGGCAAAAAGTCGTGACGGGCGAATTGTCGGCAGCCGCCGCCGCGAAAGCGCCCGGCGCGTCGGTGTCCGTCGGGGTGAGTCGTGGCCGATAGCGGCGCGGCGATCGCAGAGACGACGCGCCCGCCCGCGCCCAATCCTGGCGCGCTCATTTCCTTGCGCGGTGTCACCAAAACCTATGGCACCGGGTCAACCGCGTTTCAGGCGCTGAAGGGTGTCGACCTTGACATCACTGGCGGTGATTTCGTCGCGGTGATGGGGCCATCGGGGTCGGGGAAATCGACAACGATGAACATCTTGGGCTGTCTCGACGTGCCGAGCCGGGGCGCGTTTTTGTTCAAAGGTCATCACGTCGAATCGCTTGACCGCGATGCCCGCGCGCTGCTGCGCCGCAAATATCTGGGCTTTGTGTTTCAGGGGTTTAACCTGCTCGCGCGCACGACTGCGCTTGAAAATGTCGAGCTGCCGCTGCTCTATCGCGGCGACGCGCGCAAGGCTCGGCATGAAGCGGCGATGGCCGCCCTTGACAAGGTTGGCCTCGCGCCGTGGTGGGATCACACTCCGGCGGAACTTTCGGGCGGGCAGCAGCAGCGCGTGGCNNGGGTTCGGGCAAATCCTCGCTTTTGGCGGTGGCGGCGGGGCTTGAGCCGGCCAGCAGCGGCCGCGTGAGGTTGCTGGGGCGCGAGCTGGCGGGGTTGAGCGAAAGCGCTTTGGCGCAAACCCGGCGCGGACGCGTCGGGATCATCTTCCAAGATTTTCATTTGCTGCCCAATCTGACGGCATTGGGCAATGTCGCGGCGGCGGTCGATCTGGCTGGTGAGAAATCCGGCAAAGCGGCCCGCCACCGGGCGGAAGAGGCGCTGCGCCGCGTTGGGCTTGGCGCGCGAATGGACCATTATCCGACGCAATTATCGGGCGGCGAACGCCAACGCGTCGCCGTGGCGCGCGCCGCCGCCATTCAGCCAGCGATCCTGTTTGCGGATGAGCCGACCGGCAATCTCGATTCCGAACGCTCGCTCGAAATCATGGAATTGCTGACCGAACTGAACCGGTCGCTCGGCATCACCGTGCTGATGGTCACGCATGAGGCAGACATGGCCGCCTATGCCAATACCATCATCCATTTCAAGGACGGGCTGGTCGAGCGGATCGACTCCGGCATGCGCAAAGTCGGGGCGCATTGATGTTTTTCACGACGATCAGCCTCGCTTTGCGGTCCATCGCGCGGCACAAGCTGCGCTCGTTTCTGACGACGTTGGGCATCATCATTGGCGTCGCCGCGGTGGTGACGATGGTGACGCTGGGCAAGGCGACGACGGCGGCGGTGCAGGCGTCGATTTCGTCGCTGGGCACCAATATCTTGCAAGTGCGTCCGGGGCAGGGCTTTGGCCGTGGCGGCGGCGGGCCGCGCCCGTCCGACTTCAAGATCGAAGATGTGGAGGCGGTGCGCAAGCAGATTGCGGGCATCAACGCGGTCGCCGAAGAGGCGCAGACCACGGTCACGGTGATTTATGAGGGCGCGAACTGGTCCACCACCGTCAACGGCACCACCAACGATTTCTTCCGGGTCAATCCCTGGCCACTAACGGCTGGGCGTGAATTCTCGCCGCAGGAACTGACCGCGGGCAAATCGGTGTGCATCCTCGGCAATACCGTCAAGACGAACCTCTATCGCGAAGCCGACCCGGTCGGCACGCAAATGCGCATTTCCGGTATCAGCTGCGAAGTGATTGGCGTGCTCAAAGCAAAGGGGCAGGCCGGCTTTGGCGCGGATCAGGATGATCTGGTCGTCATGCCGATCAAAGCGGTGCAGCGCCGCATCACGGGCAATCGTGACATTCGGGTGATGCTGGTCGGCGTCAATGCCGATTATTCGACCGCGCAAGTGCAGGCGTCGATCACCGATCTGATGCGCGAACGCCGCAATATCACGCCCGGCAAGGATGATGATTTCTTCATCTTCGATACCAAGCAATTCACCGATACGCTGACCCAGACGACGACTTTGTTGACTGGTATTGTCTCCGCCGTTGCCGCAATCAGCCTGATCGTCGGCGGCATCGGCATCATGAACATCATGCTGGTGTCGGTGACCGAACGCACGCGCGAAATCGGGATCCGCTTGGCGATCGGCGCGGTTGCGCGCGAAGTATTGATGCAGTTTTTGATCGAGGCGATTGCCTTGTCGTGTATCGGCGGGATCATCGGCATCGTGCTGGCGCAATTGGTGATTTTGGGGCTTGTGCCGGTGCTCAAGGTGACGTGGTTGTTTGATTTGCAGATCAACATCATCGCCTTTGTCATTTCGGCGATCATCGGGGTGGTGTTCGGTTTTTTCCCCGCGCGCCGCGCCGCCAGCCTTAATCCGATCGACGCGCTGCGCCACGAATAGGGCTTGGCCGCGCCTCAGCCGCCGCCAGATCGTCGCGCGTGTCGATGTCGATCAGCGTGCCCGGCGGGGCGACGATGTGCTGCCCGGTTTGCAACAACGCCCGCGCGCCCGCATCGCCGGTTGCGTTCATCAGCTCGGCATAGCGCGCCGCCCCGAACAGAGCGGGGGGCGAAGGGCGGGTGCCGTCGCTTGCCGCGATCACGTCAGTCGGCCGCTCAGCCGCGGCTAGCAGTCCGGCGATCAGCGCGGGGGTAATGTACGGCATATCGGCAAGGACAATCAGCAGCGCATCAGCGCCCATCGCTCGGGCTGTTTCGGCGGCGAGCC
>DHHS01000017.1:4898-5028 GCA_002403415.1 Sphingomonas sp. UBA4766 | reverse complement strand
ATGACGATGAACGGCGCGGTGATCCCGGTGCTGGCGTTCTTCATCGTCGCCGCCGAACGGCAGGGGGTGTCGCAGGACAAGCTGGAAGGCACGATCCAGAACGACATCCTCAAGGAGTTCATGGTCCGCA
>DHHS01000017.1:447-4666 GCA_002403415.1 Sphingomonas sp. UBA4766 | reverse complement strand
GTCGCCGCCGAGGAACAGGGTGTGCCGCAGGCCAAGCTTGACGGGACGATCCAGAACGACATTCTGAAGGAGTTCATGGTCCGCAACACCTATATCTACCCGCCCGAGCCTTCGATGCGGATCATTGCAGACATTATCGCCTATACCTCGGCCAACATGCCGAAATTCAATTCGATTTCGATCAGCGGCTACCACATGCACGAAGCCGGGGCGACGGCGGTGCAGGAGCTCGCCTTCACCATCGCCGACGGCAAGGAATATGCGCAAAGGGCAATGGCGGCGGGGCTGGATATTGACGCCTTCGCGGGCCGCCTCAGCTTCTTTTTCGGTATCGGCATGAACTTCTTCATGGAGATCGCCAAGCTGCGCGCCGCGAGGACTCTGTGGTACAAGGTGATGGACGATCTGGGGGCGAAGGACGAACGCTCCAAGATGCTGCGCACCCATTGCCAGACGTCGGGCGTCAGCTTGCAGGAGCAGGACCCCTACAACAACGTCATCCGCACCACCATTGAGGCGATGGCGGCGGTGCTGGGCGGCACCCAGTCGCTCCACACCAATGCTTTGGACGAGGCGATCGCGCTCCCCACCGATTTCTCGGCGCGGATCGCGCGCAACACCCAGCTGGTGCTGCAAGAGGAAAGCGGCATCTGCAACGTGGTCGATCCGCTCGGCGGCTCGCATTATATTGAGGCGCTGACCGCCACGCTGGTGGCCGAGGCCGAGGCGATGATGGCCGAGGTCGACGCGGCGGGCGGCATGACCGCCTATGTCGCCACCGGCGCGCCCAAGGCCGCGATCGAGCGCGCGGCGGCGGAAAAGCAGACCCGGGTCGACAAGGGCGAGACGGTGATCGTCGGCGTCAACAAGTATCGCAAGGACGCCGAGGACGCGCTCGAGACGCTGGAGGTCGATAACCAGAAGGTCCGCGCAGGCCAGATCGCCCGCCTCGCCAAGGTGCGCGAAGGGCGCGACGAGGCGGCGTGCCGCGCGGCCTTGGCGGCGCTGACGGCGGGCGCCCGCTCACCCTCCGTTCGCCCTGAGCCTGTCGAAGGGCCGTCTTTTTCTTCGAGTGCAACGCCTGACGCAAAGAAGGACAGTGCTTCGACAAGCTCAGCACGAACGGGAATGGAGAATAACCTCTTGGCCCTCGCCGTCGAAGCCGCGCGCCATGATGCGACGCTGGGCGAGATTTCCTCGGCGATGGAAGAAGTCTTCGGCCGCCACGATGCCACCCCCGCGCCGGTCTCGGGTGTCTACAAGAGCGCCTATGAATTCGACCGCCGCTGGGCGCAGGTGACCGACGGCGTCGAAGCCGTGGGCCGCCGCCTCGGCCGCGCGCCCCGGATCATGATCGCCAAGATGGGCCAGGACGGCCACGACCGCGGCGCGAATGTGATCGCCAGCGCGTTCGGTGACATGGGCTTCGAGGTCGTTTCCGGCCCGCTGTTCCAGACGCCCGAGGAATCCGTCGCCATGGCGCTTGAGCACGATGTCGACGTGGTCGGCGCCTCCAGCCTCGCTGCGGGCCACAAGACGCTGATCCCCGAACTGATCCGGCTTTTGCGAGAAGCCGGGCGCGGGGACATCAAGGTCACCGCAGGCGGCGTGATCCCCCCGCAAGACTACGACTACCTGCGCGAGGCCGGGGTGCAGGGCATCTACGGCCCCGGCTCCAACGTGGTGGAGTGCGCGGCGGATATTCTGGTGCTGCTCGGCCACAACATGCCGCCGCTGGATGGCGGACTGGACGAGGCGGCGGAGTGATTAGATCGTTCATAAACCGTCTATTTGGTCGAACGTCAGAAGATGACGCAGTTCGTAAGCTGCGGAGCGAATTCGCCAAGGCGGCCAAAGATATCGATTTTGACAATCCGGAAGTTAGGATTGGAACTCAGATCTTTTTTATTTTGAGCAAACAATTCGAGCTAATTGGCAAGCCGGAGGGAGAATTTCCTCCAATAGCGCCTTTTGCCACTGATGCTGCGTATGGTGCCCTCATCGGGACTGCATTTGCAGTTGCCCGTCATGAAATCGATAACCCGCCGAGTAAGGTCATGATTGACTCGGTTGTGACAGCATTCACGCTTGCTTTCGGAGCCGAGAACGGGCCGGATATGGCCTTCGAAGCGATGAAGAAATCGGCAGCAGATAATGCAGCAATTAATAGCGCGTCTGATTGGGCAATGAAGGATACAAAGGGATCGTTGCAACCCGGGGCGATTTCAACTGCTTCAGCCTATTTAGCCGCAGTTGAGGGATTGATTTGATGAGCAGAGAGTTACCCCGCACCGACTGGACCCGCCCCGAAATCGCGGCCCTCTTCGATCTGCCCTTCACCGAGCTGCTGTTCCAGGCCGCCAGCGTCCACCGCGCGCACCACCCCGCGACCGAGGTCCAGCTCTGCACCCTGCTCAGCATCAAGACCGGCGGGTGCCCGGAGGATTGCGGCTATTGCTCGCAATCGGTCCATGCGGACTCCGGCGTGGAAGCCACCAAACTGATGGACGTGCAGGCCGTGCTCCAGCGCGCCGCGCAGGCGAAGGATGCGGGCTCGCAGCGGTTCTGCATGGGCGCGGCGTGGCGCAATCCCAAGGACCGCGACATGCCCGCGATTGCGGAGATCGTGAAGGGCGTGCGCGCCATGGGGCTCGAGACGTGCATGACGCTGGGGATGCTCGAGCCGCATCAGGCAGCACAGCTCGCCGACGCAGGCCTCGACTATTACAACCACAATATCGACACCAGCCCCGAGCGGTATAACGAGGTCATCACCACCCGCACGATGGACGACCGGCTGGCGACGCTGGGCCATGTTCGCGCGGCGGGCATCAATGTGTGCAGCGGCGGGATCGTTGGCATGGGCGAAACGCGCGAGGATCGCGTCGGCTTTATCCACACGCTCGCCACCCTGCCGCAGCACCCCGAAAGCGTGCCGGTCAACGCGCTGGTGCCGGTCAAGGGGACGGTGCTGGGTAATATGCTGGCCGATACCCCGCTCGCGAAGATCGATGATATCGAGTTTGTGCGCACGGTTGCCGTTGCGCGCATCACCATGCCGATGAGCATGGTGCGGCTGTCGGCGGGGCGCGAGTCGATGTCGGAGGCGACGCAGGCTTTGTGCTTCATGGCGGGCGCGAACAGCATTTTCACCGGCGACAAGCTTTTGACCGCCGCCAACGCGGGCGACGACAAGGACGCAGCGATGATGGCGAAACTGGGCCTGACGCCGCTGGTTGGGGAAGAGCCGATACGGGCGTGCAAGGCCGCAAATAATGCGGCAGGGTCGCTGGTGGAGAGTTGCTGATGCTCAAAAAAATCCTCGTCGCCAATCGTGGTGAAATCGCCTGCCGCGTGTTCCGCACCGCCAAGCGGATGGGCTTGCAGACCGTCGCGGTTTATTCGGATGCCGATGCGCGCTCGCCCCACGTCCTGATGGCGGACGAAGCCATTCGCCTCGGGCCGGCACCGGCGGCGGAATCCTATCTGCGCGCCGACCTGATCCTCGCCGCAGCCAAGGCAACGGGCGCGGATTGCATCCACCCCGGCTATGGCTTTTTGTCGGAGCGCGAGAGTTTCGCGCGCGCCTGTGCCGAGGCGGGGATCGCCTTTGTCGGCCCGCCGCCGAATGCCATCGCCGCGATGGGCGACAAGATAGAATCGAAAAAGCTGGCGAAGGCCGCAGGCGTCAATGTCGTCCCCGGCTTCCTGGGCGAAATCGCCGACACCGATGAGGCCGTGAAGATCGCCTGTGACATTGGTTTCCCCGTCATGATGAAGGCATCGGCGGGCGGCGGTGGCAAGGGGATGCGGCTGGCCTATAGCGAGCAGGATGTGCGCGAGGGGTTTGAGGCCACCAAGCGCGAGGGGCTGGCGAGCTTTGGCGACGACCGCGTGTTCATCGAGAAATTCATCGAAAGCCCGCGCCACATCGAAATCCAGCTAATCGGCGATCAACATGGCAATATCCTTTACCTCAACGAACGCGAATGCAGCATCCAGCGCCGCCACCAGAAAGTGGTCGAGGAAGCGCCGTCGCCGTTCGTCAGCCCCGACATGCGCCGCAAGATGGGCGAGCAGGCGGTCGCCCTTGCGCGCGCGGTTGGCTATTATTCGGCGGGGACGGTCGAGCTGATCGTCAGCGGCGCCGATCCGACGGGCGAGAGCTTCTACTTCCTGGAAATGAACACGCGGCTTCAGGTCGAGCATCCGGTGACCG
>DHHS01000017.1:0-153 GCA_002403415.1 Sphingomonas sp. UBA4766 | reverse complement strand
AGGTCGAGCATCCGGTGACCGAGGCGATTACTGGCATCGATCTGGTCGAAGCAATGATCCGCGTCGCGGCGGGCGAGCCGCTGCCCTGGACGCAAGACCAGATCGGCATCAATGGCTGGGCGATTGAGAATCGCGTCTATGCCGAAGACCCGT
>DHHS01000186.1 GCA_002403415.1 Sphingomonas sp. UBA4766 | reverse complement strand
AGGTTGGCGAACATCCCGCAGCCGACGCCCGCCAACATCGCGGCGCCCAGCGCGGTCGTCTCGGCAAAGGCGGGGCGCTCGACCGTGATGCCCAGCATGTCCGCCATGTCCTGCGCCATCCAGTTGTTCGCGACCATCCCGCCATCGATGCGTAACGATGCCCAGTCCACTCCGTCGGCGGCAAAGGCGGTTTTCAGGTCGTGCGCCTGATGCGCCATCGCCTCCAGCGCAGCGCGGACGATGTGAGCACGGTTGCTGGCAAAGCTTAGCCCAAAAATAGCGCCGCGCGCCTCGGGCTGCCACCACGGCGCGCCCAGCCCCGCCAGTGCGGGCACGAGATAGACGCCGCCATTATCGGCAACGCTGCGAGCAAGCGCTTCGGTCTCGGCGGCCGTGCCGATCAGGCCGATCGCGTCGCGCAGCCATTTGATGAGGCTGCCCGCCACAAATACCGACCCTTCAAGAGCATAGGCGCGCTTGTCGCCCAGCTGCCACGCGATCGTTGACAACAGCCGGTTGGCCGACTGAGGTTGTGTCGCGCCCGCCTGTGTCAGGATGAAGGCGCCGGTGCCGAACGTCGCCTTGGTCTCGCCGGGGGCGAGGCACGCCTGGCCAATGGTTGCGGCTTGTTGATCGCCCGCCAGCCCGCAAATCGGGATGGCCGCGCCGAACAGCGTTGTGGTGCCAAATTGCCCCGCGCAATCGACGATTTCGGGGAGTACCGCGCGACGCGCACCGAACAGCTCGATCAGGCCGTCATCCCATCCGCCGCCCAAACCAATCGCAATCATGGCGGTGCGGCTGGCATTGGTGGCGTCGGTGATGTGCAGGCCGCCCCGTTGCGCCGTCGCGGTCAGTTTCCACACCAGCCAGCTTTCGACGGTGCCGACCGCCAGCCGGTCGCCAGCCTCTGCAAGCTGCGGCCAATGCCGCATTGCCCAGCCGATTTTGGACCCGGAGAAATAGGGATCGAGCAATAGGCCGGTCGCCTGCTGCACCATCGGTTCATGCCCGGCGGCCTTTAGCGCGGCGCAATCCTGCGCGGTCCGGCGGTCTTGCCACACAATTGCGGGGGCAAGCGGCTGGCCAGTCGACCTGTCCCAGAACACCACCGTCTCGCGTTGATTGGTGATGCCGATCGCCGCGATGCGCGCGGCGCCACCCACACGGTCAATTACGGTACGGGCAACGGCAAGGGTGCGCGACCAGATTTGCGCGGCGTCATGCTCGACCCAGCCGGGTTGCGGATAATGCTGGGTCAGTTCCTGCGCATCGCTCGCCAGGCAAGTCCCATCGGCGGCAAATGCCATGGCGCGGGTGGAGGTGGTGCCCTCATCAATAACCAGGATGATGTCGTTCATAGTGATAACGCTAGCCGGGATTACAAATTAGGGAAATGGCATTAGATCATGGTCGCGATGGAGCAGAACATGAACAGGACTGCGGCGGCAAACGATTCAGCAGTGGCGGGGCAGGCAGGGGCTCCTGCAGCGGTCGCGCCGCCGCCAAGCGGACGCGCGACCATCCCGGCGGAAGTGAGCGAGGTGGATGACCGCCGCGACCGTTTGCTGGCTTCACTCACGCTGATTGCCGGAATCGGGCTGATCGCTGCTCTTCCGTTCGCGCTGAAGGCGGGGGCGGAGTTTTTTCTGCCGCTGGTGGCTGCGCTCATCATCGCGATTGCATTGGTGCCAGTGCTTGAATGGTTGGAGCGGCGGCGCCTGCCCGCGGCGCTTGCCTCGCTGATCTGCGTGCTGGGCTTTCTGGCGGTGGCGAACGGCGTGCTTGCAGCGATTATTGTTCCTGCCTTCCAGTTTTTCCGCTTGCTGCCCGAGCGGATTGGGCAGGTTCAGATGAACCTGCGGCCCGTGCTCGACCTTTACAACAGCTTCGAAAAATATGTGGACAAGGCGGCGATGCGCTTGGCGGCGGGGTCGGCCAAGAACATGGCGGAGGCGGCGCAGTCGACCGCGCTACCGCCACGTTCGCTGATCGAGTTGGTCGCGATGTCGGCGCCAACGGTGTTGCTGCATATCTTTTTTGGTGCGCTGATTGTGTTCTTCTTTCTGTCGAGTTGGACCCGTTTGCGGCGGCAAACGATCACCAGTCGCGCCAGTTTTGATGGGGCGCTGGCGACGGCGCGGGTGATCCAGAATGTCGTCGATGACACGTCATCTTATCTGGGCACGATTACGGTCATCAATCTCGCTCTTGGCCTGGTGATTGCGGTGGCGCTATGGATTATGGGCATGCCCTATCCGTTGATGTGGGGCGGGATCGCCGCGCTGCTCAATTACGTCCCTTATTTCGGGCCGATCGCCGCTGCTGCGCTGCTCGCGCTGGGCGGGCTGATGGTGTTTTCCGATCTTTGGGTCGCGCTGGTGCCCGCCTTTATCATGATCGGCGCGCATCTGCTGGAGGCCAATGTTATCACTCCGCTGATCGTCGGGCACCGGTTGACGATCAGCCCGATCATGATCCTGATCTCGCTCAGTTTCTGGGGGTGGGTGTGGGGCACGCCGGGGGCGTTGCTGGCGGTGCCGATTCTCATCATCCTGCAAACGGTAATCGGGGCGGCGGGCAAGCCCGACATTGCCGGTTTCCTGTTTGAACACGGCACGCTCGACCATGGCCGAGGGGGGCGCCGCGATAAGCGTTGACATGCCCGGGCGGCTCGCTTAGTTGCGCCGCCTCACGCATCGCATGCGGGTGTAGCTCAGTTGGTTAGAGCGCCGGCCTGTCACGCCGGAGGTCGCGGGTTCGAGCCCCGTCACTCGCGCCATGCGGTCAACCCATGCACTGCTCATTCGCGCTAACGCCAGCGCCCCGTCTCCATCCATTTGAGCAGCGGGCCGAGCGGCGCAATCCACACCAGCCCGGTCGCCAGATAAAACAGCGTTTGGAGCGCAATCGGCCAGCCAATGACGGTGTCGGCAAGTGTCGCGATCAGCACAGCCCAGACCGTAATCATCACGACGATTAGCAAAGTGCCCGCGGGTTTGCGCCAAGTTGGAGTCATAAGCTGTCGGGTCCGATCCATCCGCTTTCCGTGACGACTCCGTGGAGCGGCACATCCCATGGGTCAACCGGGACTTTGGGCACGCGCTGGATCGACCAGCCAATGCCGAGTCGCCGCGCGAGCGGCAGTTCAGCAAAGGCGCGGTCGTAATGGCCCGCCCCCTGACCGAGCCTGGCAAGCCGATCATCAAATGCGATGAGCGGGGTCAGAATGATGTCGGGGTCGAGCGGCTTTGCATTTGACTCGGGTTGGCGCAGGCCGAACGGGCCGGGGACCAGTGGCGCGTCGGGGAGCCAGCTCAGGAACCGCATGGGGGCAGCACGCGTGGTCACATGGGGGAGCGCAAGCCGCCAGCCGCGCGCGATTGCGGCGGCCGCGAGCGGCGCGGGATCCGCCTCGCCACTGACCGGCAAGTAACTCGCGATTACGCCGCCAACGCCAGTCCACCGGTCGAGCAATGCCGTAAAGGGCGCGGGCACGCTAAGCGGCGGCCGGGCAAACCCGCGCCGCGCCGCGCGCATCGCGGCCCGGATCGCGGCCTTTTGCGCGGTCACATCAGCTGGGGTCATCGCGCCTCCTGCACAGCGCATCGGGGGGCGCGGGGTGGCGGGACCACCATGGGTCGGTTGCCTGAAGATCCTCTGACGCCTGTAACGTCAGGTGGGGACCATGTTCTCAGACCAGGATCTGCGAAGGGACGGGCCCCGTGGATGATGATATCGCCTCAGGGATGTTCGCAAAGCTCGTGCCGGGCAGTTCCCGCCGCCTCTATATTTAGGCGCTCCTGCCGTCTTGCTCAAGGGTTGTTGCAAGTGCTTCCAGCCGGGTGGCAATGGCGTCGAGCATCGGGGCCGCGACATTGCCGTCCGACTCACGCTGCGCATCGCTCAGCGCGTCCGCAAGCATGAGCGCGATCAGCAGCATCGTGCGTTCGGCGCCCGCGCCGCCGGCCGCGCGCTGCGCGGTGTCCCAGCGTTCCGCCACCATCGCGCCCAACCGTTCGAGTTGCGTCTCTTGGCCGTCGGCGCAGGCGATGCGATGCGCGCGTCCACCGATCATCAGCGACACTTGCGCCATCAGCCGCGTGGTTCGGCAAGTAATTGGTCGATGGCGGCAATTGCCTCTGCCATGCTGGTGCGCAGTGCTTGATGCTGGCGCGACAGCGACTGGTGCTCGGCCCGGCGCGCCACGATCGCACGCTCGATCCGGGCGAGCGCTGCGTCGATCCGATCGCGTGCGGACACCTGATCTTCCATCATGGCAAGCGGATAGCACCCCCATCGCCCGCCGCCAAGCGCGCGAGTGGTTGACGCGAGAGCATGACGCCCCCAAAGGGGCGGGCCAGTGAAGGACTCGCCAGATACTGCGCGCATCGCGCCGGAGCTGGCCGATGCGGGGGTGCGGATGAGCACTGTTGAGACTGTGCGGTTTGCGACTCTGGCTAACGCCGTCCGTGCGCTGTCGATGGATGCTGTCGAGGCGGCGAATTCGGGCCATCCGGGTATGCCGATGGGTATGGCCGATGTCGCGACTGTCCTGTTTGCGCGCCATCTGAAATTCGATCCTGTCGCGCCGAATTGGCCCGACCGTGACCGGTTTGTCTTGTCCGCTGGGCATGGCTCGATGCTGCTCTATGCGCTGCTCCATCTGACCGGCTATGCGCGACCGACGATCGAGGACATCCGCAACTTTCGCCAATTGGGCAGTCCGTGCGCCGGGCATCCCGAAAATTTCGAGCTGGCGGGCGTTGAATGCACCACCGGGCCGCTGGGGCAGGGGTGCGCGATGGCCGTTGGCATGGCGATTGCCGAGCGCCACCTAAACGCGGTGTTTGATGATGCGCTGGTCGATCATCGTACTTGGGTGATCGCGGGCGATGGCTGCCTGATGGAGGGGATCAACCATGAAGCGGTCGGGATCGCCGGGCATCTGGGCCTTGGGCGGTTGAATGTCCTGTGGGATGACAACCGCATCACCATCGATGGCGCAGTCAGCCTTTCGTCGAGTGAGGACATCCCGGCCCGCTACCGCGCGAGCGGCTGGCATGTCACCGAATGTGATGGGCACGACTTTGCCGACATCGACCGCGCGCTTAGCGAAGCCGCAGCCGATCCACGCCCCTCGCTGGTGCAGTGCCGCACCGTCATCGGCAAGGGCGCGCCCAACAAGCAGGGCACGTCGAAAACGCATGGCAGCCCGCTGGGTGCCGATGAAGTGGCGGCGGCGCGTGCGGCACTTGGCTGGGTGCATGCGCCGTTCGAGATTCCGGCGGATGTCGGGGCGGACTGGGCGGCGATTGGCGCGCGCGGGGGCAGTTTGCGGGCCGCGTGGGAAGCGCGGCTGGCGCGCCATGCTGATTGTACTGAATTCACTCGCCGGATCGCGGGTGATGTCGATCTGGAGGATGCCGTCGGCTGGGCCTTTGCGCAGTGGGACAAGGTGCCCGCGCCGGTGGCGACGCGAAAGGCATCCGAATTCGCGCTTCTCGGGCTCACGGCGGCCATGCCTGAACTCATCGGCGGATCGGCCGACCTGACCGGCTCGAATCTCACGAAAACGCCGTCGCTTAGCCCAATGTCAGCAGCGGATTATGCCGGGCGCTATCTGAACTACGGCATCCGCGAATTCGGCATGGCCGCCGCGATGAACGGCATGGCGTTGCACGGCGGGGTGATCCCATTTGGCGGCACCTTCCTGGTGTTTGCCGATTATGCGCGGCCCGCGATTCGGCTGTCGGCGCTGCAACAAGCGCGAGTCATTTACGTGATGACGCATGATTCGATCGGTGTTGGGGAGGATGGCCCGACGCACCAGCCGGTCGAGCATCTCATGAGCCTGCGCATGATTCCCAATCTTGACGTTTATCGCCCGTGCGACGCGGTGGAGACAGCGGAGTGCTGGGCACTGGCGCTGGCGAGGAAGGACGGGCCGGGGCTGATCGCGTTGTCGCGCCAAAATCTGCCGCTGTTGCGTGAGGGGGGCGATATGCTCAGCGCGCGCGGCGCTTACCGGTTGCGGGCGGCAAGCGCGCTGCGGCAAGTGGTGCTGATCGCCAGCGGTTCCGAAGTCGCGATTGCGCTCGAGACCGCCGATGCGCTCGAGGCAGCGGGGATTGGCGTCGACGTCGTGTCGATGCCGTGCTGGTCGCGGTTTGACGCGCAGGATGCGGCCTACCGCGCCGATGTGCTCCCTGCAGACACGCTTAAAGTCTCGATCGAGGCGGGAACTACTTTGGGGTGGGAGCGTTACACCGGCGATGCGGGTCTGCGCGTCGGCATTGACGGTTTTGGTGCGTCGGGGCCGGGGGCGGACCTCTATCGGCATTTTGGGTTGAATGCCGCGGCGATTGCGCCAGCAATCATTAATAAATTACAGAAATAACGGAGAAATTGCGACATGACGGTCAAGGTAGCGATTAACGGGTTCGGACGTATCGGGCGGCTCGTCGCGCGGGCGATGTTGGAGCAGCAGGACACCGGCCTCGAACTGGTGGCGATCAACGACCTGGCGGACGCAAGCGC
>DHHS01000197.1 GCA_002403415.1 Sphingomonas sp. UBA4766 | reverse complement strand
GGCATGGCTGGCCGCCGCCGCCGTGCCCGCCGGTCGGCTGGAGCAAATCGCTCTGACATCGCCCGACCCCGATGACCTGACCTTGCGGCAGGCACGGTGGCTGGCACTCGCCGACCGGGTCTATCACGCAGTGGGCACACCGCCCGCTATCCTGAATCGCGCCCGCGCCGATGCTGAGCGGCTGTGCGCACCGGTGCCGCTCCCGTTGCCGCCCGGCCTGTCGATCGCATTGGTGATGCCATGAACAGCTTTGCTTACTGCGTCCACCACGCCGATGTCCGCCGCATCGACCCGCAACAAGCGGTTACACACCAGTCCGAGCTGGTGTGGATTCACCGCACCGATAGCGATGCAGCGGCCCAGGCGTGGCTATGCCACTGTGCCGGATTGCCCGACGTCATCGTCGATGCGCTGACCGCGAGCGAAACGCGCCCGCGCTGCGACGCGGTTGGCGAGGGCGTTATCCTCAACCTGCGCGGCCGCTCGAACGATGCCGTGCCAATGTCCGATCCGCTGGCGTCGGTGCGCATCTGGGCGGTTGCCGGGCGGCTGATTTCGGTGACGCGCCGCCCGCTTACCGCCATTGCGCTGGTCGAAGCCGAGCTGGCGAGCGGCACGATCCACGATCCCGGCGACCTGATCGCGGCCTTTGCCACCGCGATCACCACCGAGCTTGACCCCGAAGTCGCCGAGCTTGGTGACTTGCTCGACGATTGCGAGGCCGATCTGAGCGGCGACCGCGTGTTCGAACTGCGCCAGAAAGTCACCAAAGTGCGCAGCACCGCGATCGGCTATCGCCGGTTCCTGTCGCCACAGCGCGCTGCGATCGAAAAGCTCGCCGCTCTCCCCGCACCCTGGCTGCAAGGCGATGACCGGCTGCACTTGGCGGCCGCAGCAGATCGCGCCGCGCGCATGGCCGAAGAGCTGGAGGCAATTCGCGAGCGCGCTGCGCTGACGCACGAAGCGCTCACCGATTTACGCGCCGAACAGATTGACCGCCGCTCGCTCATCATTGCGATCGTCGCGATGGTGTTTCTACCGCTCACCTTCCTGACCGGGTTGCTGGGCATGAATGTGGCGGGGATTCCCTATGCCCATGCGCCCTGGGCATTTTGGGGTGTGGTCGGTGTGTGTGTGCTGCTGGCGGTCGGAATCGCGGGCTATTTCATCCAGCGGCACTGGTTTCGCTAAGCCCGTCTAGCCGGTCGTTCAACTGCTGCAGCGACGCGATCAGCCGGAGCCGGTCGGCGCGCGTTTCCGCAAGCTGGGCGCGCGCTTCGCCCAATTCCATCGCGCGGGCGGCAATCCGCGCATCGAGCGCGGCATTCGATCGCTTCAGCTCTGCAATCCGCCGCGAGCGCGCGATCACCCGGTCGATGCGCGCCGCCAGCACGTCGAAGGAAAAGGGTTTAGCGACATGGTCATCGGCACCCGCGCACAGCACCTCCACCGTCGACAGCGTGTCGTTTTGCCCGGTCACGACAATCACCGGAAGATCGGCCGAGTCGCGAGCGCTTCGGATTTCGCGCAACACGCTCAAACCAGACATACCCGGCATCACCAGATCGAGCAGCACCAGATCAAACCCGCGCGCCGCGATCAGATCAAGCGCCTCCGCCCCTGTTTCGCACAGCACCACCAGATAGCCATTGGCGGATAATTGCTGACCAATCACGTTCAGGCTGGTGCGGCTGTCGTCGACCGCGAGGATCGTGCGCATCGTGCCGCAGCGAAACCCGGCGAGCGCGTCCTGTTGCGGTGGCATTTTCATAGCGATTGAGCGGCTCCGGCGCATCATTTGACCGCCATTTTACGGCTGAAATGCTCTCAATCTGGTTAACGGCGCGGCCACCATCGGCCGCTCGCGACTTGCACCTGGCGGTGGAGAAGGGCACTCAGCTGCCATGCGCTGGGACGTCATCATCATCGGCGGCGGGCATAATGGCCTGGTCTGTGCCTGGTATCTGGCGCGCGCGGGCAAGCGGGTGCTGGTACTGGAGCGGCGGGGCGTGGTTGGGGGCGCTGCCGTTACCGAAGAATTCGTCCCCGGTTTTCGCAATTCGACCGCAAGCTACACCGTCGGCCTGCTCGACCCCGGGATCGCGCGCGACATGGACTTGAGCGGTCACGGCTTGCGCATTGTCAGCCGCCCGTTCAGCAATTTCCTGCCCACCGAAGATGGTCGTCATTTGCTGATGGGCGGCGGACAATCAGCCGCAGCAGTTGCCGCCTGGTCCCCGCGCGATGCAGCCGCGCTGCCCGATTATGAGCGGCGGCTGGGCAGTGTCGCGCGCGTGCTGCGCCTTTTGGCCGACCGGGTGCCGCCCGCGCGCGACACTGGCGGCATCATCCGCGCAGTCGAACAGGGCTGGCGCTTGCTCGGCCTGAGCGATGAGGCAAAGCGCGATGCGATCGACCTGTTCACGCGCTCTGCGCGCGAAGTGCTCGACAGCTATTTCGAGAGTGAGCCGGTGAAAGCCGTGTTCGGGTTTGACGCAATCGTCGGCCATTATGCCAGCCCCGATACGCCGGGCAGCGCCTATGTCCTGCTCCACCATGTCTTTGGCGAAGTAAACGACGTCCCCGGCGCCTGGGGTCATGCGATTGGCGGCATGGGTGCTGTCACGCAGGCAATGGCGCGCGCGTGCGAAGCTGCGGGCGTGACGATCCGGCTGAATGCGCCCGTCGCGGGCGTGCTGGCAAAAGGGACCAGCGTCGACGGGGTGGAGCTGGGCGACGGCGAGCGAATCGCCACGCGCGCGGTTGCCGCCAATTGCCACCCCAAGACGCTGCTCCTCGATCTGGTCGCGCCGGAACTCCTCGACCCCGGCCTGCGTCGGCGGATTGCGGGCCATGCCAATGGATCGGGAACGCTGCGCATGAATGTCGCGCTGTCGACGCTTCCGCGCTTTACCGCGCTGCCAGAGCCTGGCGATCATTTGTGCAGCGGCATCATCCTTGCACCCAGCCTCGACTATATGGATCGCGCCTATGCCGATGCGCGGGCGCACGGCTGGTCAAAACGACCGATCGTCGAGATGCTGATCCCGTCGCTGGTCGATGACACGCTGGCCCCGGCGGACGGGCATGTTGCAAGTCTTTTTGCGCAGCATTTTGACCCTAAACTCGCCGATTGGGCGCAGCATCGCCGCCCCGCCGCCGACGCCGTGCTCGACACAGTAGAGGCATTTGCGCCCGGCTTTCGTGCGTCGATCATTGGTGAGATGATTCTGTCGCCCCCCGATCTGGAAGCGCGCTTTGGCCTGATCGGCGGCGACATCTTCCACGGGCGGATGTCGCTTGACCAGCTTTGGGCGGCGCGGCCGGTCTTTGGGCTGGGCGCGCACAAGCTGCCGGTGCACGGGCTGTGGCTGTGCGGGTCGGGCGCGCACCCCGGCGGTGGGGTCAGCGGACGGCCGGGGCGCAACTGCGCGCGCGCGATGCTGGGAAAGGCTTAAGGTCTGTTGTCAGCCAAGCTGAAACAAGTACGGCACCCGCAATCGAACATGGTTTAACCCCCGCGAATCTGGCGCCAGGCACTCGCAATTTCGTTCAGATTGCGCGCGACCAGCAAAAACGGTTCGGGATCATCGCCAAGGCTCGATTTGATGATCTGCTTGCGCGCGCCGCGATACAGATTGGCCAGCGTGTAGGACACATCGCCGCCCTTCTCAAAATCCAACCCGCTTTCCAGCGCAAACAGGATTGTAAGCGCGCGCGAAATCTTTTCGCTCTTGACGCTGTGATTCCCCAGCCGGATCGCCGAGGCTACCGCACCAAGCGCCCGATTAAGCTCTTCATACATAACCTGTACCAGCGCGTGCGGATCGCCCGTTGCGGTGCGCCCGGCGACGTCGATCGAACGATAGGCGGTATCCGCGCTGCCTGCGCGCGCCGTTGCATAGCCCAACATCAGTTATTGTCCGTATTCGGGCGGAACACTTGCGTCAGCAGCGCCTGCGTCTGGCGATAGGCAGCGACCTGCGCGTCCGAACTGCTGAACTGGCGGGTCAGCCGAGCGCGCAGCGCCTCGGTCTCGCTCGCCACGCGGTCAAGCGCTTCGGCGATCGTTTCCTGCTGGTCGGT
>DHHS01000168.1:1254-5453 GCA_002403415.1 Sphingomonas sp. UBA4766 | reverse complement strand
TCCCACGCGGGCGGGGGCGGAGGGGGCGGGGACGAGGCGGGTGGCGGCAGGCGGGTATCGGCTTCGGTCGGGGGTGCAAGCTGGGGACGGTCGGGATAATCGCTCGCCCGCTCGATCGGCGGCGGCACACAGCCCGCCGCCAACAGCGCCAGGGCAGTAATCGGGAACACGCAAGGCCGGTTCATTGGGGCAGCTTACTCTGCCCGATACGCCGACGCCAGCATCGCCAGCGATGCGTGATGCGTCAGGTCGAGGTGGAGCGGCGTGACCGCGATATATCCATCGGCGACGGCCTCGACATCGGTTGAATGCGCGGGCGTCTCGATCGACGGGCCAAGCGCGAACCAGTGGTAATCATAGCCGCGCGGATCACGATTGGTAACAATCTGCAACCGACCATAATCGCGCAGGCCCTGCGCCACCACGCGGGTGCCGAGCACTTGGTCAGCGGGAAGTGCGGGGAAATTGATGTTCACCAGCGTGCGCGGCGCAAGCGGTGCCTCGATCAGCGGTGCCAGCACCTTTGCCCCCCATTGCCGCGCGGCGTCGAACGGCACGACATCGCCCATCCCCTCGCGCGCATAGGCCTGACTGAGCGCGATCGAACGCACGCCCGCCAGCGCCCCCTCCATCGCTGCGGACACCGTGCCTGAGTAGGTGACATCCTCCGCCAGATTGGCACCCCGATTGACGCCTGACAGGATCAGGTCGGGCTTGGCGTCGGCCATGATCTTGGCCAGCGCCATCATCACCGCATCGGTTGGCGTGCCCGCCACCGCAAATCGCCGCGCGCCATGCTGGCGCACACGCAGCGGGCGAGTGAGGGTAAGCGAATGGCCCGCGCCCGATTGCTCATCGGCGGGTGCAACGATCCAGACATCATCGGAAAGCGTCGCGGCAATTTCCTCCAACACCTTGAGCCCCGGCGCATGATAGCCATCGTCATTGGTGAGCAGGATGCGCATTATCGTTAAACCTCCAGCCGGGTAACGCCGCCCATATAGGGCAGCAGCGCGTCGGGCACGGTGACACTGCCATCGGCGTTCTGGTAATTCTCGATCACCGCCACGAGGGTGCGCCCGACCGCGAGTCCGGAGCCGTTGAGCGTGTGGACGAATTCGGTGCGCTTCTGCTCGCCCGTGACGCGGTAGCGGGTGTTCATCCGCCGCGCCTGGAAGTCGCCGGTGTTCGAGCACGAGCTGATTTCGCGATAGGCAGCCTGGCCGGGCAGCCAGACTTCAAGGTCATAGGTCTTGCGCGCGCCGAAGCCCATGTCGCCGGTGCAGAGCAACAGCTTGCGATAGGGCAGGTTCAGGCGTTCGAGGATCGTCTCCGCCGCGCGGACCATACGCTGGTGCTCGGCTTCGGAGTCCTCGGGGCGGACGATGCTGACCAGCTCGCACTTTTCGAACTGGTGCTGGCGGATGAAGCCGCGCGTATCGCGCCCCGCCGCCCCCGCTTCGGAGCGGAAGCACAGGGTAAGCGCGGCAAGACGCATCGGGAGCGTGGCCTCGTCGAGAAGCTCGCCCATGACGCTGGCGGTCAGGGAGACTTCGCTGGTCGGGATCAACCAGCGATCGTCGGTGGTGCGAAAGCTATCCTCGGCGAACTTCGGCAACTTGTCAGTGCCATACATCGCCTCGTCCTTGACCAGCACCGGCGGGTTGCACTCCGTATAGCCGTGCTCGCCGGTCTGGATGTCGAGCATGAACTGGCCGAGCGCGCGGTGGAGGCGCGCCATCGGCCCACGCAGGAAAGTGAACCGCGCGCCCGAGAGCCTTGCGCCGGTTTCGAAGTCCATGCCCAGCGCCGGTGCCAGATCGGCGTGTTCGCGTGGGGTAAAATCGAAATCGCGCGGCGTGCCCCAGCGGCTGACCTCGACATTGTCTTCTTCGCCGGTGCCGAATGGCACGTCATCAGCAGCCAGGTTGGGGATGATGTCGAGCGCGGCCTTTAGTTGGGCGGCGACGTCCTTCTCCTCCGCCTCCAGCGCGGGCAGCCGGTCCTTCAGCGCGGCGACTTCGGCCTTCAGCGCATCGGCGGCAGCCGTATCGCCCTTGGCCATGGCGGCACCGATCAGCTTGGAGGCGTCATTGCGCCGTGCTTGTGCCGCCTGCATCTCGGTCGCGAGCGCACGGCGGCGCTCGTCAAGCGGCAGCAACGTTTCGGCTTGGGGCGTCAGCCCCCGGCGCGCGAGCTGCGCATCGAAAGCGGACCGGTTTTCGCGGATCAGGCGGATGTCATGCATGGCCCCCGCGCTATGGCGAGAGCCCGCACATCACGCAAGCTTAGTCGGCAACGATGGAGCCGTCAGCGACGGGATCGAGGCGATCGACGGGGCGTTTGGCGAAGCGCTTGCGCGCGACCAGCGCTGCCGCTGCTGCCCCGAACAACAACACCATCGGCGGCGCGGGCACCGGCGTCGGGCCGCCCGGATCGTCACCGCCGCCGCTTGACGAAGCGCTCGATGCCGAGGAAGCGGAGGAGGCCGACGATGCGCTGCTGGCCGATGTCGAACCCGATGCGCTGGTGCTGAACCCAACGCTCGACGAGCCGAGCGATGACGAGCCGCTGCTGCTCGCGCTCGATGCGCTGCTGGCACTCGATGCGCTGGAGGTTGAGGTTGAGACATCGCCCGACGACGCCGATGACACATTGCCCGACGATGAAGACCCGCCCGTGGAGGTTGATGACCCACCGGTCGAAGTAGACGAACCGCCGGTGGAGGTCGAGGAGCCGCCGGTCGATGAGGTGCTCGACACTTCACCGCTTGACGAGGTGCTTGAGACTTCACCCGACGAGGTTGAGGATGATGACCCGCCGGTTGACGACCCGCCGGTCGATGACGTGCTCGACACGCTGCCTGACGAGGTCGACGATGATGAACCACCGCTGCCGCCCGATGACGTCGACGATGATGATCCCCCCGAGCCACCAGTGCTCGATGTCGACGAAATCACGATGCTGATCCCGCCCGATGTGCTGGTTGTGCCATCGCCCGGCGTGCCCGAGCTGGTGCTGGACGAGCTTGCGCCGCTACTTGTGCTGCTCGCGCTCGACGTGCCGCCACCGTTCGATGAAATGACGACGCCGCTGCTGCCCCCGCCGCCGCCAAAGAATCCGCCCGCGAAAAATCCGCCAAAGCCGCCGCCGAATCCGCCGCTCCCGCCGATGATAACGGGGGCAACTCCGCCACCGCCGCCCGACACCGGAAAATCACCGCTCGATGCGGCATAGGGCGGAGGCAGGGGGATCGGCTGGCTGGCGATCTGAACCGTAGCGGGCGGGCATGTGGCGGTGGTGCGTGTCACCACGCGCCGAACCCGCGTCGCCTGTCGCCGGACGCCCGTGGTGCGAATGATTTTCTTGGTATGCTTTACATAGGCCGGGCGCGGTTTGGCCGATTCGGTCACATGGACCGCGCCACCGCCGACCACGGCACCGCCGCACGCGCATGCACAAAGTTTCGCCAGGGCCATCCGCACAGACATTGCGTCACTCTCTCAATAACGTCCGATCAATGGGCCGACGGATCACCCCATATACGGACACGCCGCTATTGATCCAAAGTGCAGAATAAAATGTTAAGTTCAACTATATTAACCATGTTTTCACTGATAGCTGGTTCGCCCTGACGTGAATCAAGCGGTCATGTTACGTTAATGTGCATAATTGGTACAGTTATAGTCAGATCGAGCCCGAGTTCTGTATGACCATGTTAACTATCCGGTCTCAGGAATCATCGTGCGGTCGCCCATGCCCGGGGCGGGGGCAAGCGGTACCCGCGTCACGTGCCGATAGGCTGTGCTTGTCGATCCGTCAGCGCGTGGTTATAGGCGCGCTCAAAGGCCGCGTGGGCGAGCAGTGCGCGACGGTGGGTGGAGAGTGAGAGTTAGGATGGCATCGCTGGTGAACCGGATCGACGATACGCAACCCCTGGGGCCGGTTCCGGCCAATGATGGTGATGACGGGTATCGGCCAGATGCGTCAGAACCCTTTATGAACCCGCGCCAGATCGAGTATTTTCGCAGCAAATTGCTGCACTGGAAAGACGCGATATTGCAGGAGGCGCAGGGCACCTTATCGCAACTTCAGAGCGAGAGCTTGCGCGAGGCCGACTTGACCGACCGGGCTTCCAGCGAGACCGACTGGTCGATTGAATTGCGCACGCGCGACCGGCAGCGCAAGCTGATTGCCAA
>DHHS01000168.1:0-956 GCA_002403415.1 Sphingomonas sp. UBA4766 | reverse complement strand
CAAGCTGATTGCCAAGATCGATGCGGCGCTTCGCCGGATTGACAATGGCGAATATGGTTATTGCGAAGTAACGGGCGAGCCGATTTCGCTTGCGCGGCTCGAAGCGCGACCGATTGCGACGATGACAGTAGAGGCGCAGGAGCGCCACGAGCGCCATGAAAGGGTCTCGCGCGAGGATTGACCGTGCGGCGCCCGATAAGCAATTTGATAAGCATTTCCGGCTAACTTCTCCCCTGAACAGTGCGAAGGGGCAAAAGTTGGTCATGGACCGAGTTGGCGATCACGGCGGGCAGGATGCGCATTTTGACACTTCGTCAAGCGACGCAGACCAAAATCGCCACCAGAATCGCGACAGTCTGTTCCTGATCGCGCAGTTTCGCGAGAGCGCGAAGCGGCGACTGGTAAGCCAGGTGCGCGTACGCAATCTGTCGCCGGGCGGGTTGATGGCGGATTACGCCGCGCCGATTGCCCCGGGCACCGCCGTTGAGGTGGACGTGCGTGGCATCGGCTGGGTTCCTGGCCGTGTCGCGTGGTGCGAAGCCGGCCGGATTGGTGTCGCGTTTGACCATCCGGTAGAGCCAAGCCTCGCCCGCAAGCCCGTGAAGGCAGGCGTGAAGGCGCCTGTGGTCGTCAAACCAATCCTACCGCTGATCTAACATCCCAACGCCTGCGCGCGTCATCATATGCGCATGGCAGCGCAGTATGGCAGTTGCGGCGCTGTGGGCTGCGTAAGCTTGCGAACCCTCACTCGTCCAACATCGACTCCTGGGGTCGAGCGCAAATCAGTTCAGCGCCATCGCCTCTTTCAATCGCAGCTTCTGCTTCTTCAGCCGGGCAATCATCAGCGCATCAGGCAGGGGACGTTGCGATTCGCGCGCGATCCGGCGATCGAGCGCGGCATGACGTGTTTCCAGTGTTGCGTGATGCGCATTGGCCATCGGAAGGCAATCCTTTCC
>DHHS01000198.1 GCA_002403415.1 Sphingomonas sp. UBA4766 | reverse complement strand
AGTCATAAAAGCCTCCGATTTTTGAAATCGTCCCCACATTGGGAACAGCCAAAAACCCATCGGGCCGGACGAACCGTGTCAGGGACGGCGAGCTCGTCTCGCCGCCGCCATGGCGGGCGTGGGGGAACCGATTTTCTGCGTGGTGGCTGGCGCGCAGCGACACAGCCTCCCCGCTGAAAATTGGGGGGACCGCGATCCTTGACTAAGGGGCGGCCGCCGATAGGTTTCGGCAGGTGTTCCTGTGTGTGTGGAAGAGACGTTCCCGCCCCCGAGCAGGTGAGACGAAGGCAGGGCCGGTCAGGCGCTTCAGCGCCACGCCGGGCCGCCCCTTCGGCCCTGCGAAGGGGTTACAGCGGGAACACTCCCAGTCCTTTAGGCGGTTCGGCGCGGCTCGTCGGCAGAGGGAGGGCAGCCACGGACAACGCGGCAATTCAACCTGTTGCTGCAGCTGAGCTATGCGCTATGTTTTAATGATGGCAGTCTGGCAGTTCGTCATCGATCTCATTCCTGCATCTGCGGCGCGCGTCGCAGGGGTTGCCGCAGTGCGGATGAGCCGCGCGCAACTCGATGAGACCGTTCTCGGTTTTTCGGCGGCTCATGCGGAGGTGTTGTTCTCGAAACTCGGCAGGCTCCTTCCAGAGAAACCGTCTTGGTCTGACGGCCTGCGGATTTGGGGCGACGAGAAAGCGGACGACATTCAGGTCAGCATCGACGGGCAGGCTATTGAGGGGATCCAGTTCCGCCTCAATGTAGCGGACCTGTCTTTGCCATTGGTCGGCGGGATCTGCGACTTCGCGCGCCATTTTGATAGCGTCCTTGCGACGCCAGAAGGCGCAATCATTCAGCCGAGCCGTGAGGCTGTCATGAGAACAATCATGCAATCACAGGCAGCGCAGTACGCGCGAGACCCCCAGCGCTTTCTTGATGAAGCGATCCGTCTGGATCGGGAGGGCCGATAAGGGCATCTGGCATCCTCGGCCCTGCGTTCGCCGCAGATTAGGTCAGCGCTTGAACCGGACTGGCAGCTTCGATCACTTTTCCGCCGAAACTGGAAAGTGGCAAACCGACCCCAAAGCTACCTTTGGCTGGGCAATCAGCGGACGATCAGCCAGCAATAGCAGCATGGCTGCAATGACCCCTCAACATTGGGAAATTGTATAGCAGCGTCAACCATGCCCCAATGACCGCGCATTATGGGGGAAGGATGCGCTCAAATTGTATCTGCTTCGCCACTCTTGCAGCCCTGTTGTTGACCGCTTGCGGCAGCGAGTCTGCGCCAGGCACAAAGCCGCCGGTTCACAGCGAGGCGATTGCTCATGAGACCGAGCTTGTTCGCCTGACGCTGACCCCTGAGGCGCAGAAGCGTCTTGGAATCACAACCGAGCGGGCCGGTAGTGGCAGTGTGCTGGAAACGCGCATGACCAGCGGGGAGATCGTCATTCCGGCTGCTTCCGGCGGCGCGCCGATCAACGCGGCCAGCAACTTGCAGCAGCTTGCAGCGCAGCAGACAGCCGCCAATGGCGAAGTTGCGCGGGCACGCGCCCAGCTTCAATTGGCACGGATCGCTTATAACCGGGCCACCCAACTGGTCGATGAAGAAGCGGGCAGCATACGCGCGCAAGATGAGGCTGCTGCCGCCCTTGCAACAGCCAAGGCGGCCGCCGATGTCGCCGCATCGCAGCGACGCTTGCTTGGCCCTGCGGTCGGCACGCTCACCAATCAGCGCTACGTCTGGGTGCGTGTCCCTGTTTTCGGGACCGACCTTGCCGCTATCCAAAAAGGGCAGAGCGTCCTTGTCGCTCCGCTTGGCGCCGATGGTGCAAAGCGTTCGGCGCGGCCCGTCGATGCGCCGCCATCGGCCAACGCGGTTGCGGGCACGGTCGATCTGTATTTCGCTCTCGACAATCGCGATCGTGCCTACCGGGTCGGCCAGCGAGTCAGCGTCACGTTGCCGGTTGCTGGCGGTGAGCGCCAAGGGCTATCTGTGCCTGCTTCCGCGATCTTACGCGACATCTACGGGGGCGAATGGGTCTATGCCAAGACTGCTCCAGATACATACGTGCGCCAGCGGATCGAAGTGGCAGCGAGCGAAGATGGGCGCGCAGTTCTCTCGCGCGGACTTGAGCCCGGCACCGTGGTGGTCACGACCGGAGCGGCTGAGCTGTTCGGCACCGAGTTCGGGGTTGCTCACTGATGCTGTCCTGGCTGGTAAAATCTGCATTGAAGCAGCGGGTGCTGGTGCTCGCGATGGCGGCGCTGCTGGTGGTGCTTGGCTTGCGCGCGACCGCCGATGTCCCGCTCGATGTCTTCCCGGAATTCGCCCCGCCCATCGTTGAAATCCAGACCGAAGCGCCAGGCCTTTCGACCGAGGAGGTCGAAAGCCTGATCACCGTTCCGATCGAAACCGCGGTCAACGGCGTGCCTGATCTGGCCACCTTGCGGTCCAAATCGGTGCTGGGCCTGTCATCGGTAACAATCCTGTTCGAGCGCGGAACGGATGTCATCCGCGCCCGGCAGCTGGTGCAGGAGCGTGTGACGCAGGTGCAAGGGCGCCTGCCATCTGCTGCGCGCCCGCCCGTGATGCTGCCGCCGCTGTCATCCACCAGTCGTGCGCTCAAAATTGGCATCTCGTCGAAGAAACTCGACCAAATGGAACTGTCCGAGCTGGTGCGCTGGACGATCCGGCCCAAGCTGATGTCTGTGCCGGGCGTCGCCAACGTCGCCGTGTGGGGCTATCGCGACCGCCAGCTTCAGGTTCTGGCCGACCCCGACCGGCTGCAAGCTTCGGGCGTTACACTGGCCGAGTTGCGCACCGCGACTGGCGATGCGGTGCTGGTAGGCGGGGGCGGATTTGTCGATACGCCGAACCAACGGCTGCCCGTGCAGCAGGCCGGCGCCATCCAGACATCCGAGGATCTGGCGCGCACCGTCATAAAGATCGCGGGTGACGCGCCAGTTCGGGTGGGCGATGTCGCGCGGGTGACCGATGGCTTTGCTGCGCCCATCGGCAACGCCATTATCGATGATGGTCCGGGGATCATGCTGATCGTCGAGAAGCAGCCGACCGGAAACACGCTGCGACTGACCCGCGATGTCGAGGCGGCTGTCGATCAGCTTCGCCCGGGCCTTCAGGATGTAAAGATCGACACCACGATCTTCCGCCCTGCCACCTTCATTGAAAAGTCCATCGACAACCTCACCCGCGCGCTGATGATCGGCTGCTTGCTGGTTGCGATCGTCCTGTTTGCCTTCACCCGCGATTGGCGGCAGGCAACCATCAGTCTGGTTGCCATCCCGCTCTCCCTGTTGGCCGCCGGTTTGGTGCTGCTGTGGAGCGGGGCGACGATCAACACGATGGTGATCGCCGGGCTGGTGATTGCTCTGGGCGAAGTGGTCGATGATGCGATCATCGACGTCGAGAACATCGCGCGGCGACTGCGGTTGAACCGTGACGCAGGCAATCCGCGCTCGGCCTTCAATGTGGTGCTATCTGCCTCTTTGGAAGTGCGCACGGCAGTGGTGTTCGCCTCGCTGATCGTGATGCTGGTGTTCCTGCCGATCTTCTTCCTCGGCGG
>DHHS01000057.1 GCA_002403415.1 Sphingomonas sp. UBA4766 | reverse complement strand
CGGAATACCATCCGATCCATGCTGTCATCGGCAGTATGCTCGACATCGACGTTGCAGCGATGTGGCGCCCGACAGCCGAAAATTTCTTCGACCGCGTGAGCAAGACCTCGTGTCTTGCCGCGCTGACCGAAGTCGGCGGCAGCGATCTTGCGGCGCGTTATGCCGCATCGAAGAAGGCTGACCTTGCCAAGACCTGCGAGACGATCTTCGCCGGCAAGGCGATCATTGAACAGGACGTCAAGGAAGCAGCGCTGGCCTGGCTCCCCGAAGGCATGAAGTTCACGATTGGTGACAATCCCGCTGATCCGGTCATCCCGGACACCGACGAAAGCGACCCTGTCGCCGACGCCTGCGATGGCGATAACGGTGAAGCCGACAGCGAGGCCGACGAGCTGATCGATGAGCATCAACCTGAAGTCGCCTGTGAAGAAGCGGCGGTAGCCGCCTGAGGCGGCAAAACACCCCTCCTGATGACCTGGCCCGGCCACTCGCTTGAGTGAGCCGGGCCTCTTTTTTGTTGAGGAGAAGGCCAATGCGCCAACGACCCAAGCGCGACGTCGCGCAGGAAATCACCAATCTGATCATCAAGACAATTGAGGCCGGAACGCTGCCTTGGCGCCGACCCTGGAAGAAGACCGGTATGGGCGGCGCACCGCTGCGCGCTGCAGGCGTCCCTTATACAGGGATCAACCGCCTCTATCTTTGGGCGGTCGCCGATCACTATGGATATGGCTCACGCTACTGGATGACCTGGCGCCAGGCCATCGAGCTCGGCGGACAAGTCCGCAAGGGCGAGACGGCCGAGCCGAGCATCTACTTCAACAGCACGAAGAAGACCTCGGTCGACCAGGCGACCGGTGAGGAGTCGTCGAAAACAATCCGATTCATGCGCGCTTACAGCGTGTTCAACGCCGCGCAGATCGATGGCCTGCCGCCCCATTTCTATCCGAGCCCGGTGCCTGAAGCGCCGCCGACGCCCTCGCAGAAGGCCGCTGCCATCGAGCGCTTCTTCTCACCCGTTCCGGCTGACATACGCCTCGGCGGAGACCGCGCGTTCTACTCGCCGGGCGCTGATTATATTCAGCTTCCGCACCCCAATGTCTTCAACACCGAAGACGGGTTCGTGGCGACGAAAGCGCATGAACTCGGGCATTGGTCGGGCCATGCCTCGCGGCTCGCCCGCGAGTTTGGCAAGCGTTTCGGCGACAAGGCATACGCTTTCGAGGAGCTGGTGGCCGAGCAGGTGAGTGCGCGCATTTGCTATGAATTGGGTCTGCCGGCAGACCTTCACGAAAGCCATGCCAGCTACGTCTCGCACTGGCTGGAGATCCTCAAGGCCGACAAGACGGCGATCATCACCGCAGCCGCGAAGGCCGATCAGGCGTTCAACCATCTTGCGGCCTATTCGGGCTTCCAGAGCGAACCTGCCGGCGAAGAGGGGGAGGAAGCCGATGAGACGGCGCCAGTTCCGGCTTTTGCTTGAGCCGGCACCGCAGGAGGTCGTTTGCCTCACCCAGCTTCACCGTTATGCGGGCGATGTTGCAGGCCGGAGGAGGGCGCCGATCGGCGAGGAGCTGGACCAGCATATCGCAGGCCTGTTCCCCCAGAGGGACCCGCGCCAGGTGCTGGACGGCCTTCTCGGCAAGGGGGGCGTCGGTTGGTCGCTTGGCACAGTTCCGGGTCAAGGCCGATCGCTCATCATCCAGACAACCGAGGCGGGCGTTGCGGTCTCGGCAATAGCGAGGATCCTCGAACAGATTGCGCCAGGGGCGCTCCTGCGACCGATGATCTACGAGCCGTTGCTGCTGGAGAACCCGAGCGAGCACTGCGGCAGCCTGCATTGAGGAAAGGGGGATGGGGCCATTGCATCTTGCAATGGAAAGGAAGCCTCATGTCCTGCGACATTGATTACCGTTACCGCCGCGCACTCCAGCCCGATGGGCTGACGACCTTCGAAAATGCGCTGCGAGCATTGAACGAGGCCGTGGATGATGTCCGTCTGGCAGGCCGGCAGGCCGCAACCTGTCCGGCAGTGCTGCTGCTGACGCGCCACCTTCAACGCATTGCTGACGGAAGGCCGACCGAATGTGAGGCAGACGACCAGGCTCTGCGGTCCCAATGCATTGAACGCCTTGCCGAGCTCAAACACAGGCCTGCGATCATTGCGCTGGTCAAACGCGGGATCGACTATCGTCCCGAAGAACTGCGCCACTACCGGCGCGAGGGCACGCGGGCGCTGCGCCAGATCGCAGCAGGGATCGGGCTCGAGCACGCCGATTATCGCATCAGCTATTACACCTCACAGGAACAGCTCGCGGGCGAGCATGTGCTGGAAGCCGACGGGATCTACGTCCGGATCAGCCCGGAAAGGTTCGGCGAGCCGGGTCTCGCCTGGCGCAACCCGTTCTGGAAACCGCCTGGCGCGGTGATGCGCAAAGCGCCGATCACCGCCCTTGCAGACATTCCCGCACTCACGGCGCGGATCGCGCGCGAATTGAAGATCGCACCTCCGGCGCAGCCGGGGCTCATCTGAAGGAGAACACGCATGGGCTGGCTTTACATGCACCGTGCCGGAATGGGGGGCTTCGACACTCCCAAGGCCTATCTTGACAATCAGCTCACATGGGAGCGCGAGAATGAAGAAACCGGCACCTTCGAAGGATGCCGGGTCATCAGAAGCGTGTCCACAACCGGTGCCTACTACGCGGCTGTCCAGCGCTATGGACCGAACAACCAGACCCACGCCATCTCCGCGGTGATCTGTCTGGTCCGCTGGAACCCCAAGGCAGCCGACGGCCTCCTGTTCGGCTACAAGGACATGGATGAAAATTCAGGACCGGTGGAGGCCGGGTGCCCCAGAAGTGTCCTGGAGGAGTTGGGGCCAACCAGTCATCCTTATGCCCTCGACTGGCGCAACCGGTGCTACCGCCAGCTCCGGCTCAAGGAACGCAAGATCGCCGATGGCGACATGATCCGGCTGCCTGAACCGATGAAGTTCACCGACGGCACCGAACACGCTGAATTCAGGGTGACAAAGCGCGGCGCGAAAATTGAACTCAGCACGCCCGATGGCCGAGGCCGGTTTCGCATCAGCAGATTGATGGAGCGCCGATTTGAAGTCGTGCCCCCAAAGCGCGCGGTGCGCACATTCTTCCCGGCGACGCCGTAACGCTCGGGAGGTGATCATGCTGCCTCAGAGCCTGGACCCCAGAAGGGCGATCCTGTGCGGGCGCGCCAATGCCGAGCGTGTCGCCATTCGGATGACCGCAAATTCCGGGCAGAGCCATGCCGTGGTGAGGACGGACAGCAAGCTCCAGCCCTTTTGCGTTCTGCCTGCAGAAGAGGGCCTTGCCGGCGCGATCGAATTGCAGGTCGTGGTTTTGTAAGAGCGGGTAACCTCTTCGGCAAAACGGGAACACCTGCTGGGTTTGACACCCAAACCTTGATTACCGCAGATATTGACGCTATATCGCGTCAGAATTCATGGGAAAGTGCAATGGCGATTCAAAACTACGCTGACAACGGCGCGTTTGCTCCGCGCAAGATCGTCGACGCGCTGCGGACGACCAGCGACGAACTCGCACGCTCGCTGGGCCTCGGCAAGGATGCGATCCAGCGCAAGGACCGGATCGCGTCCGACCGGACGCAGCGCCGCCTTCGCCAGATGGTCGAGGTGCTCAACAAGGTCGAGCCGCGCTTTGGTTCGGCGTTGTTGGCCTATGCCTGGTACCGCTCGGAACCACTGCCGGGTTTCTCGGGCCAGACTGCCATGCAGCTCGTGCAGAGCAACCGGGCCGATGACGTGCTGACCTATATCGACGCGGTCGACGCCGGCGTCCACGCCTAGTCCAATGCACTTTACCGGGCTGCTCTACCGCGCCCACAATCCGGTCTGGTCCCGTGAACCCCTCTCAGGGGAGGGGGCCGCCCGATTTGGCGGACGGTTCAATCGCATGGGGCGCACGGCGCTCTATACTTCCCTCGCCCCTGAGACCGCGCTGCGCGAGGCCAATCAGGCTGGCACGCTGCAGCCCACCACGCTGGTGGCCTATCAGGCCGACATCGGGCCGCTGCTCGATGGCCGGGACACGGCTGCATTGCATCCCTTCGGCATCACACCGGCTGAACTCGCCGACCCGTCATGGCGTGATCGGATGCTCTCCGGCAAGCCGGTCCCGACGCAGGACCTGGCGGAGGCCGCGATCGCGCAAGGCTATGCTGGCATCGTTGTCCCGAGCTACGCCCGCGGCGCCCCCGCAGACGCGCTCAATCTTGTCCTATGGGACTGGGACGGGCGCATCACGCTTGTTGATGACGACGACCGACTTGGCCTTCGCAATAACTGATGGCCTCTTATTCCTCGATCATCCCTCCGAGGCCGGGATCGAGATACCACGATGGGCCTTCGGTAAAGTCGGCGTTGCGGGCAGGAACAGGGCCATCAGGCTCTGACGAGACGTAAGGGTTGACCATCGGTGCCGGGTGCTGGCCCGAGCGCAGAATGTGGCCCGACATCTGGCACCGCGGCCCGAGGAGCTCGAAGAGCCATTCGAGATCGTCGAGCATCTGGACAACCCCGCGCCCTGCCAGTGCATAGTAGAGGCAGCGCTGATAGTCATCGCAATGGCAGGACAGGATCTGCGTCAGCCGAGCCTTGGCATTGGGCAGGCCCTGAAACACGCCCTGCAAGGTCTCATAGAGCTCGCGCGCTGAGTAATAGGCATCGAACGGCTCCACTCCGATCGAGGCATTGGCGAGCATACGCTTGGTTGGACGGCAATTGGGATCAAGTGCCGCGTCGCGCAGCGTGACATCGAGGTCGAACTTGCCGATATCAAAGACCTTGTTCATTATTCATGGGCTCCTGCAGATTATGAACATAACGTGAACAAACGACAGGGTCAAGGCGTCATCATGCATGTGGCTGGTAGGTAAGGACACCACAGGAAAGACCGGCAGGGTCGCCATCAGCGACGAGCTGAAGGCTGCGCTGGTGCGCTGGTATACAGGCCGGGGCAGCGAGGCCGACCACCGCGCTTGCGTCTCACTGGTCTCGACCGCGCGAGAGAACCACAAGTGGATCGCCTGCGATTGCCTTGGGGCAGAGCGGCCGCCGCCGCTGATGAGCGCGGCCTATCTCAGTTTTCAGGAAACCTATTACCTCCGGCGTCTTACCTCGCGGCCAGGCCACGAGCCGGGCTGCCCGTTTCATCTGCCGCAGGCGCCACCGCGCATCCGCGAGACCGTGAAGGATTCGCTCTATGCCATCGGCCTTCCAAAAGGCCTGTTCAGCGCACACCAGAAGGCGCCGGAGAAGCTTGCACAGAGGCCAGAGGACATAGAGCCCGACGACCGCTCACGCGGCGTCGCGATCCCGCGCCTCGGCAAGCTGCTCTGGTTGCTGCTCGAACGCGCAGGCTCGAATATCCTGCGCGAATTACCGCCCAGCGGCAGGCGCGCAGGCTCGATCAGCGAAGAAATGCGTCACCTCAAGCGCGCCGCTCAGGGCCTCGAAATCGCGCCGGGCATCCGGCTGTCGGATCATCTCTACACCAACGCGATCGATTACGAGAAACGGCGGGTCCATGCCCGATTGCGGGCTGCGGCCGAGACCTGGCCGCCCGAGTTTGCACCGCAAGCCTTTCTGCTTCTCGAAGCGAGCGAGGTCACATCGAGCGAGGTGGTGACGGGGCTCGGAACTGTCGAAATCCGCAACCGCATCCAGCACACCGGGATCATCCGCGCCGAGGTCGAGCCCCCATTTCTGGTGCTTGCTGTCGTCGGCGAGCACAGCCGGCGCGAAGGATACCTGGCGCTGCGGGCATATGCCCAGCCTGTGTTCAGCGGAAACCAGTTCGTGCCCGCCGAGCGCGACCACGATCGCGATGTGCTGCGCGCGCTCCAACAGGCCCAGTATGAACTGCGTCGCCTCGGCGTCAGGATGGCGGTCAAGAAGGTCCTTTTTGACATCACGCTGGGTGCTGGCTCGGCGAGGCCGGATTTCCTGGTGGCGCTGCTCGATGAGCATAGCGGGGAGGAATGCAAATTCGCGCTCCAGATCCTGCAGTCGGATGATGCCGACTATCTTGAGCTGTGCAGCATCGAGCGCGAGCGTCTCGCTCAGGCAGGGCATGTCGTATGCCTGTCGGTCAGCAGCGTGACGCCTCAGAAAATTATCAGCGAAGCCCGCCGCATTCTCGCGTGAAGGGGAGGGGGAGGATTTGAGCGAACCTGAAGAAGGAGAGTTCGCTCATGACATGCTTTGCTCCGTCGCCGCGCCCATCGACATCGATCTGGGGTGCTGTCCAACAGGCCGATCAGCTTGGCCCCGGGATTTGGTCGGTGATGACCGCCAGCCACGGCGGCATCATTCTGTCCGATCAGAGACAGGCCGCCATGCCGTCAGCGCTACAGATCGACGGAGGGTCCTACGAAGAAGACTGCGATTGGGCGCTCCCGATCCTTGCCTTTTCCAGCGAGCTTGATGGGCAGGGCTCCTGCTCTGCAGGCTTTCTGCAGCTTGCCCGCGATACCGCCAAATGTTGGCATCCGGACCGCTTCAGTGCCTTTACCGGCGAGGCTGTCGAGGAGAATGCCTCCACGATCCTGCGGACGCGTAAGGCCTACATCGCCGCCATCGGCGAGTTCTGCGTCACCAGCGCCTGGGGCGATTGGGCCGAATGGGTGCCGGAAGGCAAGGTTGGCGTGATTGCCCGGCAAGTCGAGCGCGTCGATCACATTGGCCGGCCAACCTATGGCGAGGCTGAGGTCTGCGCGCTGATCGCGAAGGACCTCTACGCCGCGCGCGGCGAGGTCACAGCGCTGCGGGATACGGCGCACGAGATCATTCCGATGCCCGAGGCCCTGCGACCGAAACGAGTGGGCTGAAGAGCAGGCCGAGGACCGCCCGGCTCTGGCCAGGCATCGATCCGCCGATCTGGAGGGAAGGGGGAGGGGAAGGGCGAACCAGTGCGATGAAGGACCCTTTGCCATGAACCCGACAGTCATCCGACCCAGCGTGAGCCCGAAGACTATCACCAAAGTCACGCGCCTCTTTAACGGCACCATCGGCGATATCCTCGGCGAGCTCCTCCAGAACAGTCGCCGCGCTGGCGCATCCCGGATCGATATCGCCTGCTGCGCCGATCAGGACGGAGCGCGATTGACCCTTGTCGATGATGGAACCGGGGTCGCCGATCCCCAGACCATGATTGCGCTGGGGGATTCGGGCTGGAGCCAGCACATCCATGAGGCCGAAGACCCGGCAGGCATGGGTGTCTTCAGCCTGGCGGGCAAGGACACCCGGATCAGCTCACGTCATGGCGGTGCCGACACCGGATGGTCGGTGCATGTCCCCGCGGATGGCTGGACCGGCGCGAAGGACATTGCCGTGGTGCCCCTTGCTCGCCCGGTTGGCACGACCATCACCTTCCTGATGCCCGGAGTGAGTGAGCAGACGACCGAGCGGATTCTGCGCGAGGTCGCGAAGTTCTATCCGCTGCCGGTCTTCTTCAATGGCGCGCAAGTGCCGCGCGAGGACTTTCTCGCCAAGGCGATCTACATCGCCGAATGGAACGGCAGCCAGATCGGGGTGTTCGAGGGGCGCGAATACAACCAGGATCCCACCACGAACTTCCATGGCATGGTGCTCACCCGCAAGCTTGCCAGCGTCTCGGAAAGCCTTGGCGGCAAGACCTACCATGCCCGGCTCGATATCGGGGCCACCCCGGGCCTTGCCCTTGTGCTGCCGGCGCGCAAGGAATTCGTCGAGAACGCCGCATTTGCGGCGCTGCAGACAGCGTGCAAGCGCACGATCTATGCCGCGCTGGCGCACAGAGGCCAGCACCGGCTTTCCTTCGAGAACTGGAAGGAAGCGCGCGATCTGGGGGTCGCCCTGCCGGAGGCCGACCCCTGCCTGCCCCGCTGGCATGCGGCCATCGCGGAGAGCGACAACGTCAATGTCGAGTATGAGGAAGTCGCAGCAGGTGCGGACACGATCCTTGTCGCGGATCTTGAGCCCGATATTGCACAGGGACTGGAGCGCGCGCTGCGCGAGCACCCCTTGCGAGCGCACCTCGTCGAGAACCATCCTGCCTACGCTGGCTATGGCTGGTATGACGCGCTGCATCAGCTCGGAAACGTGCGCTTCTATGTTGCTGCCGGGGAGCAGGGCCACGTCATCGCCGAGAACGGCAGCTTCCCGCCGCTCAATGACCATGTGCGTGCAGAGACGATCGAACTGAGGTTCTGTGTCTCCCACCGCGCCAGCGAAACGCAGCGCGAGGAACGGATCCCGGCAGATGTGGCCTTTGTCGTGGGCGAGGATGGCTGGTACAGCGGTGTCGATCAGATCCGCATCGCTTATGTGCTGGGTCCGGCGCTGACCCCCGAAACGCTGGTCGATCTGATCGAGAACGTCTGTTTCTGCGCGAGCGACGACAGCGAGGCCGACTCCTGGGACACCCAGCACGAGCACTTCTTGCGCGATGCGCGCGAACTCGCGGCCCGGGTGCTGCTCGGCGAGGACGAGGCCATCGCGGCGCGCATCCGCGACACGCTCGCCGGCATCCTGTGGGTCATTCCCAAGGATCGGCAGGTCGCCATTACCGTCGCCCCGGGGACCGCGATCGATGTTCAGCTATCCGCTTGTTGCCTCCTGGATCGGGACGAGACCTCCAATGCATGACACATCCGACATCTCTTGCGCACGGCAACGCACCGAGCACATCGCGCAGCTCAATGATGCAGCGCGTCAGGGCCGTGACCGCACGGCCCGCATCGTCATGACATCCGGGCTGCTTGCAGAACTCGGCGGCGACACCGCGGCAGACAGCATGATGGCCCAGGCTCGGTTGATGGCCGCTCTGCGCCATTGCACCTTCGCCCCGGATTCGCCCGAGCGAGACTTTGCAAGCATGGATGTCGATGGCATCAAGGTGCTGATGAAAGTCGATTATTACGACACCGAACTGGCGTTCGGGTCAGAGGATCCGGCCAATCCAGCGATGACACGGCGCGTCGTCACGCTGATGCGGCCTGCGGACTACTGATCATTGTGAGGGACAGGCATATCGCTGCGTCACCCGGCAGCCGCCCAAAACCTGATGGGGAGGTAAAAAGCGCATGAGCAGACACAAAGTACCGCTTCGTGACGGGGTTGCGGCGGCAAGTGCCTATGTTGGCTGGGACCGCCCCTTGCAGACATACTTTGCGCAGGTTCTGAGCGCGCCTGACGAGGACGGGGAGGAGACCGAACTCGTGTGGGTCGGCACTGCCTTCGGCGAGCTGCCCCGCGCGGTTGACGCAATCCGCGTACTCGAACCCTACTGCCAGATCGAGGCAAGTCTTGCCGCACAGCTAGAGATCGACAGGATGGCATGCCTCGCCACGCGCGACGGACCCAATCAGCTCGAAGCCAAGGCTTTCATGGCGCGTGTCAGCCAGATCAAGGACACCGAGCCGGAAGCTTAGGTCGGCACGGACCGCGCATGGCTCGAAGCAGGGCCGGTTCATCTCCAAACCACACATCGAGGCTCCTCAGCCCTCTGGGCTGGACAGGATGACGCGCGCCTGCGGTGGCTGGCGCACGGGCCGGGCCACGGGCCCGGAGGAGAGGGGGGATGGGAGAAGGTGTTCCGGACAAGGGGTTCGGACAGCATCAGGAGAATGTGACATGAACATCGGCACCCTCAAGGCCAACGCAGAAGGCGTTCACATCGGCCGCATCACCACCCTGACCTTCAGCGCAACGGTTGCTCTGCGGGCCTTCGAATCCAGCAATGAGCGCGCACCCAAGTTCGACCTTATGGCGCTCTCGGCGGACCGCCGCAGCTGGGTCAAGATCGGCGCGCTGTGGGAATACTCGTCGAACGAGACCGGTGAATGCTTCCTGTCGGGCCAGATCGACGATCCCAGCCTCTCGGCGCCGATCCCGGTCGCCATGTTCCAGCAGAACGACGGCAGCTTCAATGTCGCCTGGCGGCGTTCGAAGCCCAAGGCGTCGCTCGACGGCTTCGGCAGCGAGAGCGAAGGCGCCCTGCCGCCGCTCACCGCCACCGGCGACGAACCGGCCAGCGACCGCAGCGTTGACAGCGCCGCTGCCACCGGCGACGGTCTGGGCGAAAGCACCGCTCCGGCACCCAAGGGCAAGACGCGCGTGAGCGTCGACGCCTGACCGGGACAAGCCCCCCGTGACCGGTGCCGCGACCCGCGCCGGTCACATCGGGAAGGCCCGTCCGCGCATTTGTCGCGGGCGGGCCTTTTCTTTTGCCCGCTGCTGTCGGGCTTGGCAGAACTGCTGAAGGAACTCGGCCCACAAGAGGGAAGGGGGAGGTGCCGTTCGAGCAAAGGAGGCTTGAATGGCACAGACAAACTGGACTCTCGATCTTGGCGGGGCTCCGTGGAACGAAGACTGCGCGCAGATCGGCCACACCCTAAACTTCGACCTCGTGAATACTGCCGAAGCCATGCTCTACAGGGCTGCGCTGATCGCGGTAGCTGGCTTCCCGCCTGCCGGCATCACCTTGCGGATCAAGGCCAACGCCCATGACTTCGGAACCTACCGGACGGTCGAGGCGCGCATCGACGACGACCAGGACGATGGCAGCCATGCCAGCTATCTCGAGACCCTCGAGATCGGCATCGCCTTCTGGCATCAGGCCGGGTTCGCACCGCCTGAATTTAGCAAGCTGACGGCCAGCGATCAGCTTGTGAGTTTCGTCGTGGATGCCGTCGCAAGCGCGCTGCGGATCACACGGCCGAGCACCACCGGGGCATTCTTTCCAGAATCCTCCGGGCCGATCCATCGCAACCTCACCGCAGCCTTTCCGGAAGCGGCACAGCGCGCCTTTTCCGAAGGGGCCGTGCCATGCTGACCGACAGCGAGCGCTTCGCCTTCAGCGCCTGGCGAATCCATGCCTTCGCCTCGACGGGCAATGCCTACGACGCCGTGCAGACCGACGAGACTATTGCTGCTGGGGATACGCTGCTCATCCTCGATGAGAGGGTTGTCGGTGTCGCGATGACCTGGCCGTTTGCTATCACCGCAGAGCCGGGCAAGCTTCACGCGGTCTGTGAACCTGGCGCTGGCGAAACCCTTGGGCACATTGAAAAGGCGCTCGATGTTCCAGACGGGTCAATCGCTCGAGCCTGCCGCCTCGCAAGGACTCTGGGCTTTGCGATTGATGCGGGCCTCGTCCCATTATTGCCGGAGCTGCCGGCTACAGAGGTGGAAGGCTAGCGCGGCAATCGTCGTCGCAGAAATCTTGCTATTTTGGCAATAATTGCTATTTTGGTGCCAAGAGGAGATACCACCATGCCAGCGACGGCGAATGAGCACCCCAGGATTCCCCTGACCCGGTTTCACAACAACACCGGCGAGTTCCTTGATCTCGCAACCAAACAGCCGGTCGTCCTCACCAGCCATGGGCGCGAGCGACATGTCATCGCAGATAGCGAATATTTCCGCCATCTTGAACAGGCAGCACGCGGTGTGATCGCCGGCCACATGAATATCGAAGCTGTCGCTTCGTCCGACATGACCGAAGCCGATCGCAAGGCTTTCGCTAATGCACGGCCTTCGGCCAGTGAACTCGCCAATGACCGCTGGGAAGACTGACCGCCCCGCCGCAGGCCATATCCTCCGATACGTCTATCTCTTCGAGGAAGAGCAGAGACGGGGCCGCGACGAAGGCGTCAAGGAACGCTTTGTCGTCGTCGTTGGTGTGGAAGGGGCACGCTATCTGGTCGCCGCAATCACGACCAAGGGCGAGGGGCGCAAGAACGCCCTCGCGATCCCAGATGAGATCGCGCGCGCAGCCGGGCTCGCTCCTGGCAGCTCCATTGTCGTTTCGGAATTCAACCGGTTCACCTGGCCCGGGTTCGACATCAGACCTCTGATGAAGCAGCCCGGGTACATTGCCGGACGTCTCCCACCGCGGTTCACGACAAAGATCATCGATGCCATAACAGCCTGGAGAGCAGCCCCCGTCGATCGGGATTGATTGGCTCAACGTGCAGACAGGCAGCCCCCTTGGGGCCTTGTCCGATTGTGCATCAACGCCAGGCCAGTGGCGCCAACCTTGCGGATCGGCACCTCAGATAGCCAAGGTCAGGTGTTCCGGACTACTGCCGCAAAGGGACTATTCGCTCACCGAAATCGGCGAGGACGGACGATCAATCCTGCGACCAACGCCAGCGTTAGCAAGCCGAGACGCGGCGAGGTTGATGTCCAGGCACGCAATCAGCCCCTGTGCCAACAGCATGTCCGCCGTCCAGTGCCCATGCCTCTCTGGTCGAGCTTAGGGCCAACCTGCAGAAATGCGAGCCGTGTTGCCCGGCAAGTCGGGCTGCCCGCACCACCTCGATTTCCGAGGTTTCCCGCGCGCGAGGGCGCGCGGTGTCCCAGCTCTCCCGCCGAGGCTCGATAAGGGCACCGGCGGACGAGCCGTCGGCACCAAGGAGGCTCTTGCAATGAACATCGTCAACCTCGTCGGCCGTCTCGCCAAGGATCCCGTCGCCCGCGATCGCAGCGACACCCGCATCACCGAACTCATCCTCGTGACCGAACGCCCGGTCATCCGCGACGGGAAGGTCCAGAAGGACCCCGAAACCGGCTACCCGGTCAAGGATGCCGAATTCCACAAGATCACCGTCTTCAACGGCCTCGGGCTCCCGCTGCGCCAGCACAAGGCCAAGGGTGACCAACTCGCCGTGACGGGCCGCATCCACTACTCGCGCTGGCAAGACGCCGAAGGCAATGACCGCTACGGCTGCGAGATCATCGCCGAAAACGTCGAGTTTCTGTGATCATCAGGAGGGCGGCGCTTCGGTGCCGCCCTTCGCCGCGTTATTGATGGAGCGCACCCGAGTGCGGAGCGCAGGCGGGTTAGTTGCCGGTGGGATTTATCCTGGCACCACGATGACCACAGCTGCAGCGCAAGTGCCGGGCTACCATGTCCAGTTTGAGCGGGATCGACTTGGCGAAGCACTTATCGCGAAGCCGCGCAGCCGGCATGATAACCACACGCCTGCAGCGGCCGCACTCGATCTGCGCATTGAGGCCATGACGAACGAAATCAGCGACAGAATCGAGGCGTTTGGTTCCCATACGCCGCCGAGAACATAAAACGAACATTTGCGTCAAGGGATGCCGAAGGGTGGGTTGGCGCCTACCGGCCTATGGCCGGCATCGCGCTCTATTCCGCCGGGCTGCCGGCAGCACACAAGCCTTGCCCGTGTGCTGCGTCTGCGACCGGCGTCACCGAGTCCCTGCCGGGTCTCGGCCCGTTCGGGTGACGATCGCTGGCGCGGCCTTTGCCTAGGCCTTGGGCTGCTCTTGGTACCGCCGAGTATGTTCTTATGTCCGGTTTAGGGAAACAGGTTGATCGCGCCGGATGACCGGGGTTGGGTGGATTTCTGAAGGGCGGCTTCAGCTAGAACCCGATGTCGACGCTGAAGCCAGTACCGGACGAAATTTTCGCCTTGCCACCATGGGCGGCAACAACGGCTGCGACCAAGGCAAGGCCAAGTCCATGCCCTGGCGTGGATCGGCTTCCGTCCGCGCGGGTGAACCTGTTGAACAGCGCGTCGATCTGACCGGATGCTACCCCAGGCCCATTGTCGGATACCGCAAGGCGGATACTGTCATCGGCGCAGCCCAAAGAGATGCGTACCACCGTACCCTCCGGCGTGTGCTGAACGGCATTGTCGAGCAGGTTGGTGATCATCTGCTGGAGCAGGCGGCGATCTCCGGGCATGGTCACACCGAGGGCAATATCGGTCACCACCTCGTGACCGCTTGCTTCCATTGAAGGGCGATAGGCCTCAGCCATGTCGGTCACGACAGTGCTAAGATCGACCGTCTGAAAATGCGCGCGCGCTGCCATGCCTTCAACTTCGGCGATCCGCAGGAGGGCGGAGAATACCTCGAGCAGCTCGGTGGCTTCGGCCGCTGCCGCTTCGATTGCGCCGCGTTGCAGGTCGCCATCTGGCTCCCGCAGCGCCTCATCGAGACGGTTCTGCAACCGGGTTAGCGGGGTGCGAAGATCGTGCGCGACGTCGCTTGATACCTGGCGCAGGTTCTCCATGAGCCCGCCGATACGGTCGAGCATCAGGTTGAGGGTCTCAGCCACACCGTCAAACTCGTCGCCGCTTCCCGACAGCGGCACGCGCCGGGATAGATCACCTGCGATGATTGCCGAAGCAGTGTGATCGATCCGGGCGAGGCGACGCCGCGTAACGATACCGACCACCCACGCCGCCGTGATGCCGAGCAACAGCATCGTCCCGAACGCGCCAAGGAACAGTTTGATGAAGCTATTATCCATCTCGTCGATGGCAGCCCGATCTGCGGCTACCAGCAGCCGGTGGCCTTCCGGCAAGGCCGTGGTCAGCGACTGCGCGATGCGCTCCTGACCATCTGCGCGATAAGGCAGGAGTTCGACATATCCGGGTTTGGCCGGAACAATCGTATCCAGTGTGCCGGCAAGAGGTTCACCCGCTGCGTCGACCAGCAAGTAGCCAAGACTTGCGGTGCTGCTCGCTGCCTCGCGCCGCCGAATGGCGGCCGCTATCCCATCAGGCCCGTCCTGTCCTTCGTCGATCAGCGCCTGCGTTTCGATGGCGACGCGATGATCGAGTTGTAGTTCAAGCGCTTCATGTGTGGTTTCAAAAGCGACCACGCCGATCGCGAGCGTCGCAAGCGAAAAGCCAAACGCCACCGCAGCAACCAGTCCGAAGGTTCCGCGCCACCAGCGCTTCATCCGCCGTCCCTGATGAGATAGCCAGCACCGCGCACGGTCTCGATCGGGTCGCTGTCGAACCCGGCGTTGAGCTTGGAGCGCAATCGGCTGAGATGGGTCTCGACGATATTGGTCTTCGGGTCGAAATCGAAATCCCAGACCCGTTCGAGCAGCATGGTGCGGGTCATGATACGCCCGGGATGCCGCATCAGCTCGGCCAGGAGCGTGAATTCGCGGGGCTGGAGCACCACTTTGCGACCAGCGCGCGTCACGGTGCGGCGGTGCAGATCGAGCACGATGTCGCCCGCAATCAGCCGCGCGGGCTCCTGTGATGCAGAGGGCCGACGGCCAAGCGCATGCAGTCTTGCGGCCAGCTCGCTAAAGGCGAAGGGCTTGCCCAGATAATCATCCGCGCCGCCCTCCAGCCCCTCGACCCGGTCGGCAATGCCGCTGACGGCCGTGAGCATAAGCACCGGGGTCGTGTTCCCGGCAGCACGTAAGGCCCTGACCAGTCCCAGCCCGTCGAGGCCCGGCAGCATCCGATCGACCACCATCGCATCGAAGCCGCCATCGGTCGCCTGAAACAGCCCGTCACGGCCATCGCCGCTGGTCACCACCTGGTGGCCCAACTCGGCAAGGCCGCGAGCGATGAACTGGCTGGTGTCGGCGTCGTCCTCGACGATCAGGATTCTCATGCTGCTATTCTAGCGGCTGCTTGTCCGTGCGCCAGCCACCACCCAACGCCCGAAACAAAGCCACCTGTGCCTGCGCAACCGCGAGATCGGATTGCGCCAGCGCCAGCTGTGCCTGGGCCAACGTGCGGTCCGCATCGATCCGCAGCAGCGGGGCAGCGTCGCCAAGCCGCACCCGGGCCTTCGCGCGGTGAGCATAGGCCTGTCCCTGATCGCTCGCCTCGATCAGCACGCGGTTGCGGCGCACTTCGGCATCGTAAGCCGCCAGCGCCGTCTCGACTTCGCGCAAGGCGCGGAGCACGGCGACATCCCATGCCGCGAAAGCTGCGCGTTCGGTCGCTTCGGCCTGTGCGATTTTGGCGCGCACCGGAGCCTGATTGGGGAATGACCAGCTGACCAGCGGGGAAGCGGTGGCAACCAGCCCGCCGCTCAACAGCCCGATCGCGCCGCCAAGATTGACGCGCGGGTAAAGGTCTGCGCGCGCCACCCCGATCCGTGCGGTGGCGGCAACAAGGCGGCGCTCGGCCTCACGAACGTCAGGGCGGCGAAGCAGCAGCGCGGTTCCATCGCCAACGCGCACGGCATCGCGCAAGCGCGGCGGCGCTGCGCAGGTTACGGGATTGGTCCGGGCATCTGCTGGCGGGCGTCCGGCCAGCGTGGCAAGCCTATACCGTGCATTCGCCTGTGCCGCTTCCAGCGGAGCAATCGCCGCGCGCGTGGTCGCGACAAGGTTTGCAGCCTGCGCCACCTCGAGCGGAGAGACCTCGCCCGCCGCAAGTTGGCTGTTGGTGATCCGCAATGCGAGTTCCAGCAGCCTGACTTGCTCGCTCACCATCGCAATGCCGCCGGTGGCACCGCACAGATCGACATAGGCCAGAACCGTATCGGCGACGACCGCGACCTTGATCCCGTCGAGCGCAGCCGCCTGCGCGTCGGCATCAGCGCGAGCCGCAAGCGCCGCAGAACGCAGCCTACCGAACAAATCGGCATCCCAGCTGGCGGTGGCAGCAAGATCATAATCGGTGGTGGGCACATTGCCCGAGGCGCTGGGCTGATTGGCAGGGTTGTCGATGCCGAGACCGCTCTCGATGGTCGTCTGAGGCAAACGGGCGGCATCGGACAGCCGCTGTGCTGCGCGAGCACCGTCAAGATTGGCATAGGCAACCCTGAGGTCGGCATTTGCCGCAAGGCTGGCTTCGACAAGCTGATCCAGGACCGGATCCTCATAGAGGCGCCACCAATCGTCAGGCACAGGCGCGATCGCTGCAACCGGCAGGCTGGCGAACGGCGCGGCGGCAAGATCGCGGTTGATTCCTGGCGCAGGCGGCAAAGGCGCTGTCGCACAGGCGGCTGTCATCAGCGTCACTAACGGGACAAGCCGCTTCATGCCGCCGCCTCCACCAAATCAGGCTCGGGCGCGGGACGGTCCTTGCCAAAGCGGGCATAGAGCGCAGGCATCAGGAACAGGTTGAGTATGGTCGAGGAGATTAGCCCGCCCAGAATGACAATGGCCATCGGGTGTTCGATCTCGTGTCCCGGCTTGTCGCCCGCAATCACCAGCGGCACCAGCGCAAGGCCGGCGCACAGCGCGGTCATCAGGATTGGCACCAGACGTTCCTGCGCGCCGCGAAGGATCAATGCCGGGCAGAACTCCTCGCCCTCGAACCGGCGCAGGTGATCGTAGTGCGAAAGCAGCATGATGCCGTTGCGCGCCGAAATGCCGATCACGGTGACAAAGCCGACCAGCGATCCCAGCGACAGCACCCCGCCCGTCAGCGCAACCCCGATGACCCCGCCGACCAGCGCGAACGGCAGGCTGAGGCCAACCAGAGCCGTGATCCGCGCAGACCGGAATTCGAGCCATACCAGCAACAGGATACCGACCAGACAGGCGAGGCCTACCGTCCACAGCCGTTCACGCGATTCGGTGAGTGCAGCATATTCGCCGAGGATTTCGGGATGGTAGCCGGTCGCAAATGGCACCTGCTGCACCGCCGTTTCGACAGAGCGTGCGACAGCGCCAAGATCGGCATCGCTGGCGATATTGAGCGTGACGTCGAGACGGCGCTGGCCATCCTCGCGTTTGATCTCGTTGGGAGCGGGCACGATCACCACATCGGCCACATCGCGCAAACGCACCGGCGCTCCGACCGGGGTCTGGATCATCAGATCGGCCAGCGCGTGCTGATCGCCGCGAATGGCAGGCTCGCCCCATAGAGCGACATCGAACGCCTTCTGATCGCGGTAGATCTCGCCCAGCTTCTCGCCCGCCACCAAGGTCTGCGCCTGTCGGCGCACTTCGCCCGGCGTCAGGCCGAGGGTGACAAGATCGGCCGAACGCGGGCGGATCTGAATTTGCGGGACAAGCACTTGCTGTTCGACCTTGAGATCGGTCACGCCGGGGATTGCGGCAACCTTTGACCGGAGCCGCTCGGCAGTGGCGCGGAGTTCGGCCTGATCGGGGCCATAGATGCGCACGACAACGGTTGCACCGGCACCCGATAGCACCTCCTTGATGCGTTCGCGCAGATAGGTGAGCACATCGCGGTAGAGGCCGGGATAGCCATCGACCACTTCCTTGATGCGGGCGACGCTGGAGTCATAGTCAACGCCGTCGTCGAGGCTGATCCAAAGCTCTGTGAAGTTGGGGCCGACCACCTCGTCAGCGGCTTCGGCCCGGCCAATATGCGCGCCGAAATTGCGCACGCCGGGGATCGCGCGCAGCTCTTTGGAAGCACGGATCGTGATGCGATCCATCGCCTCAATCCCGATGCCCGGCTTCTCGACAAAGTGCATCAGGAAGTCGGTCTCACGGAAATCGGGCAGGAACTGGTCCTTGAACCCGGCATAGCCGATGCCGGACAGCAGCAAGCCGCCCGCGACGATCCCCATCGCAAGTCCGGGGCGGGCCACCAGGCGCGGGAGGACGCCAAGATAGCGCCGCTTAAGCGATGCGACGAGCCGCGTGTCGCGTTCCTCGTTCACTGGTGCATTCGGCAGCAGCATCAGGCACATTGCCGGGGTGACGATCAAAGCCACCAACAGCGAGGCGGCAATCGCCAGCACATAGGCAATCGCCAGCGGGCGGAAAAATGTGCCGGCGACCCCGCCGAGGAAGAAGATCGGCA
>DHHS01000115.1:4950-6314 GCA_002403415.1 Sphingomonas sp. UBA4766 | reverse complement strand
GCCAAGCCCCCCCCCCCCCCCCCCCCACCCCTCTCCCCGCCGGGGAGAGGGAGCCGCGCCTTCGCTTAGGAAGCCTGAAAAGTTAGCGGGCTCAGACATCAGTGCTTAGCCGCAAACGGAGGGGCGCCAACAATGCCGATGATTGCTGACCACTCAGGCCGGAAAGCGATCGCAAGTTTCTGACCTTGCAGATCGGTTATCTCGCCGACCTCTACTGCAACCGCGCCATCGTCGCGGTCGCACACCGTCAACGCATCTATTCCGATTTCTTTGAGGAGCGCCAGAAAGTCATCGACGCACTCAGGCCTTATCCGAAAGCGGCCCATTACGATCCGCTTCCCATCAACCCCACAAACCGCTCGAACAAATACAAGCTGTCCTGCGGCCCCGGGCTCGCCTCCGGGTGATACTGCACGCTGAACGCGCGGCCGTCCGCCGTCTCCAGCCCGGCGTTGCTGCCGTCGAACAGCGACACATGCGTTTCGCGCACGCCCTCGCCCAGGCTGTCACGCTCGACCGCAAAGCCGTGGTTCATGCTCGTAATCTCAACCGCCCCATCGCTCAGCCGCTTGACCGGGTGGTTCGCGCCGCGGTGGCCCTGGTGCATCTTCACCGTCCGCCCGCCGAGCGCAAGCGCGAGCAATTGGTGCCCCAAGCAAATCCCGAACAGCGGCTTTTCCGTTTTCAGCAGCGCGCGGATCACCGGCACCGCATATTCGCCCGTCGCGGCGGGATCGCCGGGGCCGTTCGACAGGAAAATCCCGTCGGGGTTGAGCGCCATCACTTCGTCAAAGCTTGCGGTCGCGGGGACCACGCTCACCCGCGCGCCCGCGTCAACCAGATTGCGGAAGATATTGCGTTTTGCGCCATAATCGATCGCGACGACATGAGGGCGCGCGCTTTCGTCGCCCTCACCTTGATAGCCAAAGCCGAGCCGCCATACGCCGCCGTGCCACGTACTGGTCGCATCCGCCGTCACGTCCTTGGCCAGGTCCATCCCCTCCAGCCCCGGCCAGCCGCGCGCCATCGCCAGCAGGGCGGGCACGTCGAACTTGCCGTCTGCCGCATGCGCAATCACGCCATTGGGCGCGCCACCTACCCGGATACGCCGGGTCAGCGCGCGCGTGTCGATCCCCGACAGGCCAATTCGCCCGCGCGCCGCCAGCCACGCATCCAGCCGTTCGGTGCTGCGAAAATTCGACGGCGCGGTCACGCCCTCGCGCACGATCATGCCGAGCGCATGGGGACTTTGCGCCTCCACATCCTCAGAATTGGTGCCGACATTGCCGATATGGGGAAAGGTGAAGGTAATGATCTGCCCGGCAAAGCTCGGGTCGGTCATGATTTCCTGATAGCCGGTCATC
>DHHS01000115.1:483-4648 GCA_002403415.1 Sphingomonas sp. UBA4766 | reverse complement strand
TTTCCTGATAGCCGGTCATCGCGGTGTGGAAGCACACCTCGCCAACCGCTGCCCCTTGCGCGCCAAAGCCATGCCCCCAAGCAACCGTGCCATCCGCCAAAACCAAAACGCCCGTCGCGCCAGCGGGCACAGGCATGGGTTTGGCGTCGGCCATTGACGGGGGACCTTTCGAAACAAGCTGGCGATGTCGCTAAGACGCCGCAGCTAATGGCGATGCGCGTCAGCGTCAATCTGTTAAACTTGCGCGCCACGCGCTACGCAATTTGCTTTGCCTTGACAGCTAGGGAACCGATCATGATTCGCGACGAGATTAAAGCCGCGCAAATCGCCGCGATGAAGGCCGGCGACAAGGAAGCGCGCGGTGCGATTGGCCTGATTCAGGCGGCGATCAAAAACCGCGACATCGAAATGCGCACGGGCGCTGCCCCGATCGACGATGACGCGCTGGTCGTCGAAGTGTTGCAAAAAATGGTGAAGCAGCGCCGCGAATCGATTGCAATGTATGATCAGGGCGGTCGCCCCGAACTCGCCGCTGCCGAAGCCGCCGAAGTCGCGGTGATCGAACGCTTCCTCCCGCGCCAGATGGACGAGGCGGAGACAGTGGCCGCAATCGCCGCGATCAAGGCCGAGATTGGGGCTGTGGGCATGAAGGACATGGGCCGCCTGATGGCCGAGCTAAAGGCGCGTCACGCGACGACGCTCGACATGAGCAAGGCAAGCGGAATGGTAAAGGCGGCGCTGAGCTGAAGTGGCGCTGACGCCGGCCTTTCTGGATGAACTGCGCGCGCGCACGCTGCTCTCGGCGCTGGTCGCTAAGACCGTCAAACTGACCAAGGCAGGGCGCGAGTTCAAGGGGTGCTGCCCCTTTCATCAGGAGAAAACTCCCAGCTTTTACGTCAATGACGACAAAGGTTTTTACCATTGCTTCGGCTGTTCGGCACACGGCGATGCCATTCGCTGGATGACCGATCAGCGCGGATTGCCGTTTATCGATGCGGTGAAGGAACTCGCACAGGCCGCCGGGATGGAGCTGCCCGAACAGGACCGAGCATCCGCCGCCAAGGCAGAGCGCGCACGCGGGCTGCACGATGTGATGCAGGCCGCCGCCGACTGGTTCACCGCCCAGCTTGGCGGGATTGAGGGTGCAGAGGCGCGCGCCCTGCTAGAGCGGCGCGGCATTCGTCCTGACACCGCGAACGGGTTCGGCCTGGGCTATGCGCCCGACGCGCGCGGAAAGCTCCGTGCCGCGCTGAAGGAATTTGGCGACGCCATGCTGGTGGAGGCCGGGTTGCTGATCGCGGTGGAGGGAAAGGAGCCGTATGACCGGTTTCGCGGCCGGCTGATGATCCCGATCCGCGATCCGCGCGGCCGCGTGATTGCCTTTGGCGGGCGGATCATCGGCAGCGGCGAGCCCAAATATCTCAATTCGCCCGACACGCCGCTCTTCGACAAGGGGCGCACGCTCTACAATCTCGACCGCGCCGCCACCGCCAGCCGCAAGGCCGGGCGGTTGATTGTCGTCGAAGGCTATATGGACGTGATCGCGCTGGGCCAGGCAGGGTTTGAGGAGGCGGTTGCCCCGCTCGGCACGGCGCTGACCGAGGCGCAGTTGGAGCGGCTGTGGCGGCTGAGTGATGTGCCGCTGCTGTGCTTTGATGGCGATAGCGCTGGCCAAAAGGCCGCAGTCCGCGCGGCGCATCGCGCACTGCCCATGCTCAGCCCCGGGCGAAGCCTCGCATTCGTCACGCTCCCCGCAGGACAAGACCCCGATGACGTGATCCGGGCACGCGGGGCAGCGGCGATGGCGGCGTTGCTGGACGAGACCGAGCCGCTGGTCGACCGGCTGTGGGCAAGTGAACTCACCGCAGAGCCGCTTACCACGCCTGAGCAGCGCGCCGGGCTGAAACAGCGGCTCGCGAATCATGCCGCAACCATTGCCGACACGGGGGTATCGCACGAATATCGAGCCGAGTTTCGTCGGCGCTTCGACACCCATTTCGCCCCCGGCCCCCGCCCCTGGACGCCTGCCCGGCCGCGCGGCACCATGAAAAACGGCCGATGGCAGCCCGCGCCCCCGACCGGCGGCGATCACCCCGAAGCGCAGGCGATTGGCCGCCACGGCATCGACCTGTCTTTGGCGCGGTCGGTGCTCGCCGGGTTGATCCGCTATCCCGCGCGGATCGCGCGCCATGTCGAAACGCTGGGCGCGCTGCGGTTCGATGACAACGCGCTTGGGCCGCTCGCGCTGGCGATGGTTGATGCAGCAATTGCCAACCGGGCGCTTGATACCGATGCTTTACGAACCATATTACGCGAAGCGGGGTTTGATAATCTGGTGGGAGAATTGTTGCGCGCCGACGCCACGCCTTATTCCTTCACTCGAAAAGGCGGTGATCCGGGCCGCGCTTGCGGCGATTTGGACGAGGCAATCGCGATTTTGGTGACCCGGCCCGAAGTGGATGATGCGTTGATTATCGCAACGGCCGCGGCAATGCGGTTTGATGACGGCGCATGGGAACGGCAGGCCGCACTGGTAAAAGAGCAACAGGCACTGGAGCTGCGACTTGCAAATCTGTGCCAAGCAAACGAAGACGCAAGAACAACGGGGCTTGAGGACAATTAATGGCGAAAGCGAATGCGGGCGGCGCGGACGATACGTTGGAGGCGGGCGACGCACCGCTGATCGACCTGAACGATGCCTCGGTCAAAAAGCTGATCGCGCGGGCGAAAAAGCGCGGCTACATCACTTATGACCAGTTGAATGAGGCGTTGCCTCAGGCCGAAATGTCGTCCGATCAGCTTGAGGACATTATGTCAGCGCTCAATGAAATGGGCGTCAATATCGTCGAAAATGAGGATGTCGGCGAAGACGCCGACGCCGACGATAAGGAAGACGACGAGATCGAATCGGTTGATACCGCCGAGGAATCCGCCCCCGCGCTGGAGGCCAAGAAGAAGGAAACCGTCGACCGCACCGATGATCCGGTGCGGATGTACCTGCGCGAAATGGGCGCGGTCGAACTGCTTAGCCGCGAGGGCGAAATCGCCATCGCCAAGCGGATCGAGGCCGGGCGCGACACGATGATCCTGGGGCTTTGCGAAAGCCCGATCACCTTTAACGCGATCATCGACTGGTCGACCGCGCTCAACGAAGGCACGATGCAATTGCGCGAGATCATTGATCTGGACGCAATGCTGTCAAAAGACCCCGCGCCTGAGAGCTTGACCGACGACGACAGCGGCGATGGCGAGATTAGCGAAAAAACCGCTGGCCCATCGTTCAAGGCCGAGGAAGAGCCGGAGGAAATTTCGGTCGACGAGGATGAAGATTCGATGACTGAACGCCGCGCGCCGCGGCCGTCCGACGATGAGGAGGAGGATAATACCCTCAGCCTCGCGCAGATGGAAGAGCAGCTCAAGCCGCAGGCACTCGAAAAATTTGCTTCTATTACTGCGCTCTACAAGAAATTCTCAAAGATGCAGGCCGGTCGCCTCGATGCGATGTCGGCAGGTGGCGAGCTGACCGCGGGCGACGAGCGCAAATATCAGAAACTGCGCGAAGAGCTGACCGCCGAAGTCGAAAGCGTTCAGTTTCACCAGGCCAAGATCGAATATCTGGTCGATCAGCTTTACAGCTTCAACCGCCGCCTCACCGCGCTCGGCGGCCAGATGCTGCGGCTGGCCGAACGGCACAAGGTGAACCGTAAGGATTTTCTCGATCGCTATGTCGGCAGCGAGCTCGACGAGAGTTGGGTGGCGAGCGTTGCGGGCCTCGACAAAAAGTGGAGGGCGTTTGCTGAAAACGAAGTCGATGCGGTAGACCGTATCCGCACCGAAATTTCCGAAATCAGCCAGGCAACCGGCATGTCGCTCGCCGAGTTTCGTCGCATCGTGAACATGGTACAAAAAGGCGAACGCGAAGCCCGCATCGCCAAGAAAGAAATGGTGGAGGCCAATCTGCGCCTCGTCATCTCCATCGCCAAGAAATACACTAACCGCGGCCTGCAATTCCTTGATCTCATCCAGGAAGGGAATATTGGCCTGATGAAGGCGGTGGACAAGTTCGAGTATCGCCGCGGCTATAAGTTCAGCACTTATGCGACCTGGTGGATCCGCCAAGCGATCACGCGCAGCATTGCCGATCAGGCGCGCACCATCCGCATTC
>DHHS01000115.1:0-159 GCA_002403415.1 Sphingomonas sp. UBA4766 | reverse complement strand
CATGATCGAGACGATCAACAAGCTAGTGCGCACCAGTCGCCAGTTCCTGCACGAGCAGGGCCGCGAGCCGACGCCTGAGGAAATGGCTGAACGCCTGTCGATGCCGCTCGAAAAAGTGCGCAAGGTAATGAAAATCGCCAAAGAGCCGATCAGCCTTGA
>DHHS01000019.1:3897-4052 GCA_002403415.1 Sphingomonas sp. UBA4766 | reverse complement strand
GTGCTCGACATGGTGGGCGGCGATTACGTGCCCCGCAACCTGCAATGCCTGGCCGATGACGGGCGACACGTGTCGATCGCCGTGCAGGGCGGGTTGATGGCGACGATCCCGATCTTTGAAGTGATGCGCCGCCGCCTTACGCTGACCGGATCGAC
>DHHS01000019.1:3395-3582 GCA_002403415.1 Sphingomonas sp. UBA4766 | reverse complement strand
CTGCGCCCGCGCGATACCTCGTTCAAGTCGATGGTCGCCGATGAACTGGCACGCATCGTCTGGCCGCATGTCAGCGCTGGGCGGCTGAAGCCCGTGATCGACACCACTTTCCCGCTGGCGCAGGCAGGCGCGGCCCACGCCCGGATGGAAGGCGGCGATCACGTGGGCAAGATCGTGCTAACGCTCG
>DHHS01000019.1:647-3089 GCA_002403415.1 Sphingomonas sp. UBA4766 | reverse complement strand
GTGCTAACGCTCGACTAAGGCACGCTTTCACGATTGAGAATCGGTATCGGCAGTCCGATTTCGCTAGAAGGCGAATGCAAGCCTTGATAGCTTCCCCAGCAACAGGAGATCGTTCGTGATTACCGTGCTGGGCGCGCCGGAGAGCTTTGCGTTTGTTTCCGCCCTCATTTTGATGGTGCTGGTCGGCGTGGTCCAGTTGATTGGCCTGGGCGGCGATGTTGACGCGGACGGTCCAGCGACGGAGTCGCTCGATCTGCTAAATTGGCTGGGCTTTGGCCGAGTGCCGTTGATGGTGTTGCTGGTCGTGTTCCTCGGCAGTTTCGGCAGCACGGGGCTGCTTATCGAACAAGCCTGCCATGATCTGTTCGGGACCCGGTTGTCGCCACTGTTCGCGGTCCCAGCGGCGCTGGCGGCAAGCGTGCCACTAACCGCACTTGGCGCCCGCCTGCTCGCAAAACTGCTGCCCCGCGATGAGACCAGCGCCGTATCGCTCGATTCGCTGGTCGGCGAATATGCGCGGATCATCACAGGTCGGGCCGCCGCCGGATCACCCGCCCGCGCGCGGGTGGAGGATCGCTACGGCCAGCCGCATTTCGTCATGGTCGAACCCAATTCGCAAGATCAGGTTTTTGAGGAGGGAGAGGCAATTCTCCTCGTGCGGCGCGAGGAGAATCTGTTCCGCGCCATTTCCCGGGGCGAGCATCGTTTGCCACATATCGGAGTGTAAAGTCGATGAATGACCTTGTTACGCAGGGCGGTTGGGTGCTGCCCTATGTCGTCTTTCCGGGGATCGGCCTGGTCGGCCTGCTCATTATCGGTCTGATCCTTGCGCGGCTTTACAAGCGCGCGTCAAAGGAAGTCGGCTTTGTGCGCACCGGGTTCGGCGGCGAAAGGGTGGTCATCAACGGGGGCGCGCTCGTGTTGCCGGTGTTCCACGAGACGATGCCGGTCAACCTCAACACCGTCCGGCTCGCGGTTGAGCGCAAGAACAACGACGCGCTGATTACGTTCGACCGGCTGCGGATCGACGTAAAGGCGGAATTCTACGTCCGGGTGCGGCCCGATGCACAGTCGATTGCCACCGCAGCGCAGACGCTTGGGATGCGGACCATGCATCCGGATGCGCTAAAGGAGCTGGTCGAAGGCAAGTTTGTCGACGCACTGCGCTCGGTCGCGGCCGGCATGACAATGGCGCAACTGCATGAACAGCGCAGCGAGTTCGTGCAGAAAGTGCAGCAAGCCTCCTCGGTGGACCTGGCGATGAACGGGCTCGAACTTGAAAGCGTGTCGCTGACCGGGCTGGATCAGACATCGATCGAGCATTTTAATGCCAATAACGCCTTCGACGCCGAAGGCCTCACCAAGCTGACCGAGCAGATCGAACTGCGCAAGAAGTCGCGCAACGACATCGAACAGGATACGCGCGTGCAGATCGAGACCAAGAATCTCGAAGCGTCGCGCCAGAGTTTTCTCATCAGCCGCGACACCGAATTTGCGCGGCTTGAGCAAGAGCGCGAGATCGAGATGAAACGCGCTGCGCAAGCCTCTGAAGTCGCGCGCGAACAGGCGCTGCGCCAACAGGAAGCCGAACAGGCCCGGATCGAAGCCAAGATGCAAATCGACAGCCAGCAGATCGAAGCAGACCGCGCTGTCAAGGAAGCGCAGATCGCGCAGGCGCAAGCGCTCGAACTCGCGCGGCAGGAACAGCAGATCGCGGTTCAGAACAAGAGCCGCGAGGAAAGCCAGGCGCGGGCAGAGGCGGATGCTGCTCGCGCGAAGGCGGTGGCGGCCGAAGAACAGGTTGGCACCGCCCGCGAAACCGAAATCGCCGAACGGCAAAAACGGATCGAATTGATCAGCGCCGCGCGCGAGGCCGAACGCGCCGCCATCGGAATCAAGGTTCAGGCTGAAGCCGAAAAGCAGGCCGCCGCCGATCGTGCCGAAGCGCTGCGCCTGGGCGCCGAGGGCGACGCCGAGGCCGTCAAGCTGAGGGCAGAGGCCGACCGCGTGCGGTTCGACGTCGAAGCCGCCGGCCAGCGCGCCGTCAACGAGGCCGCGAACCTGCTGTCGTCGAGCCAGGTTTCGCTCCAGACCAAGTTGGCGCTGTTGAACGTCTTGCCGGAAGTAATTCGCGAAGCCGCCAAGCCGATGGAGGCAATCGACAGCATCAAGATCGTTCAGGTCGAGGGACTGACCGGCCAGAACAATGCCGCTCCGACCGATGGCGCAGAGCATAATCTCGCAAGTTCAGCGGTGTCGGCGGCGCTGCGCTATCGGGCCCAGGCGCCATTGATTGACGGGCTGATGAAGGAATTGGGACTTGACGGCGCGTCGCTCGACTCGCTGACCCGGCCGGTGTCGGCACCCCAAACCGTGCTGCCGCCCACCGCAGTAACGGCACCGGAATCCGAATAGCGCCAGCCATGTCGGCAAGATCGTGCT
>DHHS01000019.1:0-326 GCA_002403415.1 Sphingomonas sp. UBA4766 | reverse complement strand
ACGCTCGACTAAGGCAGCTGGGCTGAGCCGACACAGCACCCTTTTCGCGCGCTTTCATACGGGCGCAACAATCGGCGCGCCTAATACGCTGGGTTGGGTCGGGTAATCGGCGGGAAAGGATGGCGGTCGCGCGCGACATGTGGCCGCGCCAACATCGCATCGCGCTGCCCCGGCCGCGGGGGAGGGAATCGGCATGAAATCGCGAATGAATATGATATCGCCTGTGGTGAGTGCCGCCGGATTGCTGGCCGGATGTTCGCCGCAAAGCACCACGCCTGGCGCGCCCACCACTGTGGTGACTGCGCCGACGCCCACACCGACGCCCA
>DHHS01000013.1 GCA_002403415.1 Sphingomonas sp. UBA4766 | reverse complement strand
GCGCACGAACGCGGGCGAGCAGCCGGACGAGATCATCCTCCCCGCCGAGCGCGAACACCGCATCGATCAGGTCATGGCGGACCCCGGCCTCGCGTTGCTGGACTTTGAGGCGGTCGATCAGGAATTCTATGACCTGATCGGCAATAGCCTCTATGCGACGCCGATCCTCAGCTTCAGCTTCGTCAGCAGATTCGTCGCCAGCAAATCCGTGGCCATAGATTCGTTCAAATGCCGCAAACGAGTCACTGTCGGGGCCAAATATCGGGGCGTTGGACACAACCGTCCTAAGAACAGATATCTTGGAGCAACGCAGATTATTCGTCAGAGTAAGGGCAAGTTCCCCTAGCGCGGACCGCCTCAAAGCGAATGGGTCGCGCGACCCGGTCGGTCGCTCGTCGATGGCAAAAAAACAGACCAACGTATCCAGCTTATCCGCCAGCGACACCGCCACCGTCACCGGATCGGTCGGCACGTCGTCGCCCTGCCCGACCGGCTTGTAGTGATCGCGGATCGCGGCGGCGACGCGGGGGTCTTCGCCCTGCGCTGCCGCGTAATAGCCGCCCATCAGCCCCTGCAACTCGGGGAATTCGCCGACCATCCCCGTCACCAGATCGGCCTTGCACAGCCACGCGGCGCGTTCGGCAAGCGCGGGATCACAGCCGGGAACGATCCCCTGCTCGGCCAGCCAGCGCGCCAGCTTCGCCACCCGCGCCACCTTGTCGGCGACGGTGCCCAGTTTTTCGTGGAACACGATCCGGTCAAGCTTTGCCGCTTGCTCCTCCAGCGGGACTTTCAGGTCGGTCTCAAAGAAGAACCGCGCATCGCTCAGCCGCGCAGCGAGCACTTTGCGATTGCCCTCGACGATCCGCTCACCGCCGTCCTCGGCGTCGATATTGGCGGTGCAGATGAAGGCGTTCGCGAGCTTCCCATCGGCGTCGGTGCAGACGAAATATTTCTGGTTCACCCGCGCGGTCAGCTGAATCACTTCGGGCGGCACGCTTAAGAAAACCTCGTCAAACCGGCCGAGCAGCGGCATCGGCCATTCGGTCAACCCGGCATTCTCGCTGAGCAACCCGGCATCCTCGATCAGCGAGAGGCCAGCCTTGCGCGCCGCCATTTTGGCGCCCAGCGCAATGATGTTGGCGCGCTCGTCCTGATCGACGATGACATGGGCGTCGCGGAGTTGCTCGATATAGCTCGCAGCACTCTCGATGCTGATCGTGCCGCTGGCCATGAAGCGGTGACCAACCGTTTCGCGCCCGCTGACGATGCCAGCGACCTCGCAACCCACCACGGCCCCGTCCAGCAACGCGACGATGCCCTGCAACGGCCGCACCCAGCGCAGGCTCTCGGTCGAGAGCGAGGCAACGCCCCATCGCATCGACTTGGGCCAAGGAAAGGCGCGGATGATGGCTGGAATGGCCTCCGCGAGCACGTCTGCGGTCGGTCTGCCCGCCCGCTCGATTACCGCAAAATACACGCCGTCGCGCAACGTAAGCTGATCCTGTGTCAGCCCCGTCTTGCGCAGAAACCCCTCCAGCGCTTGCGGCGGCGCGCCCAGCTTTGGCCCTTTGGTCTCCTCCGACACCGCCGCCGTCTCGGTCGGCAGACCATGCGCGATCATCGCGAGGCGGCGCGGGGTGGCATAGGTGGTGATGTCGCTCGCGGTGATCCCGGCCTTGACGAGTTCGGCGGCGAACAGCTTGGCCAGATCCTCCCGCGCGCGCGCCTGCATCCGCGCCGGAATTTCCTCGCACCGCAGTTCGAACAGGAAATCGCTCACGCTGTCCACTCCGGATAGCGCGCCTGCCACTCGGGGGTCATCCGCTCGATCCACGCCGCGCACGCGCCCTTCGCCAGATCGCGGACCTGACCCATATAGCTGGCGCGTTCCTGCACCGAAATGACGCCGCGCGCCTGGAGCAGGTTGAACACATGGCTCGCCTTGATCGCCTGCTCATAGGCGGGGATCGGCAGCCCGGCGCTCAACGAATTTTCGCATTCGGCGGTGTGTTTGCGAAACTGATCGAACAGCGATTCGGTGTTCGCCACTTCGAAATTCCACGCGCTCATCTGGCGTTCGTTTTCGTGGAAAACGTCGCCATAGCGCACCCCCGCATCGTTAAACGCCAGGTCGTAGATGCTGTCCTTGCCCTGAATGTAAAGCGCCAGCCGCTCGAGGCCATAGGTCAGCTCGCCCGCCACCGGCTTGCAGTCAAAGCCGCCCATTTGCTGGAAATAGGTGAACTGCGTCACTTCCATCCCGTCGCACCACACTTCCCAGCCCAGCCCCCAGGCGCCGAGTGTCGGGCTTTCCCAGTCATCCTCGACAAAGCGGATGTCGTGGCGGGCAAAATCAATCCCGATCGCCGCGAGCGAACCGAGATACAGGTCCTGCAAATCAGGCGGGCTGGGTTTCAGGATTACCTGATATTGATAGTAATGCTGCAGCCGGTTGGGATTTTCGCCATAGCGGCCATCGGTCGGGCGACGGCACGGCTGGACAAAGGCGGCGTTCCACGGCTCTGGCCCGAGCGCGCGCAGCGTGGTTGCGGTGTGAAATGTCCCCGCGCCCATTTCCATGTCATAGGGCTGCAGGATCAAGCAACCCCGATCGCTCCAATAATCATGGAGTTTCAGGATCATGCGCTGAAAACTCAGCGGCGTGTCGGACGACTGGGCGGCCAAGGCGCGGGTCTTTCGCAGGTGCAACAGGACTAACACTCCCTTTGGCGTGCGCGTCGGGGGCGGTCAATGCCTGTTGCTGTCCCGGCATTGGTCAGGCCATCATGACGATAAGTCAGGATGACTTGACACAGACACGAATCGCTGTCATTTAGTCATTCATGCCTGACATTATGTGAGGCAGTCATGACGGAGGCGTGAATGTGTTTACGTTCGGGAAGCGATCGGATGGGCTGCGGGAGCGACGATTTGATCGTGCTGATCGGAGGCGTGATTGCGATGACCATCTCGCTCGCGTCGATCCTGGCGCACTGAGCCGGTTGATGAAGAACCGGCTGAAAGTGCTGCGCGCCATGCGCGACTGGAGCCAGGCGGAGCTGGGCGGGCGGCTGGGCGTGTCGCGTCAGGCGGTGAACGCGATTGAGACGGGCAAACATGATCCGTCGCTACCGCTCGCGTTCAAGATCGCGCGACTGTTCGACCTTAGGATTGAGGAGGTTTTTGACGATGGGGATGGCCATGACTGACCGCGAACTGGGCCCCGGCGAACGCGCCGCCCTGGCCCGCGAACGCCGCCTGCGGAACGGCAGAACGGTCATCGTGGCCGCAATCCTGGCTGTCGTAGTGCTCTTGCCTGCCGCCCATGGGCTTATTGACGGGCTGTCCGGTGCTCCTCACCACGCGCCCGCTTGGATGCGATCGGCGGGCGCGAGCGCGGTGATTGCCGCCGTGATCGTTGGCGGCTTGATGCAATGGCGCGAACATGACGAGGTGATCCGCCGCCGCGCGATCAATGCCTTTGCCGTGACGGGTGTGATCGGGCTCGTCGGCTATCCGCTATTCGGCGTGCTCGGATTGTTTGGTGCGGTCGCACAACCCGACACGCTTTGGGCAGTGGCGGTCGTTGGTGGCGCCGCAGCCTATCTTTATCAGCATTGGAGGGATAATCATGAACGTTGAGCATCTCGGTCCCGGCGAACGTGCGACGCGGGCGCGGCAACGGTTGCAGCGCAATTTCCTGATCGGCTGTGGCCTGTTCGGCGGGCTGATCGGCGTCGGCGCGGTCATCGCGCGGCGCGGCGATGTCAGCCTGTCGCAGGCGGTGATGAGCGGCGCAGTCGCGCTTGACCCGGGCGTTGCGGTGTTCCTCGCGATCGCAATGCTCATCGGCCTTGTCGCGCTGCCCATTCTTGGCTTTCGCATGATCGACGAAGTGAAGGCGCGGCAGAGCCTGTGGGCGATGGCGGTCGGCTGGATGACGCTCATGGCCGGCTATCCGGCTTGGGTGCTGCTGGCGGTGGGCGGCCTGTTACCAAAGCCCGATGCGATGATCCTGTTCGTTGGCGTTTATCTTACGACCATGTTCGCCGCGCTCATCCTTTGGCTGCGTGATCGTTAAATTTATCCTAGACCAATGTTTTGAGAGGAAATGACCATGATGAAGTCTCTGCTCGGCGCGACGACCGCGCTTGCCCTGTTGTTAGCTGGTCCGGTGACTGCACAGACCGCGCCTGCCGCCCCCGCGACCACCGCCGCGACCGTTGATGCTGATCCCGCGCTTTGGGTCATCAAACGCGGCCAGTCGACCGTTTACCTGTTCGGCACGGTCCATGTGCTCAAACCTGGCCTGAGCTGGTTCGACGAGGAAGTGAAGGCCGCGTTCGACCGCAGCGACCGGCTTGTCCTCGAACTGCCCGATATCGACGAAGCGGCGAGCCAGCCGCTGGTGCTCAAACTCGCGACCGACGCAAAAGGTGTGCCGCTGACCAAGAAAATGTCCGCCACCGACCGCGCGGCCTATGAAAAGACGATGGCCGAACTCGGGGTGCCGGTCGCTGCGTTTGAGGCGTTCGAACCCTGGTTCGCGGCGGTCAACCTTGGCCTCATTCCGCTGCTCAAACTGGGCTATGCCCCCAATAGCGGTGCGGAAAAGGTATTGCAGGCCGCCGCCAAGTCCAGCGGCAAGCGTATCGCCGGTTTCGAAACGCTGGAGGGGCAGCTGGGCTATTTCGATACCCTGCCCGAACGGCTGCAAATCAAATATCTCGCCGCCACAGTGAAGGATCTGCCAAAGGCGGGCGAGACGATCGACAAGCTCGTCGCCGCCTGGGCCAAGGGCGATCCCGATGCGGTTGGCAAGACAATTAACGAGGGAACCGATGCCGTCCCCGAACTCGAAAAAATCCTGCTCACCGATCGCAACAAGCGCTGGGCGGCGGTCATCGACGATATGCTGGACCATCCCGGCACCACCTTCGTCGCGGTCGGCGCTGGGCATCTGGCGGGCAAGAACAGCGTCCAGAACCAGCTCAAGCGGTACCGGATCACGGCAACGCGGGTGAAATACTGACCGTGATGGCGCGGCGGCGGAGAGCGATCGCGTCCGCCGCCGCGCTTGCGGTGTTGGCGGCGGGGTGTGACCCCGCGCCGCCGCTCACCGCCCGACCCGCGCTTTACCGCGTAACTGATGCGGATACGGTGATCTGGCTGATCGGCACCGTGCATGTGCTGCCCCCCAAAGTTGCGTGGGAGACCGCGACGATTCTGGCGGCGGAGCGCGACGCCGACACGCTCGTTACCGAATTGCCCGCACTGGCCCCCGGCGATGCCGCGCAGGCCTTTGCCGCAATGGCGCGGGCACCTGATCTGCCGCCGATCCTGGAGCGCGTCCCAGCAACGGCCCGCGTCCCGCTCGCCCGTCTTGCCAGGCGGGCGGGGCTGTCGCTCGACTCGCTGAGCGCGATGAAAAGCTGGGCGGCGGCCCTGACGCTGAGTGCCGCCGCCGCCCGGATCGACGGCGGGGCCAGCCCCGCCAATGGCGTGGAGGCAGTGATCGAGGCCCGCATGGCAGGGCGAGAGCGCATCGGGCTGGAAACACTCCCCGAACAGCTTGGCTTTTTCGATGCGCTGGACGAACGCGACCAGCGGCGATTGCTGACCAGCAGCGTGGCATCGGGCCCAAGCTTTCGCCAAGTGCTTGCCGCGTGGGCGGCAGGCGATGAGGCGCGGCTCGCCGAACTGGTCAGCCGCCCCCTGCGTGCCGCTCCGGCGCTGGAGGCGGCGCTGCTGACCCGCC
>DHHS01000040.1 GCA_002403415.1 Sphingomonas sp. UBA4766 | reverse complement strand
GTGAAGGAAGCCGTCCTTTTCGGGGTCGGTACACAGAACGGACCCAGATATACGCTAAGGTTTTGCCGTGCCTTCGACGGCGCGCATCTGGCGAAGCGGTCTGAGCGCGGTGGATGGCGCATCGGGATCGGTCCAGAGGTAATCGCCGGTGAGATTGATATGCTGCCAACCGAGCGGTGATAGGTGTTGCAGCAGGTCCGGCGGGACCGGCCGGCCGAGGTTGGCGAGATGCATCCGGGCGGCTTGCAGGTAGGTCGTGTTCCACAGGACGATGGCACCGGCGACGAGGTTCAGCGCGCTCGCCCGATGGCTTTGGGCTTGCAGCGCATGATCGCGGATACGGCCGATGCGATGGAAGAAGATGGCGCGTTTCAGGGCATTTTCCGCTTCTCCCTTGTTGAGTTCGCGGGTGGCGCGGCGACGCTGTTCGGGCTGCTCGATCCAGTCGAGCGTGAACAGGGTACGCTCGACGCGACCGATCTCGCGCAACGCCAGTGCCAGGCCGTTGGCGCGTGGATAGGAGCCGAGCCGTTCCAGCATGATCGAGGCGCTGACGACGCCTGTGCGGATCGAGGTTCCCAGTCGCAGCACGTCGTCCCAGTGTGCCTCGATCAGACCTTCGTCGATGCGGCCCGCGACCAGCGGCGCAATATCGGGGCCGGGTTCGATGCCGTTAAACAGGTGCAAACGGCGTGCGGCGATATTCGGGATACGCGGCGCGAACCGGAACCCAAGCAGATGACATAGCGCGAACACATGGTCGGAGACGCCCCCGCCATCGACGTGATGCTCTTCGATGTGCAGATCGGCGCCGTGGTGGAGCAGCCCGTCGAGCACCTGTGCCGCCTCGCTCGCCGAAGCGGAGATAACTGTGGAATGGAACGGCGCGTAGCGATCCGAGACGTGGCTGTAAAAGGAGACAGCCGGCTCTGTCCCCTTGTGCGGATTGACTGCGCCGGTTGCCTGGGCGCGGCGGTCGAGCGGAAAGTTCTGACCGTCTGAGCTGGACGAGGTGCCGGACCCGAACAGCGCGGCCAGCGGCGCGGTGTGTTGGGCGTCGACAAGCCGGGCGAGCGCGCGACCGTAGGTTTCCTCGCGCAGATGCCACGAGGCGAGCCAACCGAGTTGGCGCTGGGTCACGAGATTGCAGGCTTCCGCCATGCGCGTATGGCCCAGATTGGTGGCATCGGCGAGCACCGCCGTGAGGATCGCACGTGGTTCATCCGCGGCACGGCCACTTTGCAGATGCGTGAAGCACTGGCTGAACCCGGTCCATCGATCGACTTCGGCAAGAAGGTCGGTGATGCGGATCGCGGGCAGATGCGCATAGAGCGGCGCAAGGGCGGTATCGGATTCCTCGGGAGTAATCGCCTTCAAGGGCGAAATCCGCAGCCTGCCCAAGCTGAGCTGCACGTCTTCCAGCGCGTCCGTCTCCGCCTTTCGCTCGACCTCGGCCAATCGACGGGCGAGGCGGGCGCGTCGTTCGGCCAGCCAGATATCGGCCGTATCCGGTGCCGGTATCGGCAAGGGGCCGGCCGCGCGCATGTTGGCGAATACGGGGGCAGGAATGAGTTGCTGCTCGACAGCACGATAGCGTCGGCTTCCCTCGACCCACATGTCGCCGGCGCGAAGCCGGTCGCGAAGCTCGACCAGCACGCACAATTCATAGATCCTGCGATCGGGAATGCCGGTGCCGATCGCCCGACGCCAAGCTTGCCGGATGAAGCCGACTGGCGTGCCTGCAGGCAATTTGCGCAGATGACCAAAATGAAGGTCGCGCATGATCGCGACCGCTCGCGCGAGCGCATGGCAGGCTGGCACCGCCCCGAATGTGAACGAGGCGATGAACGAGGGACCGACCTGTCGGAGGACGGGGTAATTGGTCGCGGCGACCGCGACGGGATCGACCGAATCGGGGCGGATCAGCTTGCGGGCTTCATCGACCTCGCGGCCGAGATCATTCCATCCGATCGCTGCCTCGACCGCAGCGCCGATATCGCCACCTGATATCTTGGCGGCGAGCAAGGCAGCGCCGAGTTGGGCAAGCAGCCGGATTTTGCCGTTGATGGTGCGCCGGTTGCGCTTGAGTGTCGTGTCCGCGCTGTTCTGTTCGCGCCGGAACATCTGCCCAAGCAGGCGATCGAACATCAGCACCGCATCGTCGGTGAGGGTAACGATGGTTTCGAGGATGGTCGCCACCAATGTGGCGCGACGCCGCGTCGCTTGCAGCGTCCGAACATGTTGCGCGGTCAGCCGCACGCCTTCCTGGCACAGGCGTCGGAGGCGCTCGGGATGGACGCCTACGGCGATATCCGGATCGATCCCGATGGCCCGAAGCAGTGTCAGTCGCTCGATGATGGCGGCGAATGTCTTTCGGCCGGGCTTGCCGGGTGACTGCCGCACCCAGGCCAGATCGCTCAAGTTCGTGCCTGTGTGGGGCAGGAGAAGCGCATCGAGCAGCCGGCGCTGTCGAGCATCGAGTCCTCGGGTCAGATGCTCGGCGACATGGCGTTCGGCATCGAGCAACGCCTGTGCGACCATCCGCTCGACCGAACTGATGCCCGGCACAATGATGCGCCGTCGCCGGCACTCATCCAGCATCACGCGCGCCAGCCTAGCCCCGCTGGTCGTCGTCAGCGCGATCGGCAGGAGCCATTCCTGCAACGTCGTTCGCAGCGGCCGACTGAGCGGCATGAAGCCGAATGCATCGCGCAGTGCATCGAGCTGTTCGTACCGGGTCGGGCCGCGCGTCGCGTAGTCGGCCAGCACCTCGGGTCCGACCTGCAATTGCTCTGCGACGAACGCGAGCGGCGTATCAGGGATCAGTTCACCGGGTCGCAGGAAACGGCCAGGATAGCGCAGCGCGCAAAGCTGGATCGCGAAACCCAGCCGGTTATGCGGTCGCCTCCGGCGGACGATGATGGCCAAGTCGTCCCGGCTCAATGTCCAGTGCTGGACGAGCAGGGTTTCGTCGTCGGGAAGCGCGAGCAACGCCGCGCGTTGCTCGTCCGACAGGACGGCGCGACGCGGCATCGGCTTAGACCTTGGCCGGTGCGGTCCAGCCGATCCGGGCAAGCGTGCCGAGAAGGGTCGAACGCGGCACCTTGAAGGTCCGGCAGACGGACGCCTTGCTGGCCCCGCCATCCAGCGCGGCGGTGATCCGCTCGAGCGTTTCGGCGTCGATCATCGGCGGGCGGCCACCTTGGCGTCCCCGGCGTTTGGCAGCAGCCAGTCCCGCCATCACCCGTTCGCGCGTGAGCGCACGCTCATATTGTGCCAATGCACCGAACAGCGAGAACAGCAATTCGCCGTGCGGCGTGGTCGTATCCATCTGCTCGGTCAGCGACCGGAACGCGATGCCGCGCGCCTTCAGATCGGTGACGATCGTCAGCAGGTGCGGCAGCGAGCGTCCGAGCCGGTCGAGCTTCCACACGATCAGTGTGTCGCCCGCGTTCAGATAGTCGAGGCAGGCTTTCAGGCCTGGTCGGTCGTCGCGCGCGCCGGATGCCTTGTCGGTATGGAGATGCCGATGATCGACCCCGGTTGCGACGAGCGCGTCCCGCTGGAGATCGACCGTTTGGCGGTCATCGGTCGTTGACACCCGCATATATCCGACCAGCATGTACGACAAACCCTCGAAAGCATGTTTTCGAACACCCTATCAAAGCGACAGGGTTTGTCGATCGTTATGGGCTGAGGCGGGTATGGTTCGGCAAAAGCGCAGGTCCGGAGCGTCGCCTATCACCTGTTTGCCGTCACGCGTCTGCTGTCCGTATGGACGCAAGTAGAAGGCACGCTGATGCCGCAAGAAGCACCAGGTCCTTCAACAGGAACTGTCCGGTTCCGGCCGAAATCGCCGGGAACCCGCCAGCGGTCGGCTCGGCGACGCCAGGCGTGCTCAGGAAAAACGTCAGTGTCACGGCATAAGTCAGGCATGACATCGCCGCGCCGAGAGCGGAGGCCGTCTTGTTGAAAGCACCGATAATCAGCGCAGCGGCCGTCGCGAGCTCGACGGTGCCTATAAAATAGCTTCCACCCTGCACCCCAAAAACGGCCGGAATCCAGCTCATGATCGGACTGTTCTTCATCAATGGCGCGATGCCCATCGCTTCATAGCTCGTGAATTTCATGCAACCGAACCAGAGAAAGATGACCACCAGCGCCCAGCGCAGCAACGCGAGAGACCCGCGAGAGCCGGTCGTCTTTTCAGCTATGTGTAATGTCGAAAACATGGTGCCTCGCTTTCATCATGGCGCATGACCTGCCTTCATGCTTAGACAGGCGTGATATATGCGCTGCGCATACACTATACGCCGTCAATTGTCCCCCGTCAGCACCAA
>DHHS01000174.1 GCA_002403415.1 Sphingomonas sp. UBA4766 | reverse complement strand
TCTATTCGGCGGTCGCGATCCTCGCCGCCTTGCGCCAGCGCGACGCGACTGGCCTGGGCGCGCATATCGACATGGCGCTGCTCGACACGCAGGTCGCGGTGCTCGCGAACCAGGCGCTCAACTGGATGGCAAGCGGGGTCGTGCCGCACCGCATGGGCAATGGCCATGCCAACCTTGCTCCGTATCAGTCGTTCGCCTGCGCCGATGGTGAGCTGATTATCGCGGTCGGCAATGACGGGCAGTTTGCGCGGCTGTGCGACGTGCTGGGCCTGCCGCTTGCCAACGACCCGCGCTTTGCAACCAATCCGGCGCGGGTGGGCAATCGCGCCGCGCTGATTGCGGCGCTGACGGTGGCGATTGTCGGGTGGCGCAAAGCTGATCTTTACGAAGCGCTGGAGGCAGCGGGCGTCCCCGCCGGCCCGATCAACCGCGTCGATGAGGTGTTTGCCGATCCGCAGGTCATCGCGCGAGGCATGGCGATTGAGCGCGGCGGGATTCCGGGGGTCGCCAGCCCGATTGTCATTGACGGCGCGCGCATGGTGTCCGACACGGCCAGCCCGCCCCGCCCTTTCAGCCCGCCTGAGCCGGAGCCGCTGCGATGACCAAATTCACCGTCAACAACGCGCCGATCGAATATCGGATGGACCCCAAAACGCCGTTGCTTTGGGCGCTGCGCGATGCGTCGAACCTGACCGGCGCCAAATATGGCTGCGGCACCGGGCATTGCGGGGCATGCACCGTCGATGTCGATGGGCAGGCGGTGCGATCGTGTCAGGTCGCGATCGGCACGCTTGAGGGCGCGTTTGTCACCACGATCGAGGGGTTGTCGCGCGAACGCGAACATCCGGTGCAGCAGGCGTGGATCGCAAAGGCGGTGCCGCAATGCGGCTTTTGCATCCCAGGCATGATCATGGCCGCCGCTGTCCTCATCAAGACCAATCGCGACCCGTCCGATGACGATATTGCCGCCGCCATCACCAATATCTGCCGCTGCGGTGTGTATCCGCGCGTGGTGGAAGCGGTGCAGCTGGCCGCGCGCATCCAGCGCGGGGACGAAACGGTTGCCGGTCCGCCCCGCCCCGGCATCGAACCGGCCGACGCCGCGCGCCTTGTCCCTGCGCTCACGCCGCCTGCAAAATAAGCTTTCAATTGGCTGTCAGCACAATTCAGAAAACACTCATCGCGGAAAGCGCATCCATCCGACATCGTCGCCACCGGCCCCTCGGATCGACGGATGATTGGAGGACATGATGGTTAAGTCTTTGGTCGTCGCGCTGCTGGGTGCAGTCGCTTTCACCCCCGGCGCGGCACTCGCGCAGGACGATGGCAGTTTCGGAAGCGAACCACAGCTTCGCCAGCAACGTCCGGCCGATGGCGGCGGCCCGCGCTTTCAACCTGGCCAGCCCGGCCCGCGTCAGTTCCGCGGACCCAATGCCCCGCCGTCGCAACCGCAGCGCCCCTTCATGCGCCCCGACCCTGCCTTTGCCCAACCGCGCGCCGACGTGCCACGGGTTGTCGTGCCCCGGCCCCAGCCTCAGCCGCAATTCCAGCCCCCGGTTCAGCCCCCGGTTCAGCCCGCATTTCAGCAGCGTGATGCCGCGCGCGATTTCCGCGCGGAACGCCGTGACGATGGCCGCGACTTTCGGCGGGAACGCCGCAATGACACCCGCGATTTCCGCGAAGACCGGCGCGATTTCCAGAACGGGCTTACCACCGCGCCGCAGTTTCGCGACCAGCGCCGCGATTTCCGTGCGGACCGGCGGGATGACACCCGCGATTTCCGGGCCGATCGCGGTGATGATCGGCAGGATTTCCGTCAGGGTCGCCCCGGTTTTCAGCCGCAACCCGGCCTTCGCGGCGATTTTCGCGGACCTCAGAATTTCCGCGGACCTCAGAATTTTCAAGCTCCCCAAAACTTCCGGGGCCCCCAAAACTTCCGGGGCGACGGCCGGTTCAACAACGGTTATCGCGGATACTGGAACCGCGACTGGCGGCGGGACAATCGCTGGGACTGGCAAGCCTATCGTAATTATAACCGCAACATCTTTCGCCTACCGCGATATTATGCGCCTTATGGCTGGAGCTATGGTTATCGCCGGTTTTCGATCGGCTTCACCTTAAGTAACATTCTGTTCGATCAGCGTTACTGGATCAACGATCCCTATTATTTTCACTTGCCCGATGCCTATTACCCCTATCAATGGGTCCGCTATTATGACGATGCATTGCTTGTCGATGTCGAAACCGGCGAAGTAGTCGATGCGATTTACGGCATTTTTTATTGAGTGATCTTGGCCCGGCGGCACCCCGTCCGCCGGGCCTTGCTTTTTGCGCCCACCGCGCCACAAAATGCCGTATATGCTCACGCTGTTCCGCAAAACCGGGCGGCCATCCCCGCTGCGCGCCGCAATCGGTCATCACGTCGCGGGCACGCTGGCCGCCAATCCCGCTGTCCGTCCCGTCCCGGTCCAGGGGGTTCAAGCCTATTGCCATGACGATTTTCTCGACGCCGCCACCTGCCGCACGCTGATCGCGCGGATTGATGCGGGCCGCCGCCCCTCCACGCTGCTGAGCGACAAGCCGGAGCAGAATTTCCGCACCAGCGAAAGCTGCGACCTCGAACGCTGGGCGCCCGACATCCGCCCGGTGGATGAGGGGATCGCCGCACTGCTCGGCATCCCCCCTGAACAGGGCGAGACGATTCAGGGGCAACGCTACGCCCCGGGCCAGCAATTTCGCGCCCACCATGACTATTTCTTTGAAACACAGTCCTATTGGCGGCAAGTGACCGCGCAAGGGGGGCAGCGGACCTGGACCGCGATGGTCTATCTTTGCGATGTTGAGGAGGGTGGCGCGACTTGGTTCCCCCAGGCGGGCTTCCGTATCGCACCGAAACGCGGCTTGTTGCTCGCGTGGAACAACATGGCCGTCGATGGCAGCCCAAATGGCCTGACCCTGCATGAAGGGATGCCGGTGGTGCGCGGGGTGAAATACATCATCACCAAATGGTTCCGCGAACGCAGTTGGCTATAGGGCGGATTACGCTTATTCCTGTCGAACCGATAGGGTCAGGGAGCGGGGCAATGCGGGGGGTTTCAGCGACTTTGGCGTTGGCAGGACTGATCGGCGTCATTGCCGCAGCAACTGCCGCATCGGCGGAGTCTGTGACGCTGACCGGGCGCTTCCCGGCGGATTACCGCGAGCCGAGTTTCCTCAAGCGCATGGGCGTAAATCGAATCGACGGCCCGGATGGCGCAGCACTTGGCTATGCACTGGAACGCGCGCTCGCAAATCGTGGGCATTACAGTGTGGTCGTGCTGAATGGGCGCAGTGGGACGTCAGGCGATGTCGACGGGCTGTTGTCGGGGCTGGTCACCACCGAAATCAACGAATTGCGCGTCACCGAAGAGCGCGATAATTGCGTCGAAAAGAGAAAAAACGAAGCTGGCAAGGAAGAGTGCGTCCGCAAGGAAAAGGAGACCATCTATTGCCGCAAGCGCACCATCGACTTGACCGCCGATCTGCGGATCGCACGCGCCAGCGATGGCCGCATCGCCTATTCCACCCGCAAACCGCGCCATAATGAGGTGAAATGGTGCCCCGGCCAATCCGCCCCCGGCGCGGTCGACGGCACCGTGCGGGGTATGACCGACAGCATCGCCGATGAAATCGCCCGCGAAATCTCGCCCCGCACCGAACGCTATACCCCGCGCTTTTACGAAAGCCGCGACGGGATGCCCAAGGAAATGCACACCCGCTTCAAGGACGCAATCCGCGCGACCCAGCGCGATCTGCCCGGTGCCTGCCGCGAACTTGAAGCGATGGAGGCAGCCGCCCCGCAATTCGCGATTGCCTATGATGTCGGCATTTGTGCAGAAGCGCGCGGCGAATATGAGGCCGCGATCGACGCCTATCGCCGCGCTGCGACGCTGCGCCCGCGCGACACCGTCGATTTCGACAGCGCCATCGACCGGGTGCGCAAGCTGATCGTGCAACGCGACGACGAACGCGCGCGGCGGTGAGGGGCGCAAGCCAATCAGGCGCGGGGAATTGCCCATGACAGGAGGATCGCGCTAAGCCGCTTATGTGTCCCACGTCCTCAACATCACCCACTCAATCCTTGGCCAGCCCTGGCGGTGGCGCGCGCTGGAAACCGATGCCCGCCAAGACCTGACCGGCGACGATCTCGTCACCCAATTGCTGCTAGCGCGCGGCTGCACGCGCGAAACGGTGGCGGCGCATCGCAGCCCGACGATCCGCGGCTTCATGCCTGACCCGTCGATCTTCCGCGACATGGACCGCGCCGCCAACCGGCTGGCGAATGCAGTGCTGGGCGGCGAGCGGGTGGCAGTATTCGGCGACTATGACGTCGATGGCGCGACGTCCGCTGCGCTGATGATCCGGCTGCTGCGCGCGCTGGGGCTTGATCCGGTAGCCTATATTCCCGATCGGCTGATGGAGGGCTATGGCCCGTCGGGCGAAGCGCTGGTGCGGTTAGCGGGCGATGGTGCGCGCCTGATCGTGACCGTCGATTGCGGGGCCCAGGCGTTTGAGGCGCTCGACATGGCCCGCGCAGCCGGCGTCGATGTGATCGTCGTCGATCACCATAAATGCGCAACCGAGCTGCCCGCCGCCTATGCGCTCGTGAACCCAAACCGGCTGGATGAGGGCGACGGTGCCGCGCATGGTCATCTGGCAGCGGTCGGCGTCGCGTTTCTGCTCGGGGCAGCGCTAATCCGCACGCTGCGCGCGCGCGGGCATTTCACCGGACGGGCCGAGCCGACACTGCTCGACCTACTCGACATTGTGGCACTGGGCACGGTCGCTGATGTGGCAGCACTGCGGGGTCTGAACCGGGCGTTTGTCGCGCAAGGGCTGAAAGTGATGGGCAGGCGCGGCAACACCGGGCTTTCCGCGCTGCTCGATGTGGCGCGCCTTACCCGCGCGCCGACCGCGACCGACCTGGGCTTTGCGCTGGGGCCGCGCATCAATGCGGGCGGGCGGGTCGGCAAGTCTGATCTGGGCGTGCGGCTGCTCACCACCGACGACCCGGCCGAAGCGCACGCGATTGCCGCCGAGCTCGACCGGCTGAACGAGGAGCGTCGCGCGATCGAAGCCAATGTCCAAACGAGCGCAGAGGCCATGGTCGCGAGCAATGACACCAGCGCGGTCGCGATAGCCGCGGGCGCAGGCTGGCATCCCGGTGTGATCGGCATTGTCGCCGGGCGGCTGAAGGAGCGGTTCGGCAAGCCCGCCATCGTCATCGCGCTGGGCGAGGACGGCATTGGCAAGGGGTCGGGGCGGTCGGTGCCCGGCGTTGATCTGGGCCAGGCGGTGCTCGCCGCCAAAGAAGCCGGGCTGCTGATCGCGGGCGGCGGCCATGCCATGGCGGCAGGGCTGACCATCGACGGCGCGCAGATCGCCGCTTTTGCCGAATTTCTGAACGCCCGGCTAGCAGCGGGCGTCGCACAATCGATTGGCGACCGGGCGCTGCTGCTCGATGCGGTGCTCGCGCCCGGCGGCGTAACCCCGGCGCTCGTCCACGCGCTAGAGGCGGGCGGCCCTTATGGCATGGGCTGGCCCGCGCCGCGCATTGCCGCGGGCCCGGTCCGCATCATCAAGGCCGATATCGTCGGCAATGGTCATGTGCGTGCAATCATGACGGGCGAAGATGGGTCCCGGTTGAAGACGGTGGCGTTTCGACAGGCCGACAGCGAGCTGGGTCAGGCATTGCTGGGCGCGCCCGCCGACCGTCGCCTGTGGATTGCCGGGCGGGCAAAGATCGACGACTGGGGCAGCAAACCCGCCGCCGAGGTCCATCTCGACGATGCTGCCTGGGCGCATTGAGAGCGATGGCATGTATAGTCACGTCACCTTGGGAACACGCGATCTGGAGCGGGCGCGCCGCTTTTATGCGCCGGTGCTGGCAACGCTTGGCCTAGGCCAGCCATTCACGCTTACCGGGGCGCTGGTGTTTGGCGAGGTGCAGGGCATGAAGTTATTCATTGTCGAGCCGTTCGACGGCCGCCCGGCAACCCAGGGCAACGGCACGCATGTCGCGCTGACCGCGCCGTCACGCGCCGCCGTGCACGCCTTTCATCTGGCCGCGATGCGACATGGCGGCAGCGATGCCGGGATACCGGGCCTGCGCCCGCATTATCACGCGCACTATTACGCAGCTTACGTCCGCGACCCTGATGGCAACAAGTTGCAGGCGGTTTGCCACCATGAAGTGATCGCAGCGGCTTGACCCCAGCGCCTGCTTTGATTACGGCGCGGGTCCGAGCTGATCGGCTTGGCCCCTTCGTCTAGCGGTTAGGACGCGGCCCTTTCACGGCTGAAACACGGGTTCGATTCCCGTAGGGGTCACCAAAATTGCGTCCGCAGCTGTGCGCAAGCGTCCAAAAGGCGGCTGTTTTCCTTGGTATTTTCCTGTTGTAACGTCCGTAGCGATAAGGCGAAGAGTCTCCGCATCCCCTGATTTTGGGGGGAGATTTGAGGGTATCTCGCCAGTGCGTCTCGAGGAGATACCCTCATGGGACTGACAGCGGTAGCGAT
>DHHS01000061.1:2451-3239 GCA_002403415.1 Sphingomonas sp. UBA4766 | reverse complement strand
CAAGGCGAACGGCATCAACCCCGTCTTCGCGGTGATGAACGACGGGCGCTACCGCGACGACTGGCAATGGCTGGGCGCGGCGGACGAACGCCGCATGAGCGTCATCAACCCCAAGTTCAACGCGCCCGACGGCCCGATCTGCGCCGATCTGCGCGAGGCCGGCGCGCTGCTCGCCGCGAGCGCCGACTACGCGCACTCCTACCCGCATTCGTGGCGCTCCAAGGCCAAGGTGATCTTCCGCTGCACCCCGCAGTGGTTCGTGCCGATGGACAAGCCGCTCGCCGACCCCGACGCGCCGACCCCGGTGATTGAGCACACCCCCGGCGCCGACACGGTCGGTCACGCCGCGGGCATTCCTGCAACCCTGCGCGAGCGTGCGCTGGCCGCCATCGCCGCCACCCCCTTTTACCCGCCCAAGGGCCGCAACCGCATCGGTTCGATGGTGGAGGGGCGGCCCGATTGGGTGCTGTCGCGCCAGCGCGCGTGGGGCGTGCCGATCACGCTGTTCGTGCGGCCTGACGGCTCTTACCTGCAGGACGCCGCCGTCAACGCCCGCATCGTCGCGGCGGTGAACGCCGAAGGCATGGACGCCTGGAACAGCGCCAACAAGGTGGCCTTCCTCGGCGAGGGTTACGACCCCGCCGAGTTCGACATGGTCACCGACATTCTCGACGTGTGGTTCGACAGCGGCTGCACCCATGCCTTCACGCTCGAAAGCGGGCGCTGGCCCGATCTGCAATGGCCTGCCGACTTGTATCTGGAAGGGTCCGACCAGCATCGCGGCTGGT
>DHHS01000061.1:0-2153 GCA_002403415.1 Sphingomonas sp. UBA4766 | reverse complement strand
ACCAGCATCGCGGCTGGTTCCAGTCCTCGCTGCTGCAATCCTGCGCCACGCGCGGCACCGCGCCCTATAAGGCGGTGCTGACCCACGGTTTCACGATGGATGCGAAGGGCATGAAAATGTCCAAGTCGCTCGGCAACACGATCAATCCGCTCGACCTGATGCGCGATTACGGCGCCGACATCCTGCGGCTATGGGCGCTCTCGGTCGATTTCACCGAGGACCACCGCATCGGCGACGAAATTCTGAAAGGCGTCGCCGACCAGTATCGCAAGCTGCGCAATAGTTTCCGCTATCTGCTTGGCGCGCTCGACGGGTTCGACGAAGCCGAGCGGGTGGCGGTGGCCGACATGCCCGAGCTCGAGCGCTACATGCTCCACCTGCTGGCGGAACTCGACGCGAAGCTGCGCGCGGCGGTGAAGGATTTCGACTTCAACAGCTATACCCGGCTGTTGAGTGATTTCGCGAACAACGATCTGTCGGCATTCTACTTCGATATCCGCAAGGATTCGCTTTATTGCGATGCGCCGACGAGCGTGAAGCGCCGCGCGTGCCGCACGGTGTTCGACACGATGTTCCACGCGCTGGTGCGCTATGCCGCGCCGGTGCTGGTCTTCACGGCGGAAGAAGTGTGGCAGACGCGCTATCCCGACAGCGAGAGCGTGCATCTGCTCGAGTGGCCGGTGTTGGAACCGGCTGCGGCGGATGCCGCGCTTTGGGCGCAAGTCCGCGCCTTGCGCACGCAAGTCAACGAAGCGATCGAGCCGTTGCGCCGCGACAAGCAGTTACGCACCAGCATGGACGCCGATGTGACGTTGCCCGCGCTGCCGCTGCCTGCCGATCTGCTCGCCGAGCTGTTCATCGTCGCGCGGGTGGCGCCGGGCGAGGCGCTGCGCGTCAGCCCGACCGCTTTCCACAAATGCGGCCGCTGTTGGCGGCTGCTCCCCGAAGTGACCGCAGACGGCGAATTATGTGGTCGCTGCGCTGAGGTGGTGGCGTGAAGTGGCCACGCACGGGGCTTGGCGTCGCAGCGACGGCGTTTGCGCTTGACCAGCTGCTGAAATGGATCGTCACCGGGCCGATGGCGCTCAATTCGCTCGCCGACCCCGCCGTTGATCTGCTGCCCATTTTTCGCATGCGCTTTGTCGCCAATGACGGCGTGTCGCTCGGGCTGCTGCGGGCAGGCTCCGACGAAGCGCGCTGGGCGCTGGTTGCGATGACGGCGGCGATTGCGGCGGGCGTGCTGGCGTGGATGTGGCGCGAGCCCAAGCGCTGGGATCAGGCCGCCCTTGGCCTGGTGCTTGGCGGGGCGCTGGGCAATATCGCTGATCGTGCGCGGCTTGGCTATGTGGTCGATTATGCCGATCTGCACGTTGGCGATTGGAGCCCGTTTTTGGTCTTCAATCTCGGCGATGCGGCGATTACGATGGGGGTCATTATCCTGCTGGCGCGCGCGGTGATTATCCGCGAAAAGGCACCGGTACAGGCGTTAGCGAATGAGGGGCCGGTTGAGGCTGGCCGGGTGGAGAATGACAATGCGTAAATTTGTGCCGGTCGCGGTTCTGGTCGGCTTGGGGCTGGCGCTTGGCGGGTGCGGTGGCGGCACCGGGCTGAAGCGCGTCAAGCCCGATGAATATGCGGTCGCCCGGCAAGCGCCGTTGGTGATCCCTCCCGATTATGCACTGGTTCCGCCACGGCCCGGCGCCGCTCGACCGCAGGACAATAACCCGAGTACACTCGCGCTCGAGGCGCTGTTCGGTGGCCCGGCTGCTCGCAGTATCGGCGAACAGGCAGTGCTGAACAACGCCGGCGGTGACAGCATCAACCCGGGTATCCGCTCCGAAGTCGGCGATCCCGAAACTTCAGTGGTCGACAAGGGTGCCACAACGCGCGACGTCGTTGCCGCACCCGAGGGCGACGGCCAAGCGGCGTCGACATCAACGCCGCAATAGACGCCGGCGGGCCGCTCCGCTTGACGGAGCAGCCCGCAAGCGGGTCAGAACGCCGCCGTCAGGGATACGACAACCGTGCCTGCCGCGATCGAGCCAATGCCGTCCTGGCCGCGGCTGAAATTCGGCTGGAGATAAGCCGATTCAGCATCGCTAATGTCGGTATCGACATAGGAGATGCCGAACGTCAGGTTCTTGTAGGTTGCG
>DHHS01000023.1 GCA_002403415.1 Sphingomonas sp. UBA4766 | reverse complement strand
GAAATTGGCCGACCTGGCCGACGAAAAGCCGGTCAAGGTAACCATCGAGCTCTCGGCCCGACTTCACCGCGAACTGCTCTCCTATGGCTTGGCGATCAACGGCGGCAATACCAAAGATGCTCCCACACCCGAACGACTGATCCCGCCGATGATCGAGCGTTTCATTGCGACCGACCGGTCCTTCGCCAGATTGCGGCGCTCGGGTCAGGCTGGGTAGCGCTCGCCGATCAGTTCGAAGAAGCGCTTCAGCGCCGGATTGTCGTTATCCTCGCGCCAGTAGAAAGCATAATCGAGACGCGCAGCACCGCCTTGATCGATAATTTCCGCGAAGGTCAGTTCTGGCCAATGCACACCAATCGATGCTTCAGTGGCCAGCGTAATGTACCGGCCGAACGGAACCGTGCTCAAAACGCTTTCGAGGCTCGTGTCTTGCACGATGAGGTTAGCACGATAGCCCTGATCCGATAAGCGACGTTGCAGAATTCGAGCCATCGCAGAGCCCACACCTTGGCTGGGCAATACAAAGACCTGTCGGCGAAAATCACTCCAGTGAAGCCGGTCTGACTTGGCCAGTTGATGATCTTTCGGCAAAGCGACAAGCAATCGCTCCGACCATGCCGAGCGCCGCGAGATGCCGGCGTCGTGCGCATCCGACGGCATCAGAGCGACGTCAATGATCCGTGCCTTCAGGTCACTCAGCATCCGCTCGGGATCGGCTTCGATCCCGTCAAACTGAATGTCAGGGTGACGCCCCATGTACTCGCCAATGGTCGCGCGCATGTTGCCGGCCATCAAGGACGCACAAAAGCCGACCGCGATCCTTCCCTCCTCACCATAGCTGACGGCGCGAGCTGTCGTCTGAAGATTGTCGATATCGGTAAGAATGCGCCGGGCAACACTGAGGAACGCCTTGCCTTGTTCGGTCGGAATCGCGCCGCGTGTGCTGCGTTCGAAGAGCTTGATCCCGAGGCGCGCTTCCAGTGCGGCTATGCGTCTGCTCAAAGTCGATTGCTTGATGCGCATTGCTTCGGCGGCGCGTGAGAAATTCTGAGCATCGGCTGTCGCAACAGCAAATCTGAGCTGGCGCACTTCGATCATAGGCTACGCGACCTTTATCAACTTCTCCCCGGCCGCATTATCACCAATAATCAGGATCACCCAAATTTTTCCAATGTCTTCAATAACCAGCGGGCAAGATCGCTGCTGCTACAAGCACGTATTCGTGCTCTCCGCACCCATTAATTCACTTCGGGTCATCTCGCTCGAGACCTCATATCTCCTGCCTGATTTGAAACGAAGGTCAGGTCAGGATATGTCGGCCGAAGACCAGTGAATGTGTACGATACGCCACTGCCCGTTCACTTGCTTTAGCATCATCGTCTCGACCGACCGGCTGTTGATCGCACGCGTGCAGTACGTTCCGGTCACCGTTTCGACACTCATGACCCAGGCCATATCGCCTTGCATACCATGCGTGCGGCTGACCAGGGTTCGTGGCATTGCGGCGCTGAAGGCTGCATCGGCTTCCAGATGATGGCTGGCATATTCGGCGCGGCTGTTTTCAACGCCGCCAGATTCGAAAATAACAACGTCTTCAGAAAGGTGCATCAGCGCCGCGTCTGTATCGCCGCTGGCAAGTGCAGCGTGGAAGGCCATGACAGTTCCGACCGGTGTTGCCGCGTCGATAGTGGCGCTCGGCGCTCCCGAGCCCGGCGTTCGCGGCGCATCGTGCGCCCCGGGATGCGCAGCCGTCAGATTTAGCCCGATCGCTAACATAGCAGCGAGACGCGCCGCGCGCCGCCCTGCCAATTGACCCACTTCACCCTTGAACATGACCTTGTTCCTCCCTGTGTCCTGTTTGCATTTACATCATCATTGGCGACATCGTGCCCAGCACGGCAACCAGACCGACTACACCGCCGGCCAGCAGCAGCTCGCCTGCGAGGCTTCTGCGAAGGCGTAACAATGCGTTATTGGGCTCCGCAGTCTCGCGGCGTTGGTCGAGAACCGCCCGGCGTCCGATCGAGGCGTTATGCGCGCCGAATGCCAGCATGATGCCAACCAACAGGACCTTGGCGATCAGCAAGATGCCATAAGGCGTGGCCAAAACTGCCACGCTGTTCTCTAGTCCAAAGATCAACTGCGCGTTGATCACGCCCGTCAGTGCAGCTGCAGCGACCAGGCCGACGCCTAGCGGCGCGAACGCGTGCATCACGCCAAGCAGCGGCAAGGCAGGGATGAGTTCGGGCTGCCGATGGGCTTTAAGTGTCAGGAACAGGAACCAGCAAATGGCACCCAGCCACAGGCTGGTCGCCAGCAGATGAACGCCATTGTTCAATCGGTGGAACAGGCCCAATCCGCCTTCGGTTGCAGCGGCATGGCCGCTCCAGCTGAGCGTTAGCAACGCGCCAGCGAAGCACAAGGCCGCGATCAACGAATTTGGCCTACCTGCTCGGCTTGCCAGCAGTGCGCAAAGGCCGATAATCAGCAGGGCCAAGCGTATCAAAAACGCCATGCCCATCTCGGTGCCGATGATAATCGCTTCGATCATTGGCCAGTCGAGCGAAGTAATCGGCGCGCCCATCATTGCTGCAATCGACACCAGCATCAGCGCGATTGACAACAGCGGCGCACAAATGGCGATGAGGGTCAGACTAGCCCTGCCCTCACCCTGCGACACCCACTCCAGGTGGCGCAACTTCAGCAATCGAAACGCCGTCCAACCGAACAGGCCAAGCAGCGCACCATAATGCGCAAGGCGCAACCCCTGTTCGGCCATACCCCCCACGCTGTGATCAGCTGACGATGAAGTTCACGGTGCCGTTCATGCGATGCCCATCGGCTCCGGCGGCCTGCCAGCGCACCTCATAGGTTCCGGCGCGCAGCGGCTGCCGCAGGGTGAGCGTCATGGTCTTGTTGCCATTGCTCCAGGCCGTCGTGAAATTGCGGATCACCATCTCGCCGTGGTTCGCCATCCCGGGCATCGCGGTCATGACGATGCTGGCGGCGGCGGTCGGCGGCAACAGAGCTTCGCTGAATGTGAGGGTCACCGCCCGCGGGCGCGCAACGGTTGCGCCTTCGGCAGGGGTCGAGGCCACGACGCGCGTATGGGCAAGCGCGATCGACGGGGCCGCAAGCGGCGCAGCGATCATGGCAATTGCGGCGAGGAGAGATGCGAATTTCATGGGGTATTCCTTTGCTTCAAAACCAGAAACGGATGCCGATAAGATAGTTGGTAACGCTGGGATCCTCGCCGCGTGCGCGGGCGTAATCGGCGCTGCCGCCGAGGCGCCAGCTTTGTTCGATGCCGATATAGGGGGCAAACTCGCGGATGAATTCGTAGCGCAGCCGCACGCCGACCTCGACCGAGTCGATCCCTGAACCGATGCCGAGGCGCGGAATGTTGTGAACGGACAGAATAAGCTGCACTGGGCTCCAATTCTCGCCTGCACTGCACAGACATAATATTCCACAATCTGCGGGACGTCATGTCGCTCTGTCGTATTGTTGGCTTGACCCGCTTTTGCCGTTATGCGGCGAGTATGACCATGCCCCATACCCCTTCGCCTATCCGCACCGACTGGACCCGCGAAGAGATGTCCCCGCTGTTCGATCTGCCGTTTGACGAACTGGTCTATCAGGCCGCAACCGTCCACCGCGCGCACCATGCCGTGGGGCAAATCCAGCTCTGCACGCTGCTGAGCATCAAGACGGGCGGGTGTCCGGAAGATTGCGGTTATTGCAGCCAGTCGGTGAAGGCAGACAGCGGCGTTGAAGCGACCAAGCTGATGGAAGTGCAGCAGGTGCTGCAAATGGCCGCACAGGCCGCGGACGCGGGCAGCAAGCGGTTCTGCATGGGCGCGGCGTGGCGCAACCCCAAGGACCGGGACATGCCCGCCATCGTCGAGATTGTGAAAGCGGTGCGCGGCATGGGCATGGAAACCTGCATGACGCTGGGCATGCTGACGCCCAGACAGGCCGGGATGCTCGCCGAAGCGGGCCTCGATTATTACAATCACAATATCGACACCTCGCCCGAACGCTATGAAGAGATCATCACCACGCGGACGATGGCGGACCGACTCGATACGCTGGATCACGTCCGCAAGGCGGGGATCAACGTGTGCAGCGGCGGCATCGTCGGGCTGGGCGAAACCCGTGCCGACCGGGTGGGGTTCATCCACACGCTGGCGACGCTGGAACAGCATCCCGAAAGCGTGCCGGTCAACGCGCTGGTGCCGGTGAAGGGCACCGTGCTGGGCGATATGCTGGCCGATACGCCGCTCGCCAAGATCGACGATATCGAGTTCGTCCGCACGATTGCTGTGGCGCGCATCACCATGCCGCTGAGCATGGTCCGCCTGAGTGCGGGGCGGGAGTCAATGTCCGAAGCGACGCAGGCCCTGTGCTTCATGGCAGGCGCGAACAGCATCTTCACCGGCGACAAGCTGCTGACGGCCGCCAATGCCGGCGACGACAAGGACGCCGCGATGCTGGCCAAGCTGGGGCTGGTGCCGATGCAGGCTGAAGAACCGCTGCGCGCGTGCAAGTATTTGGAAACAGCTGAGTGAACCTACAGGTGCTGTCTGCCCTTTCCAAGGATTTGGGGAACCTCGGCGCATCTTCTCGCTTACGAACGCTGATTCGCCGTAGCGGTGTTGATTTCGCATCGAACGACTATCTTGGCCTGGCCAGAAGCGACGTGCTTGTCGTTGCGGCACGCGATGCGCTGGAACGTGGCGTGGCACTCGGATCCGGAGGCTCGCGGCTTTTGCGCGGCAATGATCCGGAGCATGAAGCTTTGGAAGGTGAAGCTGCAGCCTTATTTGGCGTGGAAGCAGCGCTCTCTTTTCCGACAGGCTACACGGCCAATGCCGCGCTTCTCTCCACATTGCCGCAACGTGGAGATTTGATCCTCCATGACAATTTGATCCATGCCAGCAGCCACGAAGGGATGCGGCTATCGCGCGCCATCCATCAAGGATTCCGCCACAATGATGTGGACCACTGTGCGCACCTTCTAAGCGAATGGCGTTCGAGCGGCGGTATGGGCACAGCCTGGCTGTTGGTGGAGAGCCTCTATAGCATGGACGGCGATGTCGCGCCGTTGGCCGATTTTCAAGCGTTGGCCAATGGGCAAGGCGCGATGCTTGTGGTGGATGAGGCGCATGCCACGGGTGTAATTGGGCCACAAGGCAAAGGACTGGCCGCCACATTGCCGCACCGCGACAATGTCATCACACTTCACACCTTCGGCAAGGCGCTGGGCTGCGAAGGGGCCGTACTGTGCGGACCGGCGATCATGCGCGATTTCCTGATCAATCGTGGTCGCAGCTTCATCTTCTCGACTGCACCATCCCCACTTATGGCAGCCGTTGCGCGAGCGGCTCTGGCCCATGTCGCTGATGCCGATGATCTGCAGGCAAGATTGCAACAACGAGTTTCGCAAGCTGAATCCTTGTTGAGCCAAATCGGCATCGCGCCTTCGGGCAGCCAGATCATTCCAGTGGTGATAGGCGATGATCGAGCGGCCATGGAAGCGGCAAGGACCATTCAGGCCGCGGGCTATGATGTCCGCGGTATTCGTCCGCCAACGGTGCCGGAAGGCACGGCGCGGCTGCGCATCTCGATCACGCTCAACGCCAGCGAAGCCGATATTGCCGGTCTTGCGGCTTGCCTCGCAAGCATGTGGCAGCGATGAGCCGTTACATCGTGACTGGCACCGATACCGGAATCGGCAAGACGCTCGTGGCTGCGGCACTGTGCGCACATCTGCAGGCGACCTATTGGAAGCCGGTGCAGGCAGGAACTGATGAAGAGACCGACAGTACGACAGTTGCGCGGCTTTCCGGCCTTCCACCTGCCATGATCTTGCCAGAGGCCTATCGGCTGGCAACGCCCTGTTCTCCGCATGAGGCCGCGCGGCTGGACGGAGTCACGATCGACCCGACCCGACTGGCGTTGCCAACTGTAGACGGACCACTCATCATCGAAGGCGCCGGCGGCGTGCTCGTGCCTTTGGCGTCAGACTTGCTCTATGCAGACATGTTCAAGCGTTGGGGCCTGCCTGTCATTCTGGTCGCACGCACGCAGCTCGGCACGATCAATCACAGCTTGCTGGCTTTGGAAGCACTACGCGCCCGCGGAATTGCCGTGCATGGGGTGTTGTTTTCCGGCGACGCCAACCTATCAAGCGAAGCGACCATCTGCACCTCCGGAAAGGCGCGTCATTTGGGGCGACTGCCCTTGCTTGACAAGGTGGATGCTCCACGGCTTCACTCAGCCTTTGCTGCGTCTGTCCGAACGGATTTGCTGTAATGCCCGGCTCGCCCGTCTGGCATCCCTTTACCCAGCATGGTCTCAGGGAAGAGCTTCCGCTGATCGCCCGTGCGCAAGGCACCCTTCTGTATCCGCAGGATGGCGCGCCGCTCATCGATGCGATTTCAAGCTGGTGGGTCACGACGCATGGCCATGGCCATCCGCGCATCATGGCAGCCATTGCCGAGCAAGCCGGCAAGCTGGATCAGATCATCTTTGCCGGTTTCACACATGAACCCGCCGAAGAGCTGGCGCGCGGGCTCACAAAGATCATGCCGCCAGAGCTGACCCGCGTCTTCTTTTCAGACAGCGGATCAACGAGTGTCGAGGTCGCGCTCAAAATGGCGCTGGGTTACTGGAAAAACCGGGATGAAGCGCGCCACCGGATTATCGTGATGGAACGCAGCTATCATGGCGACACAATCGGCACCATGTCGGTCGGCGCACGCGGTGTGTTCAACAGAGCGTATGAAGAACTGCTGTTCGATGTGTCTACTCTGCCTTTCCCAGCAGCAGGCGCAGAACAGCACACGCTGGACGCGCTCGAACGTTTTTGCCGCGAAGAAGCGCCTGCTGCCCTCATCGTCGAGCCGTTGATTCTGGGGGCCGGGGGGATGTTGATCTACCCGGCTCAAGTGCTTTCGGACATGCACGCCATCTGCAGACACCATGACGTGCTTTTCATTGCCGATGAAGTGATGACCGCTTGGGGGCGTACCGGAACCCTGCTCGCGTGCGAACAGGCCGGGATTGTTCCTGATATCCTGTGCCTTTCAAAGGGACTGACGGGCGGTTCGCTGCCCTTGGCTGTCACGATGGCGACCGATGCGATCTTCGATGCACACTGGTCAGATGACCGAGCACGGATGTTCTTCCATTCCTCCAGCTACACCGCAAATCCGATCGCTTGCGCAGCTGCCAATGCCAATCTGGGACTTTGGAACACCGAACCGGTGCGCGATCGCATCGCCAGCCTTGCAGCAATACAGACATCTGCCCTCGCGAAACTCAGCACATGCTCCGGAATGTCAGGGCAGCGGCAGATCGGTACCATTACCGCCTTTGACATCACGGTCGACACACCCGGCTATACGTCAGAGATCGGACGAGCACTGGCGGCATCGGCGCGAGCGTCAGGCGCGCTGCTGAGGCCCTTGGGCAATACGGTCTATGTCATGCCCCCCTATTGCATTGAACCTGAACAACTTGCCCGCGTGTATCAGGCCATACATGATTTTCTGGACGCAAAAGATTGCTGACAGTAGCGGGTTTCTTGTGCTGGCAGAGCAAAAAGCACGGGCCGACACAAGGCCGACCCGCTGGGAGTTGATTAGGAGAGGATGCCTTAAAGGCACCGCTAATATGTGTATGTCCGTCGTCAGAACATTTG
>DHHS01000088.1 GCA_002403415.1 Sphingomonas sp. UBA4766 | reverse complement strand
GGATCGAGCGCGAGCGCGAGGCGACGCGCGGCACGACGAGCAAAACTCAACGTTTCGCGGCGCCGAGCGGCAGGGAGCATAGGCTCGCGATGCGCCTCACGCAGGATCGACGCATCATAGCGGTCAGCGACAATTACCCCCGTCCGCTCAGGCAAAAACGCCGGACCGTCCAGCGGTGTTGTGTCGAATCCGATCGGGACGGCCCAGAAAAAGCGATCGCAATGCGCCAGATAATCGGGCCATTTGGCATCGCCGAGCAAATCGGCGCGCGATATCTTTATCTCGACAATGACAATCTGCCCGCGCGCGTCAATCGCCATCAGGTCGGCACGCCGTCCGCCGTCCAGTGGGACTTCGCCCACCGCCGTCAAGTCATGACGCAGCAACATACGCGTGACCCCGCGTGCGACATCGGCGGCAGATAGCACGGCGGCGCCAGCATAGCGCAAGGAATCAGGACCTGGCTCCATCACGACAGCCATAGAACATTAACGGAACAAAAGGAAGCGGCCCGCGCCGCCCCCCTTCCCGGCTCAGCGATAAAAGATGTGATGCCCAATCGCGGCGACCCGCCGCTTGCCCCAATTGGGGGACACATGCGTCGCATGAAAGAACAGCGCGCCCGATACCGGATTGACCCAGGCCTTCTCAACCGCGATCTGCGCAATAGCCATGGCCGTGCGATAGCTGGCATTATGGAGCGCGGGCGACGGAATGATCCCGCCACGCACGAACGAGAATTGCCCACGCTGTGCGACAACCCCGCAAACCGACGCAGGGAAGCGCCCCGACTGCGCACGGTTCAAAATGACATGGGCGACCGCCAGCTGGCCGGTCATCGGCTCGCCCTTTGCCTCATGGAAAATCGCCGAAGCAAGGCAGCGCAGCGCGTCATCCGGTGCAGCTGGCATGGCTTGCGCCGCAACCAAGGCTGCCAGGCTCACACGAGGCTCGACCGGAGCTTCGTCGACGATATCAATGGAGGGTGTTTCGTCCACCTCCGCTTTGGAAGGCGCGTTAGCAGCAGGTGCCTGTGGCAAAATCGGCGCCGATGTCATCGGTTGTTGCGCCAAAGGAAGCGGCTTGTCCAGTTCCAGTGCCAAGCCGGGCGCGCCGGCTGCAATCATGGCTGGAATGCCAAAGAGGGCCGCCAGAGCGGCAAGTCGAACGTTATATTTCATCAAACTTCATACTGGGCGGCGGGTGCGCGGTGACGCGCTGCATACCTGCATGCGCCCCGGGCGGGCCCTCCGACTGCGTAACCGAGCGACATCGCACATCGACCGACACAACGCGTTTCAGGGACGGCTCCTGTGACGACGGGAAGTTAACGGGTCAATCCAAACTCAATATTTGCGCGGCGAACCGTTCGGCTTGCACGATATCCAGTTCAACCACCCATAAATCAGGGTCTCGGGCGCGGCGCCTTTGCCAGTAGTCGGTGATCGCGCGCGGATCAGCCGCAGCGGAGTCACCGACGACTGCAGTGACGATCAGCGCATCACGCCCAGCGGCATCGATCCCCCGCTCCAGCGCGCGCACATCCTGCCCTCGCTCGCTTACCAGCATGAGCACGCCACCCGCATCGCCATCGCCGCGGGCCAGCACCACCGCCATCCCGCCCGCGTCATTTACCCGCCGGAGCAACGCGCTAACGATTATGTGCGTTGGCACCCGGGCAGTGCTCACACCCGGTATCCAGGCAGCGAAGCGAGCGGCATGCGCGAGCGCATGAACGTGCCGGTGCCGCGGGCCACTTCCTCGCCACTCTCGTCGAGCAATCGCGCGTCCGCAATCAGCACGCGCCGCTGACCACTGATCCAGCGCCCCTCCGCCACCGCTGGCCCGCACGCCAGCGGGCGGGTGAACAGCAGATTGAACTGCGTTGTCAGCAAAAACCGGTCGCTGACCAGCGTATTGGCCGCATAAAAGGCGGCATCATCGAGCATCTTGAAATAGGCAGTGCCATGCGCGGCGCCCGCCGCATGGAAATAACGCTCGTCGACAGTGAAACGGATTCGGGCTTCGCCCGGGCCCGCAATCTCGAGCGTTGAGTCAAAAAGGCGGTTGATCGGTGCTGCGGCGTAAAGAGCTTCGAGCGCGCGGTGATGCGCCGACGCGCCAACTGCGGCCCCGCGCCGGTCAGGCAGGGTCACGCGATTCGTCGCCCGTCCACAGCGCGTAAAGCGCATCGGGCGACCCCGCTCCGCGCAGCTTGGCCACAAACACCGGGTCGCGCAGCCGCCGCGACACATTGGCCAGCGCCTTCAGATGTTCAGCGCCCGCGCCAATCGGCGACAGCATCATGAACACCAGGTCAACCGGCAGTTCGTCAATCGCCTGAAAATCAATCGGATGCTGGAGATGGACAAACAGACCAACGATCCGATCCAATCCGTCAAGCCGCCCATGCGGAATCGCAATGCCGTTACCAAAACCGGTTGACCCAATCCGCTCGCGCTCGGTCAGTGTCCCGACAATCGCGCGGGCATCGAGATCGTGCGTCTGCGCTGCAACCGTCGCGACCAGATTAAGCAATGCCTTTTTGTTGGTAACCGTAACACCCGCCAGCACCGTGCCCGGCTTCAACAAATCACTATAGTGGATCATATGGTTCCTGGCGCGGCCCAATGCCGCCGCAATCGCGGAGTAAGGCGCCGTCCTCTAGCGCCAATTAAGCCGAAGTGAAAGCATTACCGCTCTCGGTTCGGTTCAACCCAGCCGATCGTGCCATCCCCGCGCCGATAGACCATGTTATGCGCGCCTGTCGCCGAGTTACAAAACAACAGCGCGTTGGTATTGCGCAGGTCGAGCATCATTACCGCATCCGACACGGTGGCATTGGGCACGTCGACACGCATTTCGGCGATAACGGGCGGGAAATCCTGAGGCTCAGCTTCAGCTTCGGGCTCGACGAACAACGTGTACCCAGCATCGTCCAGCGGCGGCGGCGCGCCTGCGGCCGTCTGGCGATCCTTTAATCGCCGGACATAACGGCGCAGCTGTTTCTCGATCTTGTCAGCCGCCCCTTCAAACGCATTATGCGCGTCCATCGCGCGGCTGCTGCCTTTCAGCACCACCGCGTGCATGACATGCGCGACAATATCGCAGGTAAAGCCGGCATCATGTGGCCCCTTGCCCAACGTGACATGCGCCGACAGCGCGCGCGCAAAATATTTGTCGGCAATGCGTTGCAACCGATCGGTAACATGAGTGCGCAGCGCGTCGCCGGTATCAACCTGATGACCCGAGAGCCGAATATCCATAGCCTTCTCCATCCGTAGCGCGGGACTCCGCGCGATCGATCGCTTCGCCCGCCGGGACAGTCGCCACTGCCTATCGTGGCTCGGTAGTCCATAGGGGTTCGGTAATGGTGGTCAAAAATTCGGCGTGTCGAGCGGCTTCCTCAACGCTTGGGGCGAACTGCCGTGGCGCGCGCGCTATTGTTGGAACCGCAGGGGGAGCATTCGAAACCGGGGCAGATACCGCCTCATCCTGCACGAGTGCAAAGCCGATCTGGCGACCACCCATCAACTCGACATAGACTTGGGCTAGCAGTTGCGCATCAAGCAGCGCGCCGTGAAACACGCGGTGGCTGCGGTCCACGCCGAATCGGCTGCACAAGGCATCTAGCGAGTGTTTGGCGCCCGGCAAACGCGCCCGCGCGATCGCCAACGTATCAACCATCCGATCAAGATCAACGGCTGCACGCCCACACAATTTCAACTCACCGTTCAGAAAACCAAAGTCAAAACTAGCATTGTGAGCTACGAGCGGACTGTCTTCGAGAAACGCCAATAACTCGTTGACATGGTCGGCAAATCGTCCCTTGTCCGCCAAAAATGCATCGGACAGCCCGTGCACGGCAAATGCCTCAGCCGCCATCGGACGATCAGGGTTCAAATAAGCATGGAAGCTGTTACCGGTTGGCACCCGGTTGACAAGTTCGATGCATCCGATTTCGACCAGCCGATCACCACCGGAAAAACTGAGCCCTGTCGTTTCGGTATCAAAAACAATCTCTCGCATTGCCAACGTTATCCCCTCAGATCGACCAGGAGGCAAGCGATCACCGCACGCACCGTCGCGCGCGTCGCATCAAGCGGTACATCGGTTGCAATCACGAAATCAGCCCGAGCCCGCTTGTCAGCGTCGGGCAATTGTCGAGCGAGGATCGCCTCAAACTTCGCAGCACTCTGTCCGGGCCGGGCAAGCACGCGCTTGCGCTGCACCTCGGGCGCGGCGGATACCACCGCAACCTTGTCGACCTGCGCGTTGCCCCCCGTTTCGAACAGCAAGGGTACGTCAAGCACAACGAGGGGCGCCGCACGATGCCGCGCAATAAACGCCGCGCGCGCCGCACCCACCGCAGGATGCACAATCGCCTCCAGCCGAGCGATCGCAGCCGAGTCATTGAGCACCAAGGCGCCAAGCTTCGCACGATCGACACCATTTTCCGTTGTTGTGCCGGGAAACGCGTGTTCAATCGCCGGGACCAGCGCACCATGTGGACCCTGCAACGCATGAACCGTTGCATCGGCGTCGAACACCGGCACCCCTTCATCGGCGAACATCGCGGCAACGGTTGATTTGCCCATCCCGATGGAGCCGGTCAGCCCAAGCCTTATCATTGGACCAGCAAATCCCGCAGCGCCGCATCCCGATCGCGCGAGGGTGCCACACCGAAGAACAGCTCAAATGCAATTGCCGCCTGCCCAACGAGCATTTCCAGCCCATCAATGATCGCCAACCCGCGCGCCGCCGCCTGTTCCAGCAACGGCGTCTCAAGTGGTGCGTAAACAATGTCATAGACAATCGCGTCATCGGGCAGCGGTGCGAGATCAAGTTCCAGCGGGGCTTGCCCAGCCATGCCGAGTGCGCTGGCATTAACCAACAAACTCGCTGGCGGCAGGGTGGTCGCGATTGGCTTTGCTTCTCCTTTCAAGCCGAACCGGCTGAGCAGTGCGGCGGCTTTAAGCGGGCTGCGCGCCTGCACCGTGACCGGGCCAACCGCCATTCGCGCGAGCGCAAACAACACTGCGCAAGCCGCTCCACCCGACCCAATCACCACCACCGGCTTCCCCGCCAAATCGGTATCGGCCAGCGGCGCGTAAAACCCTGCCGGATCCGTATTGGTACCCTGAAGTGCGCCATTCTCACCGCGAAACACCGTGTTAATGGCACCGATCGAGCTGCGAACTTCCCCGGGATCACT
>DHHS01000148.1:2459-2944 GCA_002403415.1 Sphingomonas sp. UBA4766 | reverse complement strand
TGGTGGCGCCATCAGGCGCGGGCAAATCGACGCTGCTCGCCTGTCTTGCTGGCCTGCGGTCGGCGGAGGGCGGCCGCGTGCTGCTGAACGGTCAGCCGCGTGCCAGCCTGTCGCCGCGCGCCTTGGCCCGGCGTATCGGTCTGTTGCCGCAAGTCGCCGATGTGCATTGGGATGTCGATGTGGCCACGCTCGTCGGGCTCGGCCGCTATCCGCATCGGCTCCGCTGGGGTGAGACAGCGGCGGACCGGGTAGCGGTGGCGCGCGCCATGGCCGCAACCGATGTCGTGCAATTCGCGCGACGGCCTGTTTCTGCCCTGTCAGGGGGCGAGCGGGCGCGTGTCCTGCTCGCCCGTGTGCTGGCGGGCGAACCGGAATGGCTGCTCGCCGACGAGCCGCTCGCCAATCTTGATCCCGCGCATCAGCATGACGCGCTCGATTGTCTGCGCGCGGCCGCGCGTGACGGGGCGGGGGTAGTGGGCGTGCTG
>DHHS01000148.1:909-2193 GCA_002403415.1 Sphingomonas sp. UBA4766 | reverse complement strand
TCGATTGTCTGCGCGCGGCGGCGCGTGACGGGGCGGGAGTAGTGGTCGTGCTGCACGATCTGAACCACGCGTTTCGGATTGCGGATCACGTGTTGCTACTCGGCGAGGGTCGCGTGATTGCCCAGGGAGAGCCCGCCGCTGTGCTGACGCCCGACCTTATTCGCGCCACCTATGGCGTCGTGGTTGAACGGGTCGTGACCGCAAGTGGCCAGCCGGTGCTGGTCTCAACCGGCCGGGCAGCGCGGTGACACTGGCGCGGCCCGAGCAATTGCTGCTGGCGCTGATCGGTGAGGCTGCAATCGGTTATCCGGCCGCGCTGTTCGCCGCGATCGGCCACCCCGTCACGTGGATCGGTGCGGGGATCGCAGCATTGGAGCGAGGCGGCAATCGGGGTGGACCAGTGCGGCGCCGGGCGATGGGCGGGGGCGTTGTGGTTGTGCTCATCATCGGCGCGGGGGTGATCGGGTGGGGGATGGAAACGCTGGCGAGAGGGGGTTGGGGCGTGGCTGCGGTCATGTTGGTCGCGACCACCGGCTTTGCCCAGCGCAGCCTTGACGACCATGTCCGCGCAGTTGCCGGTCCGCTGCTCGCCGGTGACCTGATCGCAGCACGCGGCGCCGTTGCGCGGATCGTCGGGCGTGACACAGACACGCTGGACGAAGCGGGCGTCGCGCTGGCGGCGACCGAAAGCCTGGCGGAAAGCTTTTGCGACGGGGTGGTCGCGCCGGCATTCTGGTTTCTGGTCGCTGGGTTGCCCGGTTTGCTGGCGTGCAAGGCGATCAACACCGCCGATTCGATGATCGGCCACCGCGACGATCGCTACCGCTGGTTCGGTTGGGCAGCGGCGCGCAGCGACGATGTCGTCAACTGGGTGCCTGCGCGGCTCTCAGGGCTGATGATCGCGGCGGCGGGCGGCGGCGGCTTTCGCACGATGGTACGCGATGCCCGCCACCACGCCTCGCCCAATGGTGGCTGGCCAGAGGCAGCAATGGCGGGCGCGCTGGGCCGCCGGTTGGGCGGACCGGTCCGCTATGACGGCGAAGCAGCGGCGCGCGCATGGTTGGGCGACGGGGCGATGCCAGAGGCGGCAGACCTCGCCCGCGCGCTTTGGATTTACCGCCGCGCCTGCCTGTTGCTTTGGGTGATGGTTGGGGGTGTTGCATGGCTGCGGTGATGTTGCAGGGCACCGGCTCTGATGTTGGCAAGTCGGTGCTGGTCGCCGGGCTTTGCCGCCTTTTCGCCAATCGCGGGCTGACGGTGCGCCCGTTCAAGCCGCAGAACATG
>DHHS01000148.1:0-592 GCA_002403415.1 Sphingomonas sp. UBA4766 | reverse complement strand
ATAATGCCGCTGTTGCGGCGGGCGGCGAGATTGGCCGCGCGCAGGCATTGCAGGCAATCGCGTGTCGCGTGCCGCCAACCACCGACATGAACCCCATCCTGATCAAGCCGCAATCGGACACCGGCGCGCAGGTGGTCATCCATGGCCAGGTTGCGGGATCGCTGTGCGCGGCCGACTATAGGCTGCGCCGCGCCGACTGGCTGGTGGCGATTCTCGAAAGCTGGCACCGGTTGCGCGCCGGGGTCGATCTGATGATCGTCGAGGGAGCGGGCAGCCCGGCAGAGATTAACCTGCGCGCAGGCGATGTCGCCAATATGGGCTTTGCCCGCGCGGCGGGCGTGCCGGTGGTGCTGGTAGGCGATATTGACCGGGGTGGGGTGATCGCGTCGCTCGTCGGCACCAAGGCGGTGCTCGATCCGGCGGATGCGGCAATGATCCGCGGGTTCCTCATCAACAAATTTCGCGGCGATGTGCGCCTGTTCGATACGGGTTACGCAGAAATTGCGCAGCGCACAGGCTGGTCCGGACTGGGCGTGGTGCCATGGTGCAGCGCCGTTCGCCAGCTCCCCGCCGAGGATGCCGTCGTGCTCGA
>DHHS01000206.1 GCA_002403415.1 Sphingomonas sp. UBA4766 | reverse complement strand
GCTATTTTTCGAAGCAATGGCGGGGTTACGGTCGGGCCGGGGCGGCATGCGATACGTGCGGCGCGCCGGTGCAGCGCCGGGCCGAGGGCGGGCGATCGACCTTTTGGTGCGCCAATTGTCAGCCATTGGCATGAAGGGCGCTGCACGGCGTTGACGGCGGGCGCTTCGCTCGTTAAGAGCGCCGCCTTCCGGGTGGTCCGATGACACGGGCGCCCCTTCGTCAGTTTCAGCAAAGGTTCGAGGCAATTCATGGCGAACACGCCACAAGCGAAAAAGCGGATTCGGCGCAATGACCGTCGCGCCGCGATCAACACGAATCGGGTCAGCCGCATCCGCACTTTTGTGAAAAAGGCAGAGGCTGCACTCGAATCGGGTGACAAGGCAGCGGCACAGATCGCGCTTGCGGCAATGCAGCCCGAGCTGGCGCGGGGCGTCGCCAAGGGCGTGCTCCACAAGAATACGGCGGCACGCAAGTTCGCGCGCCTTACCAAGCGATTCGCCGCACTTGCCTGATTGGCGTTTGGCGTTTTTCGCGCTGAAATAAAGGGATTTCCCGACCCGCTGGAGTTTTTTCAGCGGGTTTTTTGGCGCGTTGATCCTTGGTCTATCTCGGTGCCGCACGGGCATGGTTAACGATCCATACCCGATGTTTGAAAATCATGGATTCACCGCGATTCGCGATCATTGCATTTTGGTGACGTAAATATTACCAGCAAAAATCAATTACTTAATTACAAAACAACGCGTTTCTGCGGCCCTTGGTGAGTCAATCCGGTTTATTTCAAATTCTTGACATAAGCCGCTTGATCGACTCGCGCAGGTCTTCATAATTGGCCCTCGCCGCTGCAAACTTCCTGTGGTGGCCTCTGGAATAATCTCGTGGTCAGAGCGGATGCGATTCCGCGCTGGGGGAAGTGTGTGTCGGTCAAAAATATGACGTCGAAGCTCTTGATTCGGCGGTAGGAGGCGATTGCGTGGCGAGTGTGGGTTTGGCGGGGGTAGCAAGAATATCTGACGTGGCGCGGGCCTGGACTCGGATTCGCCATGGTTTGCGCGATTCGGCCGGCGGTCGGCTGTTCGATCAGTGGTTGAAGCCCATGACGCTCATCGAAACGGATGAAACCGACATTGTGCGTTTGGCCTTGCCGTCTGCCTTCATGACCAATTGGGTGCGCAACAATTATGGCGAGCGCCTGACCCATGAGTTTCGCGCGCTTGTCCCTGGCATCCAGCAGGTCGTGATCGAAACGGTGAGCGCGGCAACGGCGCTATGCACGATCAAGGCCGAACCGGTTGCCGCCACGCCTGCGCCCGCGGTGCCGCAGAGTGCGCGCCCGACGTTTGATTCGCGATTCACCTTTGATCGCTTTGTCGTTGACGCCTCGAATCGCGTCGCGGCCAATGCGGCACAGGCCTTGGCGCAGGCGGGCACGCCGCGTTTTACCCCATTGTTCCTGCACGGCGCGACCGGCATGGGCAAAACCCATCTGATGCACGCGATCGGCGCTGCCTATTTGGCCGCGGTGCCGGAGGCGACGATTATCATGATGTCAGCCGAACGCTTCATGTTCGAATTTATCCAAGCGATGCGCGCGCGCGATACGTTCAGCTTCAAGGCGCGGCTGCGTTCGGCCGATCTGCTGATGATTGACGATCTGCAGTTCATTGCCGGCAAGGATGCGACACAAGAGGAGTTTTTCCACACGATCAACGAAGTGATGGGCGCGGGCAAGCGGCTGGTCGTGACGGCTGATCGCGCTCCGCAGGCGTTGGAGGGGGTCGAGGCGCGGATCGTGTCGCGGTTTGCCAGCGGGTTCGTCGCCGATATCAAGCCTGCCGACCTGACACTGCGGCGGGCGATCCTCGACCGCAAGCTGGCGGACATGGATGACGCCCATGTGCCCGACGACGTGCTGGCGCTGCTTGCGGGGCGACTGACCAACAACATCCGCGAGCTGGAAGGCGCGCTGAACCGGCTGGTCGCCTATGCGCAATTGACAGATGAGGCGATCGATCTGGACTTTACCCACGCAACGCTCGGCGAATTGCTGCGCGGGGCGCAAAAGCGCATCACGATCGACGAGATTCAACGCGCGGTGTCGAGCTATTTCGAGTTAAAGCCGCTTGATCTGGTTTCGGCGCGGCGCGCGCGCGTCGTGGCGCGGCCGCGGCAAATCGCGATGTATCTGGCCAAGCGGCTGACGACGCGCTCTTTGCCGGAGATTGGCCGCAAATTTGGCGGGCGCGATCACTCGACCGTGATTCATGCGGTGCGCCGGATTGAGGAATTGCGCGGCACCGACGGCGACGTCGACACCGCCGTGCGCTCGCTGATGCGCGATCTGGAAGCATAGGCGCGCTGCGCGTCATAATGGCTAAACCCGGCGCATGCGGGGCGCGCCGGGTTGTTCGGGTCGGCAATCGCAGTTCGTATCAGCCCTTGTTCTTTTTGTCGGGCGCGATGGTAATGTTCAGCGTTTGCCCGGAATTGCCGGGAAAGCCGGTGAACATCGCTTCGATCAGGTTTGGAACCAGATACGTTAGATTATCGTCGCGCGACTGTGCCCGTGCGGTTCCTTCAAACACGCGTTGGCCATTGTCGGTGCGTTCAATCTGAAGTTCGAGCGCGCTGTTGAATACGGTATAGCTGCGCACATCGGTATAGCCGCCGCCAAAGCCGCCGAAACCGCCATAAAGGAACGGATCGTTGAAGCCGTAGACAAAGCGGCGACCATAAAAGCCGCCGAACCGGCCAAAGCCGCCATAGCCGAAACCGCCATAGCCAAAGCCAGGCGAGGACACGATCTTTTCCCGACCGTTATCGACCGAATAGGCCAGCTTCACGACCAGGTCGGCGCGCGCCGGGTCGGCGGCGGGTTGATACCCCTGGCGCACCAGCTCGGTCGTCACCAGCCGGGCATATTGGCCGAACTCCAACCCGCCCTGAAGCCGCTGATCGGTGGCCTGAATGACAAAGCTCTGCCCCGTGGCGGGGGGCAGTGCCTGGAACCGCGACACGCGGGCCGAAAAATTCTCGGCACATCCCGCAAGGGCGATCAGGGAAGCGGCGGCAATCAGCGATTTTTTCATACGAACACCTTTTTTTACGCGGTGACGACGGGGCACTATTGGGCGGCACAATCGGCCTTAACGACAAAGTGCGACTTTATAGCTGAACATCGCTTGAACGGGCAGTGTTTTTTGGGCGCGCGCCCTAAATCTGCAAGCCAATGGCGCGCTGAACCTCCGCAAGCGTTGGCTCGGCAAGGGCGGATGCGCGGGCGGCCCCCGCGACCAGCGCATCGCTTACCGCACCCCGGTCGCCCAGCATGATCGCCAGCGCCGCGCGAATGGGCGCAAGCTTTGCTACTGCGAGATCGGCCAGCGCGGGCTTGAACTGACCAAAGCCGCGCCCGCCAAACTCGCGCATCACATCGTCGGTCGACCAATCGGCAAGGGCGGCATAGATCGTCACCAGATTGCGTGCCTCCGCCCGGTTCGCCAGCTCGGCGAAGGTCGCGGGAAGCGGTTCGGCATCGGTCTTGGCTTTTTTCAGCTTTTGCACAATCGCATCGTCGCTGTCGGTCAGGTTGATGCGCGATTGATCGGACGGGTCGGATTTCGACATTTTGGCGCTGGCGTCGCGCAGGCTCATAATGCGCGGCGCTGCCTTGCTCACCATCGGTTCGGGAAGCGGGAACAGGTCAACCGCAAAATCGGTGTTGAACTTGGTCGCGATGTCGCGCGCCAGCTCAAGATGCTGTTTCTGGTCCTCGCCCACCGGCACATGGCTGGCCTTGTAGAGCAACACATCGGCGGCCTGCAGCACGGGATAGCCGAAATAGCCGACGCTTTGCCCGGCGCCATCCTTGCCCGCCTTGTCCTTCCACTGAGTCATGCGGTTGAGCCAGCCCATGCGCGCGGTGCCGTTCAGGATCCAGGCCAGCTCGCTGTGCGCAGGGACGCGCGCCTGATTGAAAAGCACCGACTTGGCCGGATCGATGCCACACGCGAGCAGAGCGGCCGCCATCTCCACCGTGTTTGCGGCGAGCTGCCCGGGCACCACCGGCTGGGTCAGCGCGTGGAGATCGGCAAGGAAAAACAGGCTGATCCCGCCCGCGCTGGCAACCTCATTCTGCATCGCGACCCATTGTTTGATCGCACCCAGATAATTGCCGAGGTGGAGATTACCGGTGGGCTGAATGCCGGAGACGACGCGCATGAAAACTACCCCAGGATTGAGAGACTGGCACTCGATGCTTCACGCAGATTTGCGGCGCGGCCGCAACATCGCGCGCAGGTCCGACGGCAAATAGGCGCGCAGCAGCAGACACGCGACACCATAAACCGTGCCGCCAACGCCCACGAGCACCAGCATCGCGACCCACCGCGTGATCCCCGCACCGGTTGTATAAGGTGTGAAACGATCGTTCAAAAACCACATCGTGCTGCCCATCAGCACCGCCGCGCCCGCGAGTCGAACCGCGCGGCGCTTTAACCGGGCATCGGGCACAAAATGCCCGCGCCTGCGCAGCATCCAGTATAGCAGCGCGACATTGGCCGTGCTCGACAGCGCGGTCGCCAGCGGTGGCCCCATATGCCTGAGCGGCACGATCAGCGCGAGGTTGAAAGCGATGTTCAGCCCAATCGTGATGGTCGCAAAGCGCACCGGCGTTTTGGTGTCTTGCCGCGCGTAAAAGCCCGGTGTCAGCACCTTGACCAGGATATAGGACGGCAACCCGGCCGAAAACGCGGCGAGCGCTTGGGCGGTGAACTGCGTGTCGAGCGCGGTGAACTTGCCATGCTGAAACAGCGCCGCGGTAATCGGCACGCCGCACACGATCAGCGCGACGGTGGCGGGGAGCGTAAAGAACAGCGCCAGTTCCAGCCCGCGATTCTGGGTCTCCATCGCCGCCGCTTCATCGCCGCCGCCCAGTTGGCGAGCGATGGTGGGCAGCAACACCGTGCCCAGCCCAATGCCGATCAACCCCAGCGGCAATTGGTTTAGCCGGTCAGCATAATA
>DHHS01000171.1 GCA_002403415.1 Sphingomonas sp. UBA4766 | reverse complement strand
TGAATTTGTTCTTCGATGGCATTGGCGTATGTTTTTGCCAGGGGTTCCCACCACCGCCACTTCCTCCGCCGCCGCCACCACCGCCACCACCGGCTGCAGTGTGCTCGCCGGGTCCGTTCATCGTGTTCTTCGACCACAACAAGTCGGACATCACGCCGGAAGCCGCGTCGATCCTCGACAACGCAGTCGCGGCCTATCAGAATTGCGGCAATGCACAGGTGATGCTGGCGGGCTTTGCTGACCGTTCGGGCAATCCGAAGTATAACGTTGGACTGTCGCAGCGCCGCGCCGATGCGGTCAAGGCCTATATGGGGTCGCGTTCGATCCCAGAAGGCGTGATGACCACGCAAGCCTTTGGTGAAGACCCCAGCAAGCTGCGCGTTCAGACTGCGGACGGCGTCCGTGAAGTCCAGAACCGTCGCGTGGAAATCACTTATGGTCCGGGTTCGGGCAACTAAGCCCTAGGCCATGGAAGTTAAGGGGAGGTCGGCGCAAGTCGGCCTCCCTTTTTCGTTGCCGGGCCTTTCCTCTGGTGTCCGCGGCGATCGTGATCGATCCGCACGGTTGCGGCGTGGCACGGCTCTCGAGAGTGGCGGGCGGGCGAAAGGCCTGCCCCGGATCGGGTCAGTCCACCGCCCCAGGCTCGCCTGTCAACGCAGCGACCAGCCATGCGGGCCGCAGCGCATCGCCCAAGGCCTCCACCCGACGCAGCTCGACCATCAAACCAAGGTCCGGATAGCTCGCGCGTGTGCGGTCGCTCATCGGGCCGAGCGGCGCGACCACCAGGCGGCGATTGACCTTTGCGCGGTGGTGCATCCGCGCGGTATTTTCCTGCCCGACATAGCAGCCCTTGGTAAAGCTGACCCCGTTCAGCTCGCGGGCATTGGCCTCCAGCCACAAAGTCTCGCCGCTGCCCAGCTCGCTCACCCCCTCGACTACCCCCAGCGATAGCCGGTGCGCGCGCCAGCGTGAGGCGGCGTCGCCGGGGCGCGCCGCCCCGATCCAGCGCTGGCCCAACGCGCTCAGTCGCGGATCAGCCATGCCGTCACCAGCGCTCTGTGACCAGTGGACCGTCAGCGCCGGCTGTTCGATCGTGATCGCCCGCCGCAACCGATAGAGCGCCAGTCGACGCGCGAGCGCGACTGCCTGCGACGCTTCGCAATCGATCAGCACCGCATCGTCCTGCGCCCAGAGCAGGAAATCGAACAGCACCTTGCCCTGCGGTGTAAGCAGCGCGGCCCATTGCGGCTGCCCCGATGTGACCTGAGCGAGGTCTTGGGTCACCAGCCCTTGCAGGAAGCCGCGCGGATCATCGCCGCTGATCCGCAACACGGCCCGGTCGGCAAGCATCGTCGGGGGGGTGGCTTCGCTCATCACTGATAGCTAGGACGGGGATCATGGAATCCCAAGCCCCCCGCGCAGCTTTTGCCGACCGACTTACGATCCGCCGCCCCGATGACTGGCATGTCCACCTGCGCGACGGGCCGGTGCTCGCGGCTGTCGTGGGGTATACCGCACGACAGTTCGCGCGCGCGATCGTGATGCCCAATTTATCGCCGCCCATCACCCGCGCCGCCGAGGCCGCGGCCTATCGTGCGCGCATTCTCGCCGCGTTGCCACCGGGCGCGCGCTTTACACCGCTGATGACGTGCTACCTCACGGACTCAACCGACCCGGACGAGGTGGCGCGCGGCCACGCGGAGGGGGTGTTCACCGCGTGCAAGCTCTACCCCGCGCATGCAACCACGGGCAGCGCGCATGGTGTGACCAACATCGCCGCGCTCGCCCCGGTGCTGGCCGCGATGGAACGGATTGGGATGCCGCTCTTGATCCATGGTGAAGTGACCGATCCCGAGGTCGATATCTTCGACCGCGAGGCCGTGTTTATCGAGCGGGTGCTGCGCCCGCTGGTTGCCGACTTTCCGGCGCTCAAGATTGTGCTCGAACATATCACCACCGCCGACGCGGTTGCGTTTGTGCAGGCGAGCGGGCCGTGCGTCGCCGCCACCATCACGCCGCAGCACCTCCACATTAACCGCAACGCGATGTTCGATGGCGGGATCAGGCCGCACGCTTATTGCCTGCCGGTCGCCAAGCGCGAACAGCACCGGCGCGCGCTGTGCGCGGCGGCGACATCGGGCGATCCCAAGTTCTTCCTCGGCACCGACAGCGCGCCCCATGCCGTATCCGCCAAGGAATCGGCGTGCGGCTGTGCGGGGATCTTCAACGCGCCCTTTGCGATCGAGAGCTATGCTGCCCTATTCGAAGCAGCGGGCGCGCTCGACAAGCTGGAAGGATTTGCAAGCGAATTCGGCCCGCGCTTTTACGGCCTGCCGCTGAATGAAGAGCGGATCACGCTCGCGCGCGTGGCGACGGTCGTGCCCGATCAATTGCCGCTTGGCGAGGGGGGCGCGATTGTTCCGTTCCACGCCGGGCAGACGCTGGGATGGCGGCTGGAGGATTAGGGGGCGGCGCGTGGGCGACGGCGCCACGGCCAGTCGGTTACCCCGCCCGCCCAAAGCGCCCACCACACCAGCATCGGCTGCAACAATAGGCGCGGAACATGATAGTCGGGGCCAAGCACCACGCCGCCGATCGGGACGGCATCGACCGCGTGTTTGATGTTGGCGGGAAAGACGCACACCGCATAGGCGGCAAGCGCGACCCCCGCCCACCAGCGCAGCCGCGGCACGAGCAAGCCCACCGCCCCCGTAATCTCGCACCATCCGGTTACCGCAATCACCAGCGCGGGCGCGGGCACCCAATCGGGCGTGATCGCCAGAAACCCGGCGGGCGCGCGCAAATGCGCTACCCCCGCCGCGCCATAGGCCAGCGCAAGCAGCACGCGAAAGCCAGCGCGTGCCGGGATCAAAACGGCAGCCAGCGCGCCTTTTCGCTGAACTTCATATAGCCGATGTTCACGCCCGCACGCGCACCAACGCCCAGCCGGATGGGGATCAGCACCTTGTCACCGCGCCGCAAATAGGTCGCCGAAAAGCCGCCCACAAAATAGAGATGCCCTTCGCCTTCTGGGTAGCGCTTGTAAATTTCCTGCGTGTCGTAAAGGTTATACACCAGCACGAACACCTTTGACGCATTCCCGCCAAGGTCAAAGCCCACCGATGGTCCCGTCCAGTAAATTGGCCGATCGCCCTCTACCCGGTGCGACAAAATCCCTGAACCATAGCGCAGGCCAACAACCACAGCGCCCGATGCTTCACGCCCGGCGATATAGGCATTGGGTTCGCCCTGATCGCGCAGGATTTTTTCGAGAATCCCGGCGAGCCCCTGCGCACCTTTGCCGAACACGCGCTCCCCCGCGCTGAGCAAATCCTTTCGCTGATAGGTCGCCGCCGCCGATGTCGTGCCGGTTGCGCGATCAGTGCTTGCCGCCGTGGGCGCGGGGGCCGCAGCCGGAGCGGCTGCTTCATTGTCATAGCGCGGCCGATCCGCCGGACCCGGCGTGGCGGTGCGGGGCGCCGGTGGCGCCTGGCGCAGATCGGCGTCGATGGCGCTGTTCGGATCCACGGTGCGCACCTGCGGCACAGCGGCGGTGCCAGCGCCGATTGCCAGCGTAAGTGCGATCATCGGGGCGAGCGCACTGCGTCGCATCAATTTCAACATCATAGCTATCCTTTGCCGACTGTCGTCTGCATCTAACGTGTTAGGGTATCGATATATTCCGGCCGGTCGCAAGCGTGTGGCGGCGACCTGAGTCGATTTTGCGCTGGTTCGAATCGAAGTCGTGGTTGAAGCAGTCGCAGGTCGCGGCTATAGCCGCCGCTTGCCATGCAACCGGAGACGTGGGTGAGTGGCTGAAACCAGCGGTTTGCTAAACCGCCGTACTGCGATTAGCGGTACCGAGGGTTCGAATCCCTCCGTCTCCGCCACCGGTTCCTTTCTGGCTGTTTCCCAGTCGATGCGATCAAGCGCGTCATTTGGTCGCTGCGGTGGCGGTCGGTTTAGCCCTGGCCGCTGCGGCGCCACCAGCCGCCTAGCGCGCGCGCCGCCAGTGCCGCTGCGCCAGGGCGAACCAGTAACCAGTCGCGGATTGCGGGCCCCTTGGCCGCGCCGATCACTTGCTTGTAACCGCTGTCGCCCGCGCCCCAATCGACCGTCGTGATTCCGTCCGCCATCGCGGCAATCAAGTTACGGTAGTATAGCAGCTTGCCGGGCGAATGCTTGCCAACGGCGGGATCATAGCTGTTGGCAATCGCATATTTGAGCGCGCCGACATTCAGATCGAACGAAAATGCCGCAGGTGCGCCGTCAATCGTCAGCAGCGCCGCATGGAGCATTTCCGCCAGCACCGGATCCTGTGCGGCGGTGCGCCAGAACGCGCCGTGTCCGGTCGCGGTAAACTTCGCGTCGCGACCATCGGTGCGCGCGGCGATCCAGCTTTTTTCCTCAACCGCGGCCAGCATGTCAAAGCCGCCCTCGGCCAGCGCTGCACCATCAAGAAACCGCCAGTCGAGCGCGCCATGTTCGGCCAGATGCTTTTCGTGAAACCGATTCTTGCGCAGTGTCGAATTGCGCGGCCAGCCATTTTGCGCCTCGGCCGCCATATCGAGCAGATAACTGTCGGCGATGAACCGGTCGATCACGGTCCATCCGCGCCGCTGCGCTGCTTTGACCAACCCGGTGGCGGCGGGGTCGCCATCATAGACCGGGCCAAGGCGCACGACATTGGCCGCGCGTGACAGAGCATCGGCGAGTGCCTCAAATGCCGTCGCGTCGAGCCCGGCGACCTTGGGGAAGCTGCGGAACGGCCAATAGCATCCGGGCACGGTCGCAGCCCCCAGCGCCCGCGGGCCAACGCCCAGCAGCGGCATCGCGATCACCGGGCCTTTTTCGTCCTCCACCACCAATGTGCGCGCCGCACCACCATAAGCAGCAAGGGCCGCCGCAAACCATTGGTAACGCAAAAATTGATGGCTGGCGCGGGCGCGGCTTGCAACCGGGTCAATCGCGCTCGCCAGCCCATCGACCAGACGTGTGCGATACACCGGCGGCAGTTGCACAAATTCGGCGAGCAGCATCGGCTTGGTCATCGGCACTGCGCCTAACACGCCGATGTTACCAATCGGTTGGCAATTGTCGCAAGGGTCGCGGGTTCAGCGCGCCCCGTCCATGCCTGGCCCGACATCGGCGGTGAGCAGATATCGCGGCGGCACGCGCTTGCGGCTAGCCTGTTCATAGACATACCCCGCCTCCAGCAGCTTTTGCTCGGCGAAAGCGGTGCCGATGAACGACAAGCCGACGGGCATGCCCTTTACCAGCCCCATCGGCACGGTGAGGTTTGGATAGCCTGAGACGGCGGGCAATTCGCTCGACGATGGCCCCTGATATTGGTCACCGTAAACGGGCTCGATCAGCCAGCCGGGGCCATAGCTTGGCGCGACGATGATCGAGGCATTCGCCTTGGCGAGCAAGGCGTCGATCCCCTCGACGCCAGCCAGGCGCTTGGACTTGGCGCGCGCGCCGAGATATTCGGGATCGTCCAGCCCGCGCGTCCGCTCGGCCGCGATAAAGGTCTCCTGCCCGAAAAACGGCATTTCGGCGGCCTTGTTCGCCTCGTTAAAGGCAATGACATCGGCGAGCGTGCGGGTTTTGACCGCCGGTGGCGTGGTGGCAAGATAGGCGTTCAGATCGCCCTTCAACTCACTCAGCAACACCGCAAACTCGGCCTCGCCCAGCCCGTCGGTCTTGGGCGCTTCTGCCTCGACCAGCACGGCTCCTTGCGCCTTAAGCACGTCAAGCGCCGCCTCATAGGACGTGCGCAGCCCATCACCCATGCGCGGTCGCAGCACCGCGATCCGCACCCCCTTGAGCGACGCGGTGGCGAGCGTGCGCGTGTAATCACCGCGATGCGCGCTTGCATCCTTTGTCGCGGGGTCGGCAGGGTCAGTCGCGATCATTGCCGAAAATAGGATCGCTGTGTCCATGACGCTGCGCGCCATGGGACCCGGCGTATCCTGACTATGGCTGATCGGCACGACATGGGTGCGGCTGACCAGGCCAATCGTCGGTTTCAGCCCGACCAGCCCGTTGATCGACGATGGGCACACCACCGAACCGTCGGTTTCGGTACCAAGCGCGGCGGCGGCAAAGCTCGCCGCAATCGCCGCCCCCGATCCGCTGGACGAGCCGCAGGGGGTCCGGTCAAGCGCATAGGGATTGCGCACCTGCCCGCCGACCGCGCTCCACCCGCTGATTGAATTGTTCGAGCGGATATTGGCCCATTCCGACAAATTGGTCTTGCCCAGGATGACTGCACCCGCCCGGCGCAGCTCCGCCACCACCGGTGCATCGCGGCGGGTGACATTGTCCTTCAGCGCCAGGCTGCCCGCGGTCGTCGCCACGGGATCGAGCGTTTCGATATTATCCTTGATAAGGATCGGAATCCCGTCGAGCGGGCCAAGCGACATGCCGGCCTTGCGCCGGGCGTCGGCCGCCTGCGCCTGGGCGATGGCGTCGGGGTTGACTGCAATCACGGATCGCAATGTCGGCCCCGTGCGATCCATCGCGGCAATGCGGGCCAAATAGGCGCGGGTGATCGCCGCGCTGCTCGTCCCGCGGGCCATCATCGCGCGCAGCTCCGTGATCGACGCTTCCTCGACGCGCGGTGTCGTTTGGGCTGACGCCGTGGCGGTGCCGATGATCGCGGTGACAATGACCGTGGCGTAGATGAAAGCGCGCATCAAATCCCCCTGTGCCAGTCGTTTGAGCTCAGCCTAGCGCCGCGTGGCGCGCTGGCAAGCCGCGCCATGTGCATCGACGCTTCAAATGAAAAGAGGCTGCCGGGGGGAGCGCACGCCCCTCCCCGGCAACCTCCTGACATGGTCAGCGGCCGGATGCTCCAGCCCGGGAGACCATGCGAACCGCCAATCCTGTGGGCCTTAGCGTTGATTGGGGCGAAATATCCCCCGCCAGGCCCGGCGGATCAGCGGCGCGTCCCCCGAACGAACTGAACCGACCCCCTTGCTGAACCATGAGACATCGGATCACCTCCTTTCGCTAGTTGAAACGGCACGCTCTGCCTGAGCGCGACTCCTTAGTGAATCAGGTGATTCGTCGATACAAGACTTGTTTTAAAATTCATTTTCAGCAAAGAAGGGGGTCTGCGGCAAAGAATGGTGTTCCGTTTGGTGCGCTCTGCCCAATCAGCCCCGGCAATCCTCCACCACGCGCAAGATTTCCGGTCGTGCCGGAATGACCAAAGGTGGTGTGCCGGGTTGTTCCATCACAAACCGACCCCGGCTGTGCCCGATCGCATCGAGCAGCGGATCGCCCGGCGAAAGCGCGATCGCGACATAAGGCGGCGTGCCCCCCGTCGGCAACGGAGCGAGCGTGCGCGCTGTGCTGGAGGTGCGCAGGGTGATTGCCGAACTTATGCTCCCCTGGCGCGACAGATACAGCCGCTTGCCCGCCTGGTCGCAGCGCAGTGTTACCGTCGCGTCACGCCCCGCCGCGCCAAACAACGCGATCGACCCGCGCGCGTCGCGGCGATACACCCACAGCCCGGCGCTCATCGGCCAGTCGCGCCAATCGCCGCGATAGGCGGACGCAGGTGCGCTGACGGGCAGCGGCATCGGCGTCGCAACCGGCAGTGCCGGACGCACGGGCGCGGGCAGGGGGCGCGCGGGCGGAGGCGGTGCCACCGCTGAACAGCCGCCGACCGCGATCATCACAGATAGGATCAGGAGGAAAACCGGGCGCATGGCCGGGCTATGCGCGATCATCGCGCCCGGCTCAAGCAACAGGCACATACAAACCGCTTCCCTTCGGCCCGTGCATCGGCATGGTGCGCGCATGACCACGGCACCCCGCACCCCCCCGTCCCACACGCCCCTGTCCCACACGCCCCTGTCCCGCAACCGGTTTGTGTCGATCCTGGGAGGGTCAGCGGGCAATCTGGTCGAATGGTATGACTGGTATGCCTATTCGGTGCTGACCATCTATTTCGCGCCGAGCTTTTTCCCCAAGAGCGACCAGACCGCGCAATTGCTGAGCGCGGCCGCGATTTTTGCGGTCGGCTTTCTGATGCGGCCCATAGGCGCCTATTGGATGGGGGTTTATGGCGATACCCATGGGCGCAAGGCGGGGCTGGCGCTGTCGGTGGCGCTGATGTGCGCGGGCTCGCTGTTGATCGCGGTCGCGCCGACTTACGCGCAGGCCGGCGTGCTGGCGCCCGCACTGCTGGTCGTCGCGCGCATGTTGCAGGGCTTGTCGGTGGGCGGCGAGTATGGGGCGAGCGCCACCTATCTTTCTGAAATGGCGACGCGGCGCGACCGTGGTTTTTGGGCAAGCTTTCAGTATTTTACCCTGATTGGTGGGCAATTGGTGGCGTCGGGCGTCACCTTGCTGCTCGTCGGCGTGCTGAGCGAGACGGCGATGGAGGCATGGGGCTGGCGCATCGCCTTTGTTATTGGCGCGGTGCTGGCGTTGGCGGTGTATTGGCTGCGCAGCGGGCTTGCCGAGACGGCGGCGTTTGAAAAGCTGGGTGCCCGCGTTCGGTCGAGCGCATTAGCGCTGTGGCGGGCGCATCCGCGCGAATTCCTGATCGTGGTCGCGATCAGCGGTGGCGGGTCATGCGCCTTTTATGCCTATACGACCTATCTTCAGAAATTTCTGGTCAACACCAGCGGGTTTGAGCGCCAGACCGCGACCGAAATTTCCACCGCGACGCTGATTGTGTTCATGCTGCTTCAGCCGTTGTTCGGCGCGCTGTCGGACCGGGTTGGGCGCAAGCCGATGCTGTTGCTGTTCGGGATTGGCGGCATGTTGGTGTCCGTGCCGATTTTCAGCGCGCTGGCGGCGGCGCGGACATGGGAGACGGCGTTTGCGCTCGCGCTGGTGCCGCTGGTGTTGCTCAGCGCCTACACCTCGATTTCGGGACTCATCAAGGCGGAGATTTTCCCGGCCGAGATCCGCACGCTGGGCGTTGCGCTCCCCTATGCGATCGGCAACACGATTTTCGGCGGGACGGCGGAATATGCCGCGCTCTGGTTCAAGCAAGCGGGGCTGGAGGCGGGCTTTTACTGGTATGTGACGGCGATCATCGCGGTGGCGACGATTGGCTTTGCCGCGCTGCCGGACACCGGCAAGCACAGCCGGATTGTCGAGGATTGAACCGCTTTGTCCGTGCCATCCACCGCCGCCAGGATCAGAAATACGCCAATGGGCAGCGTGACCCGCACGCCGGGGCCAAGCCGCATCCGCCGCAGCGATAAGCCGGGCTGGACCGTGCGGCCACGAAATGAGCGACCTTAGTCCGCGTTTATTGATCGGGAGTCCTGCTCCTTTGTCCCTTGGTCTCCGCGGGTTGACCGACGGGCATTGGCGCGCCATTTCCGATTGTGGCTTCGGGGGGATGGTCGATGGTAACTGCACAAGAACGTCCGTTCTTAACTGATCCGCGGCTGTGGCGGAGCTGGGCGCAGTCCATGGCGGATCAGCCCGCAGCAGCGCCGATGATCTTGCCGGGCGGCTTTCTACAATCATGGTCGGGCACCGATGCCGTGATGCAACAACCCGCGCTCGATCATCACATGGTGGTGCTTCATGAGATCGGGCCAAAGCGCGTCCAGCGCGATGGCGCGGGCGGCCGTCGCGTTGTCGAGGCGCAACGCGAGTCGATCACCACGGTGGAGGCGGGCAGCGTTTATCACTGGCAGACCGATGGGCCGATTGGGTTCACGCATCTTTATGTCGACCCCCAATATTTCGCGAAGCTGGTAGCGGAGGCCTATGATCGCGATCCCGGCTCGGTCAGTTTTGCCGAGACGATCGGCCGGCCTGATCCCGAGGCGGCGGCGCTGTTTGGGCGGTTGATCGCGCTGCGCGGTAATCGGGATGAGGCGCTTGCCGCCCACAGCCATTTCGATGCGTTGCTCGCGCGGCTGGCCGCGACATCGACCTGGGACGGCGAGTTTTGCCAATATCGCCGCCTGTCGCTTGCGCCGCATGTTGTGCGCCGGGTGCGCGCCTATATCCGCGACCATATCGACCAGCCGATCACGCTTGAGCAATTGGCCGCGGTCGCGGGCTATAGCCGCTATCACTTCGTCCGCGCGTTCAAGGATGCGACCGGCATGCCGCCCTATGCCTATGTCGTGCAGGAGCGTATTGGGCTGGCGCGCGAATTGTTACGCCACAAATCGACCGCGATTGCCGATGTCGCCCGTCAGACGGGTTTTACCACGCACGCGCATTTTTCAACGCGCTTCCGCCAGGTGGTCGGCCTGTCGCCCGCAGAATACCGCCAGCGTGTGTTGATGAGCGACGCGGCTTAGGGGGAGGCTCGCCGGAGGGCTGGGGCGCCCGCGTGGCGAACTTTGGTCGGGACGACAGGATTCGAACCTGCGACCCCCACACCCCCAGTGTGATGCGCTACCAGGCTGCGCTACGTCCCGACCGAAGGGTGGCGCATAGGCGGGTGGCGCGGGCGGTGCAAGCCCCGTTGCGGTCCTTGGTTGCAGAATGGCAATCCGCGTGATAGCGCGCGGCGCTTGACAGGCGGGCCAAAACGGCGCCGCCATTCCAGCCCGATCAGGACGCCCATGTTCGCATCCCCTGCCTTTGCCCAGACCGCTGGCGCCGCAAATGGCGACGCCACTGCCCAGATCATCGGCCTTGCGCCGCTGTTCCTGGTGTTTGTCGCCTTTTACTTCCTGATGATCCGCCCGCAGCAAAAGCGGATGAAGGCGCTGCAGAACGCGGTCAATGCGGTGAAGAAGGGCGATGAGGTAACTACCGCTGGCGGCATCATCGGCAAAGTGACCAAGGTTGATGATCGCGTCGCCGAAATCGAAATCGCACAAGGGGTTCGCGTCCGCGTGGTCAAGGCAACGATCGCCGCCGTCGCGCCCAGCGGCGCCACCAAGCCCGCCAACGACTGAGCCGGACCATGCTCGATTTCCCGCGCTGGAAAGTCACGTCGATCATTGCCTTGCTGGTGGCGTTGATGCTGCTGGCGGTGCCGACTTTGCTCCCCGAACGTATCACCGATCGCTGGGGCAGCTTCCCGCATCCGCGCGTCAGCCTCGGGCTCGACCTGGCGGGCGGCAGCTATTTGCTGCTGGAGGCCAATGCCGATGATCTGGTGAAAGCCCGGGTGGAGGCGATGCGTGAGCAGATCGTCAATGAAATGCGAAGTGCCACGCCGCGCATCCAGATTGGCGATGTGTCGACAGAGGGCGGCAAGCTGAGCTTTCTCCTGCGCGATGTGACGCAGCTGGAGGCGGCGCGCGAGCGGCTCAACCGGCTGACCGCGGGGGTGGGGCTGACCGGGCAGCGCGACTGGGACTTGTCGTTCGTCGATGCCACGCGGGTGGTGATGCAGCCGACGCAAGCGGGCACCGCGCAAGCGATCAACGATGCCATGGAGACCGCGACCGACGTGGTGCGCACCCGCATCGACAAGCTGGGCACGCGCGAGCCGACCATCATCCGTCAGGGCACCAACCGCATCGTCGTGCAGGTACCGGGCCTGAAGGATCCGCAAGCGCTGAAGGACTTGCTGGGCAAGACCGCCAAGCTTGAGTTCAAGATGGTCGCCGAAGTCCCCTATGCCGAAGGAGGCATCCTGCCCCCTGGCACGCAGGCGCTCGCTTATCCAGAGGGCGGGCCGGGCGCGAAGATCGTGGTGCAGCGCCGCGCGATCATCACCGGCGACCAACTGCTGACCGCGCGGCAGGCGTATAAGCAGGAGGACAATTCGCCGATCGTCGAATTCGGGTTCAATACCGAGGGCGGGCGCAAATTTGCAAAAGTGACACAGGACAATGTCGGCAAGCGTTTTGCGGTCGTCGTCGATGATCAGGTGATCTCGGCGCCGCGCATCAACACCGCGATTCTGGGTGGTTCGGGGTATATCGAGGGGTCGTTCACCGTCCAGTCCGCCAATGAGCTGGCCATCGCGCTCAGTTCGGGCAAGCTGCCGGTTGCGCTGCGGGTGGTGGAGGAGCGCACCGTTGGCCCCGAGCTGGGGGCGGATTCGATTCGCGCCGGTATCACCGCGTCGATCATCGCGACGGTGGCGGTGATTGTGTTCATGCTGGTCACCTATGGCCGCTTTGGCGTCTATGCGAATATCGCGGTGGTCATTAACGTGCTGATTATCCTGGGTGTGCTGGCGGTGATTGGCGGCACGCTGACGCTGCCGGGGATTGCCGGGTTCGTGTTGACCATCGGCACGGCGGTCGACGCAAACGTGCTGATCAACGAGCGCATCCGCGAGGAACAGCGGCGCGGGCGCAGTGTCCTCCAATCGGTCGAGCTTGGTTATAAGGAGGCAAGCCGCACAATTTTTGAGGCAAATGTGACCCACGCGATTTCAGGCGTCATCATGCTGCTTTTGGGATCGGGGCCGGTGAAGGGCTTTGCCGTGGTGTTGTTGATCGGCATTGTGACGTCGGTGTTCACCGCCGTCGTCTTTACGCGAATGTTGGTCGTGCTGTGGTTGCGGCGGGTGCGCCCGGCGACGCTGAACATCTGATTGGTAGGCGAATTCCGATGCGGCTTTTGAAACTTGTCCCCGACAATACCAATCTTCCCTTTGTCCAGTTGCGCTATTGGGCGTTTGGGCTGACGACGCTGTTGTCGATTGCGGCGATTATTTGCGTGGTGCTTTTCCGGCTCAACCTGGGCGTCGATTTTGTCGGCGGGCTGACGATCGAGGAGAAGTTCGCCAATCCCCCTGCGATCGAAACGCTGCGCAAGACCGTCGATGATCTGGGGCTGGGCGAAGTGCGGCTGCAACCCTACGGCGATGGCAAGACCGTGTCGATCCGCCTGCCCCCGCCCGAAAGTCAGGACAAGGGCGCCACCGAAGCGGTTGTGAAGAAGGTGCAGGCCGCAATCACCGCGAAATTCCCCGACGCGCGCTTTTCGAAACAGGATGCGGTGTCGGGCAAGGTGTCGAACGAGCTGATCTGGAAGGGGATGTTGGCGGTTGCGCTGGCGGTGCTCGGCATTGGCTTGTTTGCGATTTTGCGGTTCGAGTGGCAGTTTGGCGTGTCAACGGTCGTCGCGATTGTCCACGACGTGCTGATGACGCTCGGCTTCTTTGCGATCACGCAATTTGAGTTCGACCTCAATATTGTGGCGGCGGTGCTGACCATCATCGGTTATTCGATCAACGACAAGATCGTGATCGACGATCGCATCCGCGAAAATATGCGCCGTTATCGCAAGATGGAGATGCGCGAGATTGTCGACTTGTCCGTCAATGAAACGCTGCCGCGTACGGTGATGACCTCGCTCACCATTTTGCTTGCGCTGGTCGCATTGCTGATTTTCGGCGGGCATGTGCTGCGCGCCTTTACCGCCGCGATGATTTTGGGCGTGGTGGTCGGCACTTATTCGTCGATCTATGTGTCATCGTCGCTGCTCATCACGCTTGGTCTGCGGGCGGAACCCGCAGTGCCAGCGGCGGCCAAGCCGTCGCCAATCGCGGGGGCGGAGCGGATCGGGCCGGGCGAGCCGTGAAGCTCGGGCGCGATTCGGCCGGCGCTGGCCCGATCATTGCGGGTTTCGCGCGCGGCGGATTTCGCGTTGACGACAATATCTACACGGCGCTGCGCATCACGCCCATGCGTGCCGATGGCTGGTCACCGCCGCCGCTGGAGGCGTTGACGGTGGCGGCGCTCGACACGCTGCTTGACCTTGACCCGCTCCCCGAATTTCTGCTGCTCGGCACGGGAGCGAACCTCTGCCACCCGCCGCGGGCGTTGATCGAAGCGCTTGAGGCGCAAGGGATTGGTGTGGAGGCAATGGACAGCCGCGCCGCCGCTCGCGCCTGGGGCGTGCTGCGCAGCGAGGGACGCTGGATAATGGGGGCGCTCTACCCGCTCTAACCCCCTCGACGCAGGGCGAAGTTGCGTTATGGTGGGGACATTGGGGAGGAGATGTGCCAATGTCGCCCACACGCCTGATCGCTTCTGTCGTCGCCATGAGCGCGGCTATGTTCGCCGCCCCGCTGCTCGCGCAACACCCCGCTGCCGCACCCGGGCATGCCCCCGATTATGCACAACCCGACACCTGGCTGTGCCTGCCCGGTCGCGCCGATGCGTGCAGCGCGCCGCAGGACGCAACGATTGTCGCCGCCAATGGCCGCCAGAGCGTTGAGGCGTTCAAGCCCGCGTCCGCGCCGCAGTTCGACTGCTTCTATGTCTATCCCACGGTTTCGCTCGACCCGACGCCCAACGCCGATCTGAAACCCGGTCTGGAGGAAAAGGCGGTGGCCGCTTTTCAGGCCGCGCGTTTTGCCAAACATTGTCGGGTGTTCGCGCCGCTGTATCGCCAGATCACGCTTGCCGGGCTGCGCCGGTTGGGCACGACGACTGCGGCGACCGCCGACCGCGCGCTCGCTTATGGTGATGTGAAAGCGGCGTGGGCGCATTATCTGGCGACCGAGAACAAGGGGCGCGGCGTCGTGCTGATCGGGCATAGCCAGGGGTCGGGGATGCTCAAGCAATTGATCGCCGAGGAGATTGACGGCAAGCCAGCGGCGGCCGCGCGTATCATTTCCGCCATGCTGATCGGCACCAATGTTGCGGTGCCAAAGGGCAAGGATACAGGCGGCGATTTCAAGGCGTTTCCGCTGTGCCGCAAGGCGACCCAGACCGGCTGCCTCATCACCTATGTATCGTTCCGGGCCGAGACACGGCCGCCGGACAACAGCCGCTTTGGCGTGGTGGCATCGCCGGGCATGGTGGCCGCGTGCACCAACCCGGCGGCGCTTGGCGGGGGCAAGGCCCTCACCGATAATTACCTCGGCACGCGCGGCGCGGGGCTGGGCAGCGGCATTCAGGCACCATGGGTGAAGGATGGCCCGGCGGTCACCACCCCGTTCGTCAAAGCGCCGGGATTGATCTCGACCGAGTGCGTGCAGAACGGCAAGTTCAGCTATCTGGCGGTCGCCGTGAACGCTGATCCCGCTGATCCCCGCACCGACACGATTGCAGGCGATGTCACGGTGCTGAACAAGGTGCTCGCCGATTGGGGGCTGCACCTGATCGACATGCCGGTGGTGATGGGCAATCTGGTCGAACTGACCAACACACAGGCAAAGGCTTGGGCCGCGAAGCAGCGGTGATCGCTGCGGATTACGGTGCGGGCCGCACCAGCTCCGCTGCGAGCGTGCCCATCGCCTGTTCCACGCTGTCTAGCCGGTCCTGCCGTGTATTGCCGAGCCGGATCAGTACATAGGCATGCGGTTTGCCGTCGCGGCCCACGCCGCGAAACGTCAGCACATATTGGCCGAGATGGCCGTTCATCGACGCGATCGCGGGTTCTTTGCCGGTCTTGGCAAAGCGGTTGAGCCAGGTCTGGCCGCCGTAAATCGGCTGGCGCGGCGACGGCGTCTTCATGAAAGCGAGCCAGTCGGGCGCGATCACTTGCGCTCCGTCTGGGCCGCGCCCATCGAGCAGCAGCGCGCCGACGCGGGCGAAATCAGGCAGCGACAAATGGATCAGCGAGCCGCCAATCTGCGTCCCCGCGCCGTCGAATTCGAGCACGACCCCCGTCGCCCCAGCGGGTGTGTAAAGCCGTTCGAACGCGAAATCGCGATATGCCTTGGCGCGCGTTTTCGCATCGCGGCTTTCGGTCAGCGTGCGGGTGATGATTTCGGACAGGATGATCGTGGTCAGCGAGCTATATTCAAACTTCGCGCCCGGTTTGGCCTCCAGCGGCTGGGCGATTGCGCGCGCGGCCATGCTGTGGGTGCCGCTTGCGAACAGCACCTGGTTGGTATCGCTTGCCTCCACCGGATCGCCGACTTCGGTGTGTTTCAGGCCAGCGGCCATGTGCAGCAGGTGGCGCAGCGTGATGGCCGCGCGCGGATCGCCCGGCTTTTGCCACTCGGCAACAGGCGCGGGCGCGTCGAGTGAGAGCTTGCCGTCGCTCACCAACTCGCCGATCAGCATCGCCGTCATCGTCTTGGCTGTTGACCAGCTGATGAAGCGATTCGTGTCCGAAAAGCCGGGCGCATAGCGCTTGGCGATCACCCGCCCGTCCTCGACCAGAATTGCGGCGCGCGTTTCGCCCAGGCCGGGCGAGAATAATGGGCTCAGCACATCGTCGGGCGCGGCGGCAAGCGGAGTCGCGCCGCCGGCGAGCGTGAGGGCCGCGATCGCAAAGAGGGCACGCTTGCGTTGCATCGCCACCACGATAGAGTGTGCGACGATGATGGCAAGACGCATTGGGCTGGGCGCGCTGACGCTGTTCGTGATCGCGCTGATCGCGGCATGGGGCTATGCGCGTTCGATCACGCCCAAGATCGAGTTGGGCGTTGGCTATGGCGCGCGCGTGGCCTGCGCGTGCCGCTATATCGGCAATCGGGACCTGAACAGCTGTTACAAGGATTTTGAGCCCGGCATGGAACAGATCAGCCTGAAGGATGATCCCAAGCTGAAGACGGTCACGGCTTATGTCCCGCTGCTCGCCTCGCGCTCGGTGCGTTATGACCCGGAGCTGGGGTGCCAGCCCGAACCGTTCAAGGGTACGCCCTATCGCGTTCCCTGAATGAAGGATTGCCGATGGCCAAGATCGTGCCGGGACGGATGACCGCCAATCACAGCGGCGACATTGTGGTCTTCATCATCGGCATGCGCGTGAACCGGTGGTTCGCGATCGGCAAATGGCTGCCGGTGTTCAATGCGATGGCGCGCATGCTGGGTGAATTGCACCGCGATCGTGATAGCGGTTTTATTGTTTACGAAATGTGCTGGAAATCGCCACGTCAGCCAGTGCTGATCCAATATTGGCGCTCGTTCGACGCGCTGGAGGCCTATGCCCATAATGTCGACGCCGCGCATCGTCCGGCCTGGGCGGCGTTCAACCACGCCGTCCGCGGCAATGCGGCGGTGGGCATTTTCCACGAAACCTATGCCGTGCGCGGGGGCGGCAGCGAGACACTTTACAATAACTTGCCCGCCTTCGGGCTGGGCAAGGCAGCGGGGCTTGCGCCAGCGACCGGCAAGCGCGAGGTGGCACGCGACCGGATCGAGGGGAGTTAGGCGACCGCGGCCTCGACCGCCGCCGCCCGCTCGGTCGCCATGATCCAACCGCCGCCAAGCACGCGATCACCCGCGTAGAGCACCGCCGCCTGCCCTGGTGCGACACCGTATTCCGGGGTCTCGAATATCAGCCGATCGCCATCGAGCCGCGCGGGCACCGGCTTGGCGAGGCTGCGCACTTTGGCGGTAAGGGGCCCGGCATGATCGCCGCCAATCCAGTTAATCCCGCCCAGCCGCGCCCCCGAAACCGCGAGGGCGCTTTTGGGGCCAACGACGATGCGTCGCGCCGCTGCGTCCAACCGCAGCACGTAGAGCGGCTCGGGCGTGCCGCCAATCTCCAGCCCGCGGCGCTGGCCGACGGTGAAATGGATGAGGCCGCGATGCTGGCCAAGCACCCGCCCGGCTTCGTCGACAATATCGCCGCCGATATCGGCTTCAGGGCGCAATTTCTTGACGAGGCGCGCATAATCGCCATCGGGCACGAAGCAGATGTCCTGGCTATCGGGCTTGGCCGCGACGCCAAGGCCCAACTCAAAGGCGAGCGCTCGAACCTGTGCCTTCGGCATGGACCCCAGCGGAAAGCGCAGATAGTCGAGCTGCGCGGGCGTCGTCGCGAACAGGAAATAGCTTTGATCGCGCGCCGGGTCGACCGCGCGGTGAAGCTCGGCGCCGCCTGATCCCGCCACCCGGCGGACATAATGGCCGGTTGCCAGGCAATCGGCGCCCAAATCGCGCGCAAGTTTCAGCAGATCGGTGAATTTTGGCCCCATATTGCATTTGATGCACGGAATAGGGGTGCGCCCGGCGAGATATTCGTCGGCGAAATCGTCGATCACCGCCTCGCGAAATGCGGTTTCATGGTCGAACACATAATGCGCGATGCCCAATCGGTCGCACACGGCGCGCGCGTCGCGGATATCGCGGCCCGCGCAACAACTGCCCGCGCGGCCCACCGCTTCGCCGTGATCGTAAAGCTGGAGCGTGATCCCGATCGTCTCGGCGCCGGTGCGCGCGGCAAGTGCTGCTACCACCGAAGAATCAACGCCCCCCGACATTGCGACCACAATGCGCCGCGCCGCCGGATTTGCGCCAAGCTGAAAATCACCATCCATCATCGCGCCACAAATAGGGGGGCGGGCCCTGCGAACCAAGCACTGCTTTTACCGGACCTTCAGATGCGCGCGCTACGCTTCGTGTTCCTTCACTTTCGGCAATGGGCGCGCACGTGGACCTTGGCTTTCGGCAATTTGAACTTTCCTCGCAGGCGCCAGGGCGGCCGCTTTCGCTGCCGTTGCTGCTGGTTGGGGTTGCCGCGCGCCAGGCCGCAAGTGCTACCGCACAGTTTGAGGTCTGCCGCCGCCACGCGACGAGTGCCATCGCGCCGGGCGTGCTGGGGACGGGCGCCTTCAACGCCGCAGTGGCGCGTGCGATCATGAACTGGAAAGGGGAATGAAGGCGCCGTTTACCCCGCCGTTTCAATCCCTATTCAAGTCCGGCTGCTATCGGTCGTTACTACAGTTGGACCGCAGTTGCGCTATTCGAGGTTTTGCATGATCGAGAACCAAAAGATCCGCCCGGCAAAGGTGATCGGCCCGCTTGGAGAAGCGCTGACGCTTGAGTCGCTGCCACCGCCGGAGACGACGCGGTGGGTGGTACGGCGCAAGGCCGAAGTGGTCGCCGCGGTCAATGGCGGCCTGTTGAGCGTGGATGACGTGTGCGCACGCTATAATCTGACGGTTGAGGAGTTTGCCGGCTGGCAACGGGCGATCGACCGGTCGGGCATGCCGGGCCTGCGCGTAACGCGCATCCAGCACTATCGCTCGCTCTACGAACGTCAGCAGAAATACTGATCCGCCAGTCGCGCCGCGACTCGCCGCCAATATCGCAAAAGGGCTGCACGCAGGATAGGGTGTGCAGCCCTTTTCGTTCGCCGCTCCCCGCTGATCCGGTGCTTTTGCTTGCGAAATGTTCCGAAAAAGGGCAATCGCGCGCCAGCCCCATCGACCCCTTGAGGTCGGTGACTTATTTCGCTAATACAGTTTCAGATAGTGATCGGGGCGATTGGATACGAAAGTGGCGGATATGAATTACGAGCCGGGAACGATCGGCAACAATGGTCGCTACGCGCTGCCTGGTGGCGATGCGCCGCGTGCCTCGCGCGGCCGCTGGATCGCGATTGCAGTCGTGGCAGTCGTGGTGCTCGCGCTGATCGGCTTTTGGGTCTTTGGCGGCAAGCCCAAGGCGGCGGAGACCAAGGCACCCGCCAAACAGGTGCCAACCGTGACAGTTACGGTCCCCGGTCGCCAGACGGTCGCACGCACCATCACGGCCACCGGCTCGATCGCGGCCAAGGTCGATATGCCGGTCGGCGTGGCGGGCGAGGGTGGCCGCGTGACCGCTGTGCTTGTGCAGCCGGGTCAATGGGTGAAGGCCGGTCAGGTGCTTGCAACGATTGATCGCTCGGTTCAGGTTGAGACTCAAGCATCGCAGGCCGCACAAATCGGCGTTGCCCGGTCCGATGCCCGGCTGGCGCAGGCCGAGCTTGACCGCGCGCAGCAACTGGTCGATCGCGGCTTTATCTCCAAGGCCGATGTTGATCGCCGCACTGCGACCCGCGATGCCGCCCTTGCCCGAGTGAAAGTGGCGGAGGCTCAGCTTGACGAGATCCGCGCGCGCAATGGCCGCTTGCTGATCCGCGCGCCTGCTGCGGGTCTGGTTTTGACGCGGTCGGTCGAGCCGGGGCAGATTGTGTCGGCCGGGTCGGGCGTGTTGTTCCGGCTGGCCGGTGGAGGAGCGCTTGAACTGCGGGCCGCGCTGTCCGACGCCGACATGGCGCAGGCCCGCGTCGGTACCCCTGCCACGGTGGTGCCGGTGGGCAGCACGCGCCGCTTCACTGGCCAGGTGTGGCAAGTCGCCCCGGTGATCGACCCGCAGACGCGCCAGGGCGAAGTGCGGATTGCGCTCCCCTATGACTCGGCGTTGCGCCCCGGTGGCTTTGCCGCCGCCACGCTGATCGCGGGGTCGGCGGTTGCGCCGCTCCTCCCGCAATCATCGGTGCAGAGTGACGCAAAGGGCAATTTTGTCTATGTTGTCGGACCGAACAACGAAGTTGTCCGGCGTGACATCAAGGTCGGGCAGGTGTCGGATGCGGGGGTTGCGATTGCGTCCGGGCTGACCGGCGATGAGCGCGTGGTGGTGTCGGCGGGCGCCTTCCTCAATCCGGGGCAGAAAATTGCTCCGGTGCGACAGAAGGCGGTCCGCTGATCCGACTGCGCCGATGAAGCGGCGAACGTTTTGAAAAGAGGCGAGCAGAGTCATGGGTTTTCGTAACATTTCGGCTTGGTCGATCCGCAATCCGGTGCCGCCGATCGTGCTGTTCGTCGCGCTCCTGCTCGCGGGCATTGTCAGCTTTTCGCGGATGCAGGTGAATGACAACCCTGACATCGATTTCCCCGCCGCGTCCATTACGATCAGCCAGCCCGGTGCGGCGCCGACCGAATTGGAAAAGCAGGTAACCCAGCGGGTTGAATCCGCAGTGCGCAGCATCAACGGCATCGACGAGGTCAACTCCAGCGTCGGCGAAGGATCGAGCACGACCCGCGTGTCGTTCGCGATCGGCACGCCGATTGACCGCGCTGTCAATGACGTGCGCAATGCGATTTCGCAGATCAGGGGCGATTTGCCCGATGGCATTTTGGAACCGCGTGTGGAGCGGATCGATATCGGCGGTGGCTCGCTGGCCTATATCTCCGCCGAGGCGACCGACATGACGCTGGAGGAGCTGAGCTGGTATGTCGATGACACGGTGTCAAAGCGCTTGCTGGGCAATGCAGGCACTGCCAGCGTCAGCCGCGATGGCGGCGTGAACCGCGAAATCCGCGTTATCCTCGATCCCGTCAAGCTTCAGTCCTTTGGCATCACCGCCGCGCAAGTGAACCAGCAATTGCGCCAGACCAATTTGAACGCGGCGGGCGGCCGCGCGCAAGTGGCCGGATCTGAACAATCGGTACGGGTGCTCGGCAATGCGCGCACGGCCTATGCGCTCGGGCAATCCGATGTCGCGATCGGGGGCGGTCGGACCGTCAAGCTCGCCGATCTCGCCGAAGTGAAGGACGGCTATGCCGAGCAGCGCTCGATTGCGTTAATGAACGGCCATCCCGTGGTCGCCTTTGGCGTGACACGCGCCAAGGGTGCGTCCGACGTGACGGTTTATGACGCGATGCAAAAGACGCTGCGCCAGCTTGAAAAGGAAAACCCCAAGGTCAAGTTCACCGAGCTGTTCACCAGCGTGAATTATACCAAGGGGCAATATCATTCCGCCATTGAAGCGATGATCGAGGGCGCGGTGTTGGCCGTCATCGTCGTGTTCATCTTTCTGCGTGATTGGCGCGCGACGATCATTTCGGCGATTGCCATTCCGTTGTCGGCAATTCCGGCGTTTTTCTTCATGGACTTGATGGGTTTCACCCTTAATTTTCTCAGCCTGCTGGCGCTCAGCCTGGTGGCGGGGGTGTTGGTCGATGACGCCATCGTCGAGATTGAAAATATCGTCAGACATATGCGGATGGGCAAATCCGCTTATCAGGCGTCGATTGATGCCGCCGACGAAATCGGGCTTGCGGTGCTAGCGACGACCATGGCGATTGTCGCGGTGTTCCTGCCCGTGGGTCTGATGCCGGGCATTTCGGGACAGTTTTTCAAGAATTTCGGGCTGACCGTGGTTGTCGCCGTGCTGCTCAGCCTGGGCGTCGCGCGGCTGATTACGCCGATGATCGCGGCCTATTTCCTCAAAGCCAAGGGTCATGCGACGCATGGCGAGGGTTGGCTGATGGATGTCTATATGGCGACGCTGCGGCTGTCGCTGCGGCATCGGTGGAAGACAGTGGGGGTCGGCGGCCTGGCCTTTCTGGCGACCGTGGGGATTTTTGCGGGTGTGCCCGGCCTGTTCGGCGGCATTCCGCTGACCTTCCAGCCGCAATTGAACCAGGATTTCAGCCAGGTGTCGATCCAGATGGCGCCGGGCACGACGCTGGAGCAGACGCGCGACGTTGCCGAACGGGTGACCGCGATCCTGACCAAGGCACCGGAGGTGGAGACCGCCTATACCGTCGCTAATGTCGGCAATGGCGGCATTTTCCTGACGCTGAAAAAGGACCGCAAGCGCACCTCCAGCGAGTTTGAGCGCGCGCTCGCCCCACAACTCAACGAAATCCCTGATGCACGGGTCAATTTCCAGGCCCAGGAGGGGGGCGCCTCTGGTCGCGCGATCACCGTCACCATCGGCGGCAGCGATCCGGCGCAGTTGAACGACGTCGCCAACCGGTTGGTTGAGGAAATGGCCGCGCTGCCCGAATTGCGCGCGCCGCGGGTGGTGGGCGATCTCCAGCGCCCCGAAATCACGATCACCCCGCACATGGACCTGGCCGCCAATCTGGGGGTGACGACCGCTGCGCTCAGCCAGTCGATCCGCATCGCGACGTTGGGCGATATTGACCAGAATGCAGCGAAATTCTCGCTGTCTGACCGCCAGATCCCGATCCGGGTCGCGCTCTCTGAGGAATCTCGGCGCAGCCTGTCGACGATCGAGAATTTGCCGGTGCCGACCGTCAATGGCGGGTCGGTGCCGCTGAAAGTGATCGCCGATGTCGGCTTTGGCGCGGGGCCGACACTGATCCAGCGGACCAATTTGACCCGGCGGATCAGCATTGGCGCCGACCTTGCCCCCGGCAAGGTGACGGGCGATGCCCAGCCCAAGATCCAGCAATTGCCCGCGCTCAAAAACCTGCCCACTGGCGTGACCCAATTGACGCTGGGCCAGGACAAATGGCTGGGCGAATTGCTGGTCAACTTCGTCATCGCGGTGATTTCGGGCGTGCTGCTCGTCTTTGCAGTGCTGGTGCTGCTCTACAAGCGGATGATGCCGCCGCTGGTGAATATGGGGTCGCTGATTCTCGCGCCGCTTGGCTCGGCGATTGCGCTGCGGATCAGCGGCGACGCGTTGTCGATGCCAGTGTTTATCGGGTTGCTCATGCTGCTCGGCATTGTCGCCAAAAACTCGATTCTGCTCGTGGATTTCGCGTTGGAGGAAATGGCCAAGGGCGTGGAGAAAACCACTGCCGTGCTCGATGCGGGACACAAGCGTGCCCAGCCGATCGTGATGACTACGGTGGCGATGGTGGCGGGCATGGTGCCGGTTGCGCTCTCGCTGACGGGCGACGGCAGCTGGCGTGCGCCCATGGGCGTGACCGTGATTGGTGGGCTGATCCTGTCGACGTTGCTGACGCTCGTGATTGTGCCTGCCACCTTCTCGCTCGCGGTCGGCATTGAAGAGTGGATCGGGTCGCGGCTGGGCAAGCGCTTGCTGACCTATCGCCCCGGCGATGACGGCGTGCCGGTGATCGACCATGACGGCACCCCCGGCAAGATCGGCTTCCGCCCCGGCGAAGGCGCTCCACAACCGGCGGAGTGAGGCCGATCGCGCCCTCGCCCGTTAAGGGGCAAGTGCGGGGCGCGTGCCCCCGGCCATGAGCCTGCGCCCTGCTGACCGCCCGGCCACCCGCCCGGCCAACCCTGCTGCCGACCGGCTGGCGCCACCGCGCGCGCTGGTGCGGATGCGGATCATCGCGGGTGGGCTGTTACTGGCGATGGCGGCAGTGTTTCTGGCGACGCGTTGGATTGGCCCCGTCCACCCCTCGATCGGCTTTGCGCGCGCCTTTGCCGAGGCCGCGATGGTTGGCGGGCTGGCTGACTGGTTCGCGGTAACCGCGTTGTTCCGCCATCCGCTGGGCCTGCCCATTCCCCACACCGCGATTGTGCCGCGGAACAAGGACCGGATTGGCGATACGCTTGCCAATTTTCTGCGCGACAATTTCCTGGTGCCCGCAGTCGTCGCGCGGCGGATGCACCGGATCGACATGGCAGCCGCGGCGGGGCGGTGGCTCGCGCAACCGGGCAGCCGCGATGGACGGATCGGGCGCGGCGCGGGGCGGCTGCTCGCCGCGATGCTCGACGCATTCGATCAGCAACGGCTGGGCGGCATGGTAAAGGCAAGCGTCGCGAATCGCCTGCGCGCGCTGGAGATTTCGCCGCTGCTTGGGCAAGCGTTGGAGGCGGCGATTGCCAAGGACCGGCACATCCCCTTGCTTAATGGCCTGATCCGTTGGGGCGGTGCGCTGCTCCGCGCGAATGAGGCCAATATCCGCGCGATGGTGCATGAACGCTCGGGCACGTTGATGCGCTGGACCGGACTGGACGAGACGGTTGCCAACAAGATTATCGATGGGCTCGACCAGATGCTGGGCGATATGGCCGATGATCCGAACCATCCGCTGCGTGCCCGCGCCGAAGAGGGGCTGGTGGCGCTGGCCGCCGACCTCCAGTTCGATCCTGAGATGCGCGCACGGGTAGAAGCGCTGAAGCTCGATATCATCGACAATCCGGCGATGCAGCGCTGGCTCGACGGGCTGTGGGAATCGGCGCGGCAATCGATGCTGCGCCACGTTCGCGATCCAGAGGCGCGATCGGCGGGCGCGCTGGCAGAGGCGTTGCAACAGCTTGGGCAAACGATGAGCGAGAGTGTGACGTTGCGTGCGACGATCAACCGCTTTGTCCGCCGCGCGACCGTGGGACTGGCAGCCGATTATGGCAGCGGCATTGTCCGGCTGGTGTCGGAGACGATCCGGGGGTGGGACACCCGCACGATCACCCGGCGGCTGGAAAATGCGGTGGGGCGCGACCTCCAGTATATCCGTATCAACGGCACGCTCGTCGGCGGGTTGGTCGGCGTCGCGCTCCACGCAATCGACCTGGCATTGTGACGGGCTTACCAGCGCAGGCGCTGCCACCCCTTTGCATCTGCGAGGCGGGCGAGCGCGGCGCCGGGATTGATGACAAACGCCTCGTCCGCCCAATCCAGCGTCGGCGCATCCGAAATATGGTCGGAATAAAAGCGCACCTGCACCGCGTCGCGCGCCTTGCCCGCTGACGCCAGCCATGCGGTGATCCGCGCAAGCTTTTCTGTGCCATAGCAATTGTCGCTGGCAAGGCGCGGGAGGACGCGCCCTTCGGCGTCCTGCACCGTCTCGGTCGCGATCACGGCATTAGCGCCGACCGCCGCCGCAATCGCCTCTGCATAAAAACGGGGCGAGGCGGTGGCGATGACGATCGAGTATCCCGCCGCGCGGTCCGCCGCGATCTGCGCCAATGCAGCGGGGAACAGCCGCTCTCGCCGGGCAAAGCTCGCCGCCGCACGCGCCAGCCGCGCCGCCGGGGTGCGCGCGCCGATTAGCAGCCGGTGCGTCGTTTTTTTCAGCTTACTCCGCCCGATCAGCCGCAGCGGATGCCCGAGCGCCAGCGCGCCGGCGGCGGGCAACAGGATAAGCCGGTGCGGCGCGTGGTGGCGCGCATAATGGATCAGGAACCGCGTCCAGGTGGGGCGGCGGGTGATTGTCTTGTCCATGTCGTAAATGGCGATGCGCATTATGGATCTTCCTTGGGACGGGTATATGCTTGCCGATGCGGCGCGATTGCCGCAAGAACATTGCCAATGAGAGCCAGAGCCGATTTCGTGCGTGAAACCAGCAACGGGGGCGACATGTTGCGCTTTTCGGGGCGGTTGACGCTGGCCAATCTCGGCGATTTTCCCGAACGGCTACGCACCCAATCGGGCGGGGTGGTGCGGCTCGACCTGAGCGCGATCGAACGGATCGACACGGTGGGCGCCTGGCTGGTCCAGCGCTTTGCCGCTGAACAAGGCGCCGCGATCGAGGGGTTGAGCGATGACGCCGCGCATTTGCTGCGTCAGGTTGCCGCCGCGGATCAGCATGTCGCAATGCGCCCCGAACGCGCGCATCCCGCGCTTCATTTGCTCGCCGAAATTGGTGAGGCGGTGCTGGGCGCGCTGCGCACGCTTTACGGGTTGCTCGGCTTTTTCGGGGCCACCGCGATCGCGTTTGGCAACGTCGTCCGCCACCCCTCGCGCTTTCGGTTCAATGCAACGGTGCAACGATTCGAAGTGGTGGGCATCCGCGCGCTGGGCATTATCGGGTTGATGAGCTTCCTGATCGGGATCGTGATTGCCCAGCAGGGCGCGGTGCAGCTGAAGCAATTCGGGGCCGAGGTATTCACGATCAATCTGGTCGGGCGGATTACCCTGCGCGAGTTGGGCGTGCTGATGACGGCGATCATGGTGGCAGGGCGATCGGGATCGGCCTTTGCCGCGCAGCTAGGCACGATGAAGCTGACCGAGGAGATTGACGCGATGCGCACGATCGGCGTGTCGCCGATTGAGGCGCTGGTGCTGCCGCGCGTGCTGGCCGCCGTGCTGATGATGCCGCTGCTCGGCTTTTACGCTTCGTTGATCGCGATTGTGGGAGGCGGGTTGTTGTGCTGGGTGTCGCTCGACATTCCGCCCGACACCTTCATTCAGCGACTGCGCGAAGTGGTGCCGATTACCGACCTTTATGTCGGGCTGGTGAAAGCGCCGGTGTTCGGCGCGATCATCGCGATTGCCGGCTGTTTCCAGGGCATGCAGGTGGAGGGCAGCGCCGAGGCGGTCGGCACGCGCACGACATCGGCGGTGGTGCAGGCGATTTTCCTGGTGATCGTGCTCGACGCTTTTTTCGCGGTGTTTTTTACTTGGGTCGGCTGGAACTGATGGCCGACACCATCATCAGCGTGCGCGGGCTGTGCACCAGCTTTGGGGAGCAGATTGTCCATGACGGGCTGAACCTCGACGTGCGGCGCGGCGAGATTTTGGGCGTGGTCGGCGGATCGGGCACGGGCAAGTCAGTGCTGATGCGCTCGATCATCGGGTTGCAGCACCCCGATGCGGGCGATGTCAGCGTGTTTGGCAGCTCGACCCTGCGCCGCGAGGACCATGGCAGCGTCGACATCCGCCGCCGCTGGGGAGTGTTGTTTCAGGGCGGCGCGCTGTTTTCAACGCTGACGGTTGCGGAAAATGTCCAGGTGCCGCTGCGCGAATTTTATCCGGGCCTTAGCCAGGCGCTGCTCGATGAAATCGCCGCGTATAAAGTGGTGATGACTGGTCTGCCGCCCGATGCTGGGCCCAAATATCCGGCGGAACTGTCGGGCGGGATGCGCAAGCGGGCAGGGTTGGCGCGCGCGCTCGCGCTTGATCCGGAATTGCTGTTTCTTGACGAGCCGACGGCAGGGCTCGACCCGATTGGCGCGGCGGGCTTTGACGACCTGACCCGCGCGCTGCAGCAGACATTGGGCCTGACCGTATTCCTCATTACCCATGATCTTGATACGCTCTACGCGATTTGCGATCGGGTGGCGGTGCTGGCGGATCGGCGAGTGATTGCGGTGGGGACGATTGAGGAATTGCTGGCGCTGGATCATCCGTGGATTCAGTCCTATTTTCGCGGACCGCGCGGGCGGGCGGCAACCGCCAGCGCCGTTGGTCACCACACCGCACCACCCGCCAAGCAAGGGGCAGGCCACTGATGGAAACGCGCTCGAACCATGTTTTTGTCGGCGCCGTCGTGCTGCTGTTGCTGGTAATGCTCGCGCTGTTTTTCGTGTGGCTCGCGCGGTTGAACGGCACGTCGGAGAAGGAATATGACATTTTCTTCAAGCAATCGGTCGGCGGGCTGAGCAAGGGGTCTGAGGTTGGCTATTCGGGCGTGCCATCGGGGCAGGTGGTGCAGATCTCGCTGTTCAAGGATGATCCGCAATTTGTGCGCGTGCGCATTCGCGTGAACAACGACACCCCGATACTGGAGGGGACTGCCGCCTATGTTCAGGGCAGCTTTACCGGGCCAAGCACCGTGCAACTGGACGGCGCGATCCGCGGCGCGCCGCCGATTGCGTGCCCGGCCACCAAGGCCGAACGTTCCTGCCCCTATGGTGTGCCCGTCATCCCGACGCGGCAGGGCGGGCTGGGCGCGCTGCTAAGTTCAGCGCCCGAATTGCTCCAGCGGCTGTCAACGCTGACCGCCAAGGTTACCGAATTGGTAAGCGATCAGAATAGCCGTTCGCTGGCCAATATCCTGACCAACACCGACCGGCTGACCCGCGCGCTTGCCGATCAGTCGCCGGGCATTGGTCAGACGCTTGCCGAGACGCGCGTGACGCTCCAGAAAGTGGGCGCGGCGGCGGACCAGATTGCCGCCCTTGCCGAGACGACGAACGGCGCGGTTGCCGATCTGAAACCGGCGAGTGGCAAGTTGATCAAGGCGCTCGACACCGCGCAGCAAAGCCTCGCCTCGGTCGATGGGCTGGTGCAGGATGCGCGGCCCGGCGTGCAGGCGTTCAGCAAGCAGACCGTTCCCGAAATCGGGCAGCTGGTGCGCGATTTGCGGATTATGTCGGCAGCGCTGACCAGTGTCGCCGAAAAGATCGACCGCGATGGCGCTGGCGCACTGCTCGGTCAGCCCAAACTCCCCGATTACAAGCCCCGGAAGTGAGGCCGATGATGCTGCGATCCCTGATCCGTCTCTTGGGCGTGGTGGCCCTGGCGCCGCTGGCGGGGTGTATCAGCCTGGCGGGCAAGCCGCCCGCGATGCTGCTCACGCTTGCGTCCTCGGCCAGTCCGGCGGCGGGGGTAACGCTTGATTCGCGCACCGCACGCACGATTGCGCTCCAGACGCCGGTGACGCCCGCCGCGATTGCCGGGCCGCGCGTGCCGGTGATGACGGGGGCTACCAGCATCGCCTATGTCAAGGGCGCCGTCTGGGCAGAGCCGCCCGCGCGGCTGTTTGTGCGGGTGTTGGCCGATACCTTGGCCGCGCAGGCCGGGCGGGTGGTGCTGTCACCGCAGAATAGCTTTGGCGATGGCGGCGCGCGATTGTCGGGTGAATTGCGGACCTTTGGCGTCGATGCCGCGACGGATCAGGCGGTGGTTGTATTCGAGGCGGTGCTGGTGCGCGACGGGCAAAAGACGATCGAGAAACGCCGGTTCGAAGCGCGGGAGCCGATGCCCGTCGTTACGGCGGCGGCGGCGGGCCTTGCGCTCAACCGCGCGGCCAACCGCGTGGCGGCCGACATCGCCGCCTGGGTCGGGCGCTAGCTCCCCACCCGCCGCACCGGCACCGGAATGTTGCACAGGTCCGCCGCTCTTGCCGGGACGGTGAAAAAGGGCGGCTGGCGATTGGCCCGGCTGTCGCGATAGGCAGCAAAGGACGGCGTGCGGGGCTTCAGATGCTCCCAGCGCGGCTGTTCGGCGACGGCCAAGTCGCTTGCCAGCCGCACCTGCGCGATCGGCACATACAGCTTTGCATCCTCATAAAGGCCCAGGCCGCCACCGGTGCCGCGCGGCAGCGCCGACAGCGCCGCCATTCCGTCAATCACGCGGCCGACCAGCGCAATGTTGCGGTCAAGATGGCGCGGCGCATGGCCGATAACGGTGTAAAGATCGGTGCCAGTCCCGGTGTCGGGTGCCAGATTGCGCGACACGCCGACCGCGCCATAGCAATGCGGCAGCCATTGGCGCTTGCCATCGCCCGCAATCGGCCAGCCATCATCGCTGAATCCGGTTTGCCGCGCATAGGCATCGGGGAAGGGGTTGCGGGTCACGCCCGATTTGGCTGCGGGCCAATCATATTCGGCGGGTGGCGCGGTGTTGATCCCCGGCGGCGGCGCCCTTTTTTCGGTCGGGTCACCCCACTGCGTCACATAATTGTCCTGCACCCGGTAAATCCAGGAATCGCGCCACCAACCGCTGCGCGCGATCGTGCGGATATTGGCGACATGAACGGGCGCATAGCCGCTCGCCAACCAGATGGTCACGCGCCGCCCATCGGCCATGTCGATCAGCAGCAGGTCGTCGGCAGCGATCGTGGCCCAGGCGTCGGCGGGGGCGCTTTTCAAGATATCGGCGGTGCTTGGCCGCGGCGCGGCCTGAGGCGGGGGCGAGTCGGATGCGGCGCTGAGCAGCGGGACCATCAGAGCAGCGGCAAAGCGGGTGGCGCGGGGGAGCAGGGGCGATCGGATCATCGCGACATCATGACATGCCGGTGCTGCTTGCGGAAGGGCGTGTGTCGGGCTAGGGCTCGCGGCCTTGCCAAGCATGCGGAGCGGTGGCCGAGTGGTCGAAGGCGCTCGCCTGGAAAGTGAGTATACGTCAAAAGCGTATCGAGGGTTCGAATCCCTCCCGCTCCGCCATACGTCATTGATTTTATTAGATAAAATTACTTCCTTGAGGATTGTTCCCATAATCGCTCCCCAAAAAACCTGACGCTGCAAAGGACGACTCGTCGTTCGTGCTTCGCCAAAGAAAAGCGAAAGGGACCCGAAGCGAAATTGGCGGGACCCGGGGGGGATAGCTTCGAGAATGCACCGCCTATCCCGGCCTACCTCCCGTTCACGACGGATCCCAATTTTTTAAGTTGGCGGGTTTGTCGCGCGCGTCACAAATCCAACGGAGGGGCTGGCCGCTGGTAGAACGTCATTTTCCGACCGCGCACCGTTTCGACGCGATACCAACCTTCGATTTCCTTCCGTGCTGCGATCAGCGCTAGCGGGATACGGGCATAATCCGCTTTCCGCAGGTTCGAGCGGTAGTACCAGACCAGCCTCACTGCGACCCATGCAGGATGGACCGGCTGCGTGGGAATGACATCGCGCAGCCATTGCCCGAGCATCGCAATAGCATGAGCTCTGCCGTCCGCTGCGTCACCCACATTGGCGCAGACCTCACGCGGTGCCTGCGTCGCCTCCACGTCTCCAAGTGCCTCGACTTGGCTACAGGCGATATCGGCATATCGGCCTAGATCATCTTCTAACGTCGGGTCGGCGATCAGCGCCAGCAGTTGCTGCACGCTCACCCGCGCCTCTGGTTTGCGCGATGCCACTTCCTGACATTTGCGGGCCGCCCCGACGAAGCAGGGTTGATGATCGCGAATCAGAAGGCCCATCCTTTCGGCGCGCCCCCTGGTGCAATTGAAAAGGCATTGCTGGCCGCCAAGGCGCTGAGCAGTGGCCGCGCTGCGGACGCCGGCGCGGCGCTGGACCGACTGAAGTCCGACGCCGTGGATCAATTTGTCTGGCTATGCTGTGCCTCAGGGCAGGTTGAGACGGTGCTGGCACGGCTGAATGACTATTACACCATCCCGGTGAACACCGCGCAGCCGCAGCTTGCGCGGCGATACACCGCGTTTCTGTTCGCCCCGCCCGCCGCGCCGCTGTGGCGGTTGGCGGGCTTCTCCGCGCTTACCGACCGGATCGGCCTTGGGCGATATTGGACGGCGACGGGGAATGCGCCCGATCATCTTTCGACCTGATTTCCGCAATCCGATCCGGGTCGCGTGCCCAGTTGGCGACGATCGTGCTGCGCATCGGTCGCGAGCGTGATTCGACCCCAATCATGGCTGGACTGCCGCAAACCCGGCATTGGCGGCTAACCCAGATCGCGCAAATGCGATGCGTCTAATGGCCACCACAGGGGCGCTGGGTCTAATTGACCACGCCGCCTAAATGATATTGCGAATCGATCTCATTAGCATTAGGAGCGGCCTCAGTCCTGCGTAAGGATATCGACACGGGGTAGCGCACTGATGCTGGGTTTGCGGACGTTCTGTCTCTTGGGCGCGTTGGTAGGGGGGGGCCTTGCTGGCGCGGGACCGCTTGCGGCGCAGACAGTGACACCAGAGCACGGGCGAGATGCCCGTGCACCGGACCGCGATGATATCGTCGTGACCGGGCGCAACGAAAGCTATCTTGCTGATCGTGCGATTTCGACCCGCGACGGCGGCACTTTGTTCGACACGCCCCAATCGGTGCAGGTGTTGACCGAACAGTTGCTGCGCGATCAGCGCGCGGACACATTTTCGGCGCTTGCCAATCTGCCGAGCGTGCGCAATTCGGCGCCGGTCAATTTCGACGGGGTGCGGGTGCAAGTCCGCGGCTTTTTCGCCCCCACCGCGCTTGATGGGCTCTTGTCAAAGGTTGGGAATGGGCCGGCCGCCAATCTGGGGCCGGACCTGACCGGCATTGATCGTATCGAGCTGTTGCTTGGCCCTGCTTCACTCCTGTTTGGCAATTCATCGCCCGGCGGCACGATCAATTTCATTTCGCGCCAGCCCGAGGCGCGGCCCGGCTATTTTCTGACCACGACGATCGGCGCGTTTGATTTATACCGCGTCGAAGCAGATCTAACCGGGCCGATCGATCCGCAAAGCCAACTCGCCTATCGGCTCAGCGCGTCGTTTCGCGACCAGGGCTCCTTTCTCGAAGGCGCGAATACGCGCAATTCGGTCATCACCCCGGCGGCGAGCGTCAACCTGGGCGACCGCACCCGCCTGACGGTGGAGGGATCATACCGGCTGCTTGAACTTGACCGGCAGAATTTCGGCCTGCCTGCTCGGGGCACGATCCTGCCCAATCCCAATGGCCGCATTCCCCGCGAACGCAACGTCAACACGGGCGGCGTCGATGTCGAACAGTATCGCATCGGGTTTCGCTTCGCTCATGAAATTGATCCCGACTGGTCGATCCGCAGCTCGTTCCGGTTCGTCACCACCGCCTATGACGTCCGCGAGGCGGAACTTCCGGGAGCTCTGGAGGCCGATGGCCGGACCCTGCCACGCTTCCCCTTTGATGCGTTTGATCGCTATGCCGAATATCAGATGCAGACGACCGTGCGCGGCAAATTTGCGACCGGGGCGATTCAGCACAATGTGACCGCCGGGCTCGATCTGTCGCATTCGACCGCCGATTTCCTGTTCCTCGATTTTGCCGCATCCGCGCCGATCGATGTTTTTACCCCAAGCCTTGGGGCGCCGCGTGGGCCGGCTGGCGGGCAGTTTGATGCGGGTAATAAATTGCGCGAATTGGGTATTTTCGTTCAGGATCGTATCGGACTTGGCCAGCGGCTCGACCTGGTTCTCGGCGGGCGTTATGATATTTTCGACCAAGTCGATCGCGATCGTGTCGCCGCGACCCGAACTGCCCAATCGGGCAGCGCGTTCAGCCCGCGAATCGGGTTATTGTATCGAGCGCGCGACTTGCTGAGCTTTTATGCCAATTACAGCAAATCGTTTCAGCCGCAGATCGGGCGCAGCGTCACCGGCGCGCCCTTTCGCCCGACGCGCGGCGAACAGGTTGAACTGGGCGCAAAACTTGGCCTGACCAAACAGCTCATGGGCAATTTTGCGATTTATCAGATCACCCAGACCAATGTCGCCACGCCCGATCCCGACAATATCGGCTTTTCGGTGCTCGACGGAGCGCAGCGCAGCCGCGGGATTGAGGTGTCGATGACGGGCGAAGTTACGCCGGGATGGCATGTCCAGGCGAGCTATGCCTATCTCGACGCGCGCGTCACACGCTCCACTGAGTCCGCCGTGCGGGGGCAGCAGGTGCTGCGCACTTCCCCGCATTCCGCCAGCCTGTGGTCCAATTACGAAGTGCAAACCGGCCCGCTTAAGGGACTTGGCTTTGGCGGAGGTGTTTATGTCGTCGACCGGCGACCGGTAACCAGCGCCAACACGCTGTTCGTGCCGGGCTATACCAGCATTGACGCAGTGCTTTCCTATCGGGTCAGGCATTGGCGGCTGGCGATTAATGCCAAGAATTTGACCGACAGTTTCGCCTTTGACGCTTTTGGGGCGAGCCGTGTCACCTATGGCACGCCGCGCACCATTGAGGCGACGCTGTCGGTCGACTTTTGATTATGCGCGGCCGGTCGCTGCGGCTGTGGCACCGCTGGTTCGGCGTGATTGGCGGGCCATGGCTGTTTTTGGTCGCGCTGACCGGTTGCGTGCTGGTTTTCTATGAAGAGGCGGACCACGCGCTCAACCCTGAACTGTTTACCGCCGTGACGCAGCGCCCAGTCACCCGCGCACCAATTGCCCCCGCCATCGCCGCCGCCGAGCGCGCCTGGCCGGGATCGGCCGTAAATTTTATTGCGCTACCCAAACGGGTCGACGGCAGCCTGCACCTGTATCTTGTCGACCGGCACGATCATGCTGGGGCGGTCGGGCCGGGCGGGCGGGAAGCTTTTGTCGACCCCCATAGCGCCACCGTGCAGGGAAGCCGGGTATTTGGCGCGTGGCGGCTGGCTCGGGCCAATGTCATGCCGTTCGTTTACAAGCTGCACTATGAACTGCACGGGGGGCCATGGGCTGCGTGGCTGCTCGGCGGGCTTGCGCTGATGTGGGTTGCCGATCAGGCCATCGCGATGTCGCTCGCTCGGCGATCGGCCAAGAACTGGCGCGAAATCGTGCAACTGCGCCGCACCACGCAGCGTCACAAGGCGGCTTTTGACTTGCACCGTGCCATCGGCATGTGGCTTTTGCCGGTCACGGTGATGATGGGGGTGACGGGCGCGTATTTTAACCTGAACGCCGAATTCCTGACCATTCTGCGCGTGTTCAGCACCCCGACACCCACCCATGCCGATCGCCAGCGCAAGCTGAACACCCCCTTATATGCACCGCCCGTGAATGCCGATGCCGCCTTGCGCGCGGCCCGCGACCACCAGCCGATGCTGAACCCATCGGCACTTGCCTATCGCGCGGACTTGGGCGTCTGGATTGTTCACGCGCGTGATCCCCATGACATTACCTGGGATTATGGCGCGCGCTTCATCACGGTCGAAGCGCGTAGTGGGGTGGTGCTGGGCAGCACCCATCACGCGCAAGGGACCGCCGCCGATGCAATCATGGCGTGGCAATATCCGCTCCATAGCGGCAAGGCGCTGGGCTGGGCCGGACGCGTGCTGGTGCTGCTCGCCGGGATGGCGACCTGTGCGCTTACGCTAACAGGTTATCTGATTTGGTGGCGCAGACGCACCGCGCGGCGGGGCGCCAGACACGCGACCCGGCGATGCGGGTCCCCGCTTGAACACTCGCGACGTTCTTGCCCGCGCGATTGCGGCGATAAGCGATCAGGCGAGCCGCGAAAAACAACGAACCCGGCGGCAGACTACCACTCGCTAGCGGGCGATTGCTGACGTATCATCGCCAGCGTTTGATGTTGAAAGGGCCGAGCCATCCTATGATTACCGTGCATCATTTGAACGAATCCCGTTCGCAACGGATTCTCTGGCTGCTTGAGGAACTGGGGCTGGAGTATCAGATTCAATTCTATCAGCGTGATGCCAAAACTCGCCTGGCACCGCCCGAGCTGATTGCGATCCATCCGCTCGGCAAGTCGCCCGTCATCAGCGACGGGGCAATGATTGTTCATGAATCCGGCGCGATCGTTGATTACCTTGTCAGGCTGTCGGGGGGAAAGCTGTGCCCGGCACCCGCTAATGCTGATTACGAGAAATATGTTCAATGGCTCCATTATGCCGAGGGCTCGGCAATGCTGCCGCTGATGCTCAAAATGTATGTGGGACGATTGGGGGATGCCGGTGCGCCCTTGCACCCCCGGATCGACAGCGAGATTGCCAATCACCTGGGCTATGTCGAGCAATCGCTTGAGGGCGTGCAGTATCTGGTCGGCAATGAGTTTAGTGCTGCGGACGTCCAAATGAGCTTTGTCGGCGAAGTGGCCGGTGTCTTTGGCTTGCGTAGCCGCTTTCCCAATCTGGATGCCTGGATTGGTCGGCTCCACGCAAGGCCCGCATATCAGGCGGCGATCGAGCGAGGCGGACCTTATGCAATGGCCAGATGACGCGCCGCTCGCACTCCAGACCATGCTCCGAACGATAGCATGTTCGGCTTCGCCCCTACGCCGCGCAGGGTGGCGACTGGCCGCCGGGCAGATTGTGGCGGCTGTAATGGCTTGTCGCCCTCATTGATTTCGTGATCGCGATCTTTGTCCCACGGTGCGGGGGCGGGCGTCGGCGGGACGTGAACACGAATATTAAACCGGCGGGTTCGCGTCATAACCTCGGGACCAATGGGAGCGGGTCAGTAGGAGCGCGCACCGTAGCGACCGCGCAGCAGGCGTTGGGTCCACCAGATTATTGTTCGGCCGTGGTCATTTGCCGTTGGTGTTGCCGGGCTCGGCACGCCTGCCGTTGTACCATCCTGGTCGTTCCCAGCTTGGGGGCATTCCAGGATAGGTTTCTGCAACATTGCCCCTCATCTTGCACTCCAGGCACACGGGGCCTGGTGCATTTATCTGTCCCCCCCATTTCGTGCGGATATGGGCATAATTATTGGTAATGGTGATGCCGGATATCGGCCGGGGATCGCCAGCACCAAAGGTGACGATGCATTGCATGCGGCCAAAACATTTGTTGCCATCGGCGATGACGCGGGCGACCGTAAGCGGATTGCCCGGTTTGTTCCATATCTGCAGGCAATCGGCATGCAGCTTTTGTGTGTAGGACAAACTGCAGCTATTGTTCCGGAATTCGATATCCTGGCTCGAAACCACATCGACGCCATCGGCATTCGCATCAGAAAAGCTATTGCCTTGAACAATGATGAAACTGCTGTTCAGCAGGCTGATGCCGGCGTTGCCGTAATTTCGGTACGTGCCATTGAGGAATTTCAGGTGATCCGAGCCGATGACCTGGACTGCTATGAACCGCGCGCCCGTAAATGTGCCGCCCTTGACCGTCCAGTTGCTGGCGCCGACAAACCGCATGCTCGTTACCGTCGCATCGGTCAGGTCGAGCGTCACGGGACATGTCGGGCGCGACTTTACGATGATGGGCGCTGGGAATTCGTCGGTTGCTTTGATTGTATCACCACATTGGGCGGCGAGCGTGATCGCGTTAATGTTTTGTGCTGTCGCTTTCCTGGTGGCCGACTGTGCAGAGACCCCTATGCCAAAGACGAGTACCAGTGCGCCTAAGCCGCCCACGACTAGTCGCCAACGCATTGGCAGGGCAGGAAACGGACGATCACGATCGGTCATATCATCCCCTTACATAGCGCAATCAAAGGATTATGGCCAATGAGCCGCAGTCACACCAGGTGCGATTGCTCGTCTTAATGCGTGCTGAGCCAGATCCACAAAAAGACGGGCAGGCCTTCTTCGGTGAACCGATAGCTGCCTTTCGGGTCGCCGGGCACAGGCTCGAACAGCGCGGGATAGCGCTCACTTAAATCGGCGAGTTGTTCCGGATTGACATGCGATGGCACGAGCCGAGCCGACGATCCCATCGCTGATTTCGCGCAGTCCATCAGCACGGTCTGCATGCCCGCTGCCAGTGCTGCGGCAACGGTCGTTACCGCCCGCTCCGACAAGCGCCCGCGAAGTTCCAGCGCAACCTGCCGCGCAGCCTCGACAACATGCCACGGGCTGACGGTGTCAAGATCGTCATCAATCGCCCGAAATCCGCTATACTGCGCCAGCATCGACGCCATGTACGGCGAGCCTCGCGAAAGATGGATGATGTCATCGACCGACTGTGGTGCATAGCTCAGGCCACTAACGCGTTCGCCGATCGAAATTACTTCCTTGACTTCATCTGGCGTCATTGCCGGGACTTCGAGGCCAAGAATGTTGCGCCGGATCGACGGGATATGTTCGACCAGTTCCGACAAGCTGGTCCCGACACCGCCAATTACCAGCCGGACCCGGAGCGAGCGATCCGATACGTTCTTGATAAACTCGGCCACCATCCGCCGAAAGTCGCCGCCGGGGCTGCGATCAAATTCGTCGAGTACGATAATCAGACGGGTGTTGGACAGGTGCGAAAAGGCCTGGCTCAATTGGCTGACATTATACTCGCCTTGCGGCAGCATGAGCGCGAGCGATGCGCCGCTGGCCGTCTCGTCGGCGGTGGGATCGTAACGTGAATCGTACAGCAGCGGAATCTGCTCGGCGATGGCCCGAAACACCTCGCTAAAGCTGTCACGCTCGCCGCACGAATGATAGGCGACATGATAATGTGCGTCAGTTGCCAGCCGGGTAAGCAGGTGCAGCAACGATGTCTTGCCAATGCCGCGATCACCATAAACCACGACATGCAGGCGCATATCCTCAATCGCGCGAATCAGGGTTTTTAGAATTTCCTCGCGGCCGGCAAACATGCGCGGGTCCTGGATCGGTTGCGACGGGCTGAACGCATCGCGGATGCGAATGCGCATCCGGGGCAGCTCGGCATCGGAAATACCAAGATCGCTGCCCGTGGTGTTGAACCGCGGTAATGATCGTTTGGGGATTGCAACCGGCTCCACCCCGTTGGCCGATGCATCGAAATCCGCCGCGTCAGCGGGGCGATTGCTTTGGCGCTTCGCCCACTTGAAAATTTCCATGTCGCGTCCTTTGTGCCGTCCCCTCCCCCCTACCAAGATGGATGCCGCACTGCCACAATGTTTATGCGGCGAACAATTGGGGTCACGCCGCGCTCACTCATCCGGAGTTTGGCGGATTGCGAGTTGCCCTGGTGCCCGCCAGTGCACATTGCGGTAGCGCAACACGACGATATCGCTAAGGTCGCCCCATTCCTACATCTGGATAGAGCATGCAGTTTTCGATCGTCAGACTGCGCCACTATTTGGGCGCGCATTTTCAATCGCTGGCGTCGATTTCGATCAGAGGCCTGTCGGTGCTCGCTGGCTTTGCGATCAGTTTTCTGATCGGCAACCTCTATGGCCCAGTTGCGAGCGGCCAATATGCGCTGATTACCCAGACCGGCATCTTTCTCTCGATCATTGCGGTTGGCGGCATGGATTTGGCTGTGGTTCGGAGGTTTTCGGCGACGATGGTCCGCAAGGTGCCCCTGTCGCGCGCCGCCGTTCTAAAGGTGCTCGCTTATTGCCTGATGGCAGCGGCAGTGATTGTCATTGCCCTGGGTGCGGCGGGGATGCCCTATTTTGTTGGGCTGTTCGGCAAACACTATCCGCAAGATGCCGTCATCCTGCTGTGTCTGGTGATGCTTGCGCGCAGTATGACGCGATTGACCGCTGCAATTCTGCGCTCGCAAAATGTTCACATCATGGCGCAAACGATTGAGGTGCTGGTCATTCCCACCAGCGTGGCGCTGCTGATGGCGGGCGGCGTGCTGGCGACGCTTGGCGAAGTCTTGTGGGCCACCGCGCTGATCGGCGTGGCGGCGGGCTTGTTTGGTGTGTTGCGTTCGTTCGGGTTTACGCGCGGCGGCTCGGACACCGTCGATGTCCAATTACGCGATCTGTTCCGCACGTCGCTGCCGCTGTGGCTGACCGGTATCGCGCTTAACATTGCCGATTGGTACGGGCTGGCGACGGCTGCGTCGGTGCTGGGCGTCTATGAAGCAGGGCTGTTCCGAATCGCGTTTCAGATTGCCGGCGCGCTGACCTTTGTTGCGATGGGCCTTTACAATGTCTTTGCCGCCCGGATCAGCGCCGCGATTGAAACGGGTGATATCTACTGGGTTTCCCGGTTGTCGCGCTCGGCCACGCGGCTGGGGATCTTGGTGACGTTGGTTCCCGTGGTCCTGCTCGGCGTCTTTGCCCGAAATTTGCTCGCGTTCATCGGCCCTGAGTTCGTGGCTGCAGCGCCGCTGCTCCAGATCATGCTGGTGGGCCAGTTCATTTATGTGGCGACGGGCCCAGCCGGACTTGTCCTCGCCATGATGGGGCATGAGCGGTTGAATTTCCTGATTGCGGCAAGCGTTACCGGCGCCTTGCTCATTGCCGCCCCAATCGCTGCACATCTCTTTGGCTTGACCGGTCTGGCGGTTACGATGGCGCTGGTGCCGATCATCGGCAATATCGCCAATCTGTTGACGGTGCGCCGACTCGAACGCATCAACATCATCACGGGCAGTTACGTTGAGCCTGACGAGGCTGAGGCGCGTGCAGACTGAACCTTGGGTGGGATGCCGGGTGTTCTCGCAACAAGCTCAGGTAACGGAGCGATTTGCTCCATGCGATTTGTTTGTCGCGGCGAGCGCGCGCTTGACCGCTCCCTGCTCGCCTTCCCTTCGTTCGCGATACAGCAGGACGAGCACCATCCCGACCAGAAAAAAGGCGAGCGGATGGTTCTCGGTTTGGCTGTAGATTGATTTGGAGAGGATGAAGTTTGCCAGCCCGATTGCGGCGGGGGCCAGAAAAATGACATCGGGGTTATGTGCCCGCAACGCAATTTGCATTGAGCGGACTACTGCCCAGGCTAACAAACCATAGAGTATCAAGAATCCGATGACGCCGAATTCGAGGGCCGCGGCGAGAAAATAGCTGTCGATCGTAACGATATCATAGCCGGGCGCCACATAACCAAGCGTGTCCGCGCCCTGGCCGATGCCATATCCGAATGGTCTGGCAAGAATTTTGGGGATGCCAAGACTTACCTGTATCTCTCGCGAGTCAGAGCTGAAAGATTGCGCGCCGCCCCCCCATACTTTCACGGAAAGTCGACGCCAGAAAAACGATGCAAAGATAAGACTCGATAACAATATCGGATAAATCAGTACAATGGCTGGTGCAAACAAACTGTCCTTACGACGGCGCCATCGATCAATGAATGCATACAAGATATAAATTATCAACGATGAGAAGAATGAAATAAATGCCAGTCTCGAGTCAGTTTGTAAAACTACGACAAACATAAATGGCAACAAGAGTGCGATCATAATTCTCATTGATTGAGATTTTGTTGTCGTCATCAAGTGCAAGACAAAGGGTAGAGCCATGCCGAAAAATTCGCCAAGTCCAATGCTGCTGCTAAATTTGCTCTGGACGCGATACACGCCCGTGGCGGACCTTGTAATACCTGCCAAGATCGCATCAACTTGCGGGCTATGGACGGCCAAAAACCACGGAATGCGATCTTTCCACGGCAGTGCATTAAACTGCCATTCGTACAGGCCGATCGCTGTCGACAGGATCACGGCACTCAGCATCAGGTTAGCAAAAACGCGCACGCGCCCCGGCGTCGCAAAATAATGGATGCCCGCGATAAACAGAAAGAACCAAGTCATCGTCGCGACAAAAAACTTGTTTAGCGATGACGATGTATCTTTGGATAAAACGACCGAAAGCGCGCAGATTACAAAGAATGCCAGCATCGCACCGCTGATCAATCGATCTCCCGTCATGCGCTCCAGCATCATTGCCCGAAAACTTGGCGACCCTACCCAGCAAATGGTGAGTACGGCCATCAAGGGGATGCCAAACAGGCGGATCGCGCTGATCCACGGCAAGCCCGGGAATGTTAGCGCGAGATAGTCTGGCCAACCGACCAGGGCGATTAGAAACCCGACAACGAGGCGACCAATCCATTGTTCGGGCGGGCGTTCCACCTCCGGCATGATCCACAGGATGGTGATAATCATTAAGCCGATCGGCGCCAGATAGGGCGCTGGCGCCTCGACTCCGTGCAGCGCGAATGCCAAGCCATAGCTTCCAACGAGTGCCGTTAATGCAAGATAGCCCAAATACGGCGCGCGCATCAGAAAATTGTGCTGCGTGTAGCCGCCCAGCGGCCTCGGAACCGTCGAGATGCCAGATCCGTCCCGATTCATGATGCCGATACTCCTATCGAATCCGGATGGTCCGAACGACGGCGACCGTCCAAACACGATTGCTGCCAGAGATGCAACGTTGTGTTTACTTTAAAGAGTTCGGGGCGCGACGTAACCGGGATTCTTAGTTACCGCATAATATACCGGATCTGAAAGCGTAAGTGCAATCGTTCCTCCAATATTTGTCAAATTGAGCGGAGCGTGGGCAAATATAATTTCGGGGGTATGTGTGGCAACGATATTCGTTTCAAGCAGCAGTCAGTTGTTGGCGGCAATGAAAGCTGCACAGGCAGGAGACGATATCAAGATTTATCCTGGATCGTATAGCAATATCTATCTCTCTGGAATCGTAAAAAGTGGTAATGTGACGATTTCGTCGGTGGATCAAAATAATCCTGCCGTACTGTATGGATTGTCTGTAAACAGCAGCAGCGGATTTACATTCTCAGGGTTGGAGATGGTATCGCGTAGAGATTCATCATTTTCAATCAATGGATCCTCGAATATAAAATTCGAAAAAATGTTTTTGCATGGATCATTGAATGGGTCATCTCATGACGATTTTCGTGGCCTCTCTATCCGAGATAGTAATAACGTCAGCATAACCAATTCAAAATTTGCTGAACTCACTGACGCGATAACTCATCGCGATAGTCGTAATGTACAGATCTCGAATAATGAATTCAGCGTTATCCGAGACAATGGTGTGGCGGGAGGCGGCACATCGCATTTGACGATCACGGATAACTTTTTCACCAATTTTCAAAATGTCGATTGGGTAATCCATCCTGACGCGATTCAGGTGTGGACAACTAATACTAAAGCAGGTGCGACCGATATCCTTATATCCGGAAATACATTTGTTCGCGGCGCCGGTTCACCTATTCAAGGTATTTGGCTACGCGATGAAACGGGATCGAAGCCCTATGAGCGCGTAACCATTTCCGATAATACGATTGTCGGGGCCAGTTACCATGGAATTGGGATTGCGGATGTTCGCAGTGGACTGTCGGTAACGGGTAATACAGTTATTGCCCATAATGATCAGCCGAGCTGGCTGCGCGTTGTGAACAGCGACAATGCTGTCGTCACAGGCAACATCGCCACCGATTTCGTGTTCGACGAATCGGTGCGCCATTCAGGCAACGTCGAATCGCTGGCGGCGAGTGGAGACACGATTAACGCCACTGCGCGCTGGCTGAGCAATAATCTGTTAAGCGATGGCCTTTCCAACGGCTTGGCCACTGTCCTGATTTCGGAGCTGGAACTCCGGGGCTTCATTGACGGCGATGCTTCGTCACCCTTGCGCAATCTGTCATTCTCCGTGGTTGCTATCAACGGCACCAGCGGCGCGGATCGGTTGTCCGTGGGCAATGTGGGGAGTTATCGGCTTGAGGGGTTCGACGGCAATGACACCCTGGTCGGGGGTGGTGCCGGCACTAATCAGTTGATCGGCGGGGCAGGTGACGACGCTTACTTCGTCCGG
>DHHS01000039.1 GCA_002403415.1 Sphingomonas sp. UBA4766 | reverse complement strand
CTCAAAGGTGAATATACGCAGGGCGCGGGGCCGGGAATCGACGTCTATTCGATGCGTCAGCCGCTGGGGATCGGGGCGGGCATCACCCCGTTCAACTTCCCCGCGATGATCCCGATGTGGATGTTCGGCGTGGCGATCGCGTGCGGCAATGCCTTCATCCTGAAACCGTCGGAGCGTGATCCGTCGGTGCCGGTGCGTCTCGCCGAATTGATGCGCGAGGCAGGCGCGCCGGAAGGGATTTTGCAAGTCGTGCACGGCGACAAGGAAATGGTCGATGCGATCCTCGACCATCCGGCGATCGGCGCGGTCAGCTTTGTCGGATCGTCCGACATCGCGCATTATGTCTATCGGCGGGGCGTTGCGGCGGGCAAGCGCGTGCAGGCTATGGGCGGTGCCAAGAACCACGGCATCGTCATGCCCGATGCTGATCTCGACCAGGTGGTGAACGAGCTGTCGGGCGCGGCGTTTGGTTCAGCAGGGGAACGGTGCATGGCGCTGCCGGTCGTCGTGCCGGTGGGCGCGGCAACGGCGGAAGCTTTGCGCGAAAAGCTGGTGCCCGCGATTGCCAAGTTGCGGATCGGCATTTCGACCGACCGTGACGCCGATTACGGCCCGGTGGTAAACGCCGCCCACAAAGCGCGGGTGGAGGGCTGGATCCAAAAGGGAGTTGATGAAGGCGCCGAACTGGTGGTCGATGGCCGCGGCTTTACACTGCAAGGGCATGAGGCCGGGTTCTTCATCGGTCCCTCGCTGTTCGACCATGTCACTCCGGCGATGGAAAGCTACCGCGAGGAGATTTTCGGCCCCGTGCTCCAGATCGTGCGCGCCGCCGATTTTGAGGAAGCACTGAGCCTGCCCAGCCAGCATCAATATGGTAATGGCGTCGCAATCTTCACCCGCAATGGCCATGCGGCGCGCGAATTTGCCGCGCGCGTCAATGTCGGCATGGTCGGCATCAATGTGCCCATCCCGGTGCCGGTTGCCTATCACAGCTTTGGCGGATGGAAGCGCAGCGCCTTTGGCGACACCAACCAGCACGGGATGGAGGGTGTGAAATTCTGGACCAAGGTGAAGACGATCACCCAGCGCTGGCCCGATGGCGCCCCGGACGGGTCGAATGCCTTCGTCATTCCGACGATGGGGTGATCGGCGTGTGACGGTCGCCCCCCCATCGTCGCCTGTCTCATCGCCTCCGCGGGTGCATCGGCTGATTGCCGGGGGGTTGCTGTCGCTTTGGGCGCTGTCGCTCGCACTGCCGGTCGCTGTCATTCGCGAAGGCGATATATGGCAAGGGTGGATGGTGCTTGCCTTCGGCTTTCTGGGCATTTTGAACGGGCAATTCGGTTGGCTGGCGAACTGGGTGTTTCTGCCCGCGACGTTTGCGGGGATGGTGCTGCGTCGGCCGTCACGCCGGGTGCTGATGACAGTGCTGGTGCTGCTGGTCCCGCTCGTCGCCGGGACAATGGCCTGGCGCGAGGTGGTTTATGATGACGGCGTGCACGCCGTCATGCGTTTTGGCCCCGGTTATTTCCTGTGGCTGGCCGCGATGACCGGTTGTGTGGTCTGGCAAGCCGTTCGGCTGGTGCGCTAGGGAGTGTTTCAGTTACCGAGCAACAGCGGCGGCACCGTCCCGTTCCCGACTCGACGGAAGGGGAACCGACTCTAGGCCAGCACGTCGTCGGGTTGGGGTGCGCGATGAACCGCCGCCTCGTCCTCGTCGGCGAGCAGGCTCCACCCGCCGGGGCTGAGCACTTCGATCGGGCGGTAGCGCGTCTTGTAACTCATCCGCGCGCTGCCCTTTACCCAGTAACCGAGATAGACATAGGGCAGGCCCGCGGCGCGCGCGCGCATGATATGGTCGAGGATGATGACATTGCCCAGCCCCTGTCGCTCGGCATGGTCGGCATCGAAAAAGCTGTAGATCATCGACAGCCCGTCGACCTGCTGATCGGTGAGGCACGCCCCCACCAGCCGCCCGCGCCGCCCATAGCGTGCGGGTTCGCGATATTCGATGACAAAAGATTTGACCGGCGATTGCTCGACCATGTCGGCATAATCGGTTTCGTCCATTCCGGCCATGCCGCCGCCGGGGTGGCGGCTCGCCAGATAGCGGCGCAGCAGGTCATATTGCTCGTCGGTGGCCCAGGGGCGGCATGCGGTCACGTCCAGATCGGCATGACGGCGCATCAGCTTGCGCTGGGTCGCGTTCGGCACGAAATCATGCGTTACGACACGCACCGATACACAGGCATTGCACCCCGCGCAGCTGGGGCGATAGGCAACCGATTGGCTGCGGCGAAAGCCGATCCGGCCCAGTGCATCGTTCAGCTCGCCCGCATGCGGCCCGGCCAGCTCGGTGAACACCTTGCGCTCCATCCGGTCGGGCAGATAGGGGCAGGGCGACGGGCTGGTCACGAAAAAGCGGGGGAAACGAAAGGGCGCAGTCACAATCGGCACCATCCGACGCGACGCGCCAATCGCATCGCTTGGTGTCTGTTATGAATCGTCTGGCGGATGATGAAAAGCCGCTTTACCAAGAAAGAAGGTTAACGGACCTGTGGATAACCCGCTGGCGGCAGTCGATTATACCGCTCACCCGCCTTTGCCGCACGCACGCGGCGCACCGCCCACCGCATGCGCGACTCTGCCTGTCGCTTATGCCAGTTCGATCAGATCGGCTTCGTAGCCCGCTGCGCGGACCGCGGTAAGCAGGCGTTCGAGATGCGCGCGGTCGCGCGTTTCGCATTCGATTTCGGTAATCAGACCCTTGGCCGGCAGCGAGGTGAAAATGCGCTGGTGATAGACTTCCATGATGTTGACGCGCTCGGCGTCGAACACGCCCGCGAGCTTGAACAGCGCGCCCGGCTGATCCTGTAGCCTGATCTGCACGCGTGCGAGCCGCCCCGACCGCGCCAGATCACGCACCAGCACATTCGCCAGTAACCGCGTGTCGATATTGCCACCGCACAGCACCAGCCCCACGGTGCAGCCCCGAAAGCGGTCGGGATGCTGGATGAGCGCGGCAAGCCCGGCGGCGCCTGCGCCCTCGACTACCGTCTTTTCGATCTGGACCAGCAGCGACACCGCCTTTTCCAGGCTGCGCTCGCTCACCAGCGTGATCTCGTCGACCAGCAGTTCGACCATGCGCGAAGTGATCGCGCCTGGTTCCTTTACCGCAATCCCCTCCGCCAGCGTTTCGCCGCCGCACGGCAGCGCACCGTGATTGACGCGGTTGTGCATCGAGGGGAACAGTTCGGCCTCCACCCCCACGACGTCAATCGGCCGCTCCGCAGCCCGCGCTACGACCGCCATCCCGCTGATGAGGCCGCCGCCGCCGATCGGGGTGACGAAGCAGTCGATATCGGGCGCATCCTCCAGCATTTCGATTGCCGTGGTGCCTTGCCCGGCGATGATCCGCCGATCATCGAACGGGTGGACAAAGGTCAGCCCGCGCTCGCGCTCCAGCTGGCGGGCATGACCATAGGCATCGTCAAAGGTTTCGCCGAACAGGATGACGTTGGCATTGTGGCCCTCAGTCTGGGTGACTTTGACGATTGGCGTGGTGGTTGGCATGACAATGGTAGCCGGAATACCGAGCCGATCGGCGTGATAGGCTAGCCCCTGCGCATGATTGCCTGCCGATGCGGCAATGACCCCCTTGGTGTCGCCTGGCAATTGCAAGAGCGTGTTGAGCGCGCCGCGTTCTTTATAGGCGGCGGTGAATTGGAGGTTCTCGAATTTCAGGTAAACTTTCGCCCCGGTCAGTTCCGACAGTGTCTTGCTCACCAGCGTCGGCGTGCGCACGATTGCGGGCGCGATACGCGCATGAGCTGCGCGGATATCGTCGATGGAGACGGGCAGGTCGGGGATGCTGGCCATGGGACGCGGTTCCTGAAAGCGTGCGCCGAGCCTTTCCGCCGCCTCGCGCACGATATTGAAGCGCGTCGCACTAGACCATCTGGCGCCGGGGGGGAACACGCCTTATGCGCGGGGGGCGATGGCGAAACTAACCTTTATCGGGCTGGGCGTGATGGGGGCGCCGATGGCACGGCACCTCGCGGCGGTGGGCCACGACCTGACGGTTTATAACCGCAACCCGGCGAAGGCCGAGGCATGGGTGGCAGTGCATGGCGGCAGGCAGGCGGCGAGTGTCGCGGCGGCGGTTGCCGGGGCGGAAGCAGTGTTTACCTGTGTCGGCAATGACGATGACCTGACAGAGGTGGTGCTGGGCGCAGGAGGTGCGCTGGCGGCGATGGCGCCCGGTGCGTTGCTGGTCGATCATACCACGGTGTCTGCTGATCTGGCGCGTCGGCTGGCCGTTGTGGGCGCGGCGCGGGGGATGCATGTCGTCGATGCACCCGTCTCGGGCGGGCAGGCAGGAGCAGAGTTGGGCGCACTGTCGATCATGTGCGGCGGCAGCGCGGCCGCGGTGGCGGCAGCAAGCCCAATGATGGCCGTCTATGCCAAGCGCATTGTCCATGTGGGGCCGGCGGGTGCGGGCCAGCAGACCAAGATGGTCAACCAGATTGCGATTGCGGGCGTATTGGCGGGGTTGGCAGAGGCGCTGCGGTTTGCACAGGCCAGCGAGCTTGACCTGGCGAAGGTTTATGAGGCGATTTCCGGGGGGGCGGCGCAAAGCTGGCAAATGGACAATCGTTGGGCGACCATGGCTGACGACGGGTTTGATTTCGGCTTCGCGATCGATTGGATGCGCAAGGATCTGGGGCTGGCGCTGGACGAAGCGCGCGCGCGCGGCGCGGTGCTCCCCGTGACGGCGCTTGTGGACCAATTTTATGCCGAGGTGCAGCGGCTGGGCGGCGGGCGCCAGGATACCAGCGCCCTGGTGCGGAGATTGCCGAAATGAACAAGCTGTTTGCTCTTGTCTCCGCGCTGGCCGCGCTTGCGCTGGGCATACCCGCCCATGCCGATGGGCTGGTCGATAATGTCGAGGGCGTGACGCTGGACGAGGCCGGGCGGGTGCAGCGCTTCACCGGGCTGCTCATCGGGCGCGACGGCAAGGTGGTGCAAGTATTGCGCACAGGCGATCCGCGCCCCGCCCGGCTTGACTGGCGCGCGGACATGAAGGGCAAGGTGCTGATCCCCGGCTTTGTCGATGCGCATGGCCATGTGATGGAGTTGGGCTTTCGCGCGCTGGAGCTCGACTTGTCGGACACACGCTCCCTGGCAGAGGCAAAGTCAAAGATTGCAGCTTATGCCGCGGCAAATCCCGATCGCAAATGGATTACCGGTGGCGGCTGGAATCAGGAGAAATGGGGCTTGGGCCGGTTTCCGACCGCGGCTGATCTGGACGAGGTGGTCGGTGACCGGCCGGTTTGGCTCGCACGCGCCGATGGTCACGCCAGCTGGGCGAACAGTGCAGCGATGCGCGCGGCAGGCGTCGGCGCGAAAAGCATAACCCCGCCCGGCGGGCGTATCGAGAAAACCGGCGCAGAGCCGAACGGCGTGTTTGTTGATGCAGCCCAGGAATTGATCGCCAAAGTCGTGCCGATGGCGCTCCCCAAGGAGCGCAGCGCCGCCTTTTACAAGGCGCAAGAGGCCTTGCTGAGCGCGGGCATCACCACGGCCGCCGACATGGGCACCAGCCTCGACGACTGGCTGACCTTTCGCCGCGCAGGGGATGCGGGCGGGTTGCGGGTGCGGATCATCAGCTATGGCGCAGGTGTTGAGGAAACGATCCGTATCGGCGGGACGGGGCCGACGCCGTGGCTGTATGATGGGCATTTGCGGCTGATCGGGGCAAAGATTTACACCGATGGCGCGCTGGGCTCGCGCGGGGCTTGGCTGAAGGCGCCTTATGCCGATGCGCCGGAGCAGTCAGGTGCTGGTTTTCTGAGCGATTCGCAGCTCAGCAATTTGATGAGCCGCGCGGCGATGGATGGGTATCAACTCGCGGTGCACGCGATTGGCGACCGCGCCAATGCGCAGGTGCTCGCGTCAATCGCTGAACTCGCGCCCACCTATGGTGGTGACCGGCGCTGGCGGATCGAACATGCGCAGATCATTGATCCCGCCGACCTGTCCAAGCTGGCCGAGCATGGCACCATCGCCTCGATGCAGCCGGTGCATCAGACCAGCGACCGGACGATGGCGGAGGCACGGCTGGGCGCCGGACGGCTGGCGGGAGCCTATGCCTGGGCGACGATGCTGAAAAACGGCGTGCCATTGGCATTCGGCACCGATTTTCCGGTTGAAAGCCCCGATCCCTTTGCGGGTTGGGCGGCGGGCTTTACCCGCACCGATGCCCAGGGCGAACCCTATGGCGGTTGGCAGCCACAGGAAGTGTTGACCCGCGAACAGGCGTGGCGCGCCTATACCGCTGGCGGCGCCTATGCCGGGTTTGCCGAAGAGATGATCGGTCGCATCGCGCCCGGGCTTTATGCCGATTTCATTATCGTTGATCGTGATCCGACGGCGGTATCCGCCAGCGCTTTGCGCGCAACCATGGTTGAGCAGACTTGGGTAGGCGGTGTGAAGGTGTGGCAAAAGCGCTGAGACTTCGCGCATTCTGCAACCACTGAAATATTAACGACATCTTAGTGTTATCATATAGTCATCGTTTTTGCATCAAACTGACCGCGTGGGCGCGCATTAGCGGCTCTGTCTTTCAATGCGGGGTAAGACTCGCTGAACGCGCAGGGGAGCATCATGACCGAGTCGATGAGCGTTACATTTGCCTATGACGATGGCGATATCGATACCAATCGTACGGAAAATCCATCGCTTAGTGCGATGATCGACGCGCGCTACTCACGTCGTGAAGCGCTGCGCAGCGGCGTTTCGGCGGCTGCGGTCGCGGTGCTGGGCACGTCTACGCTTGCGGCATGCACGACCGCACCGGTGGTGCCGACCGTTAACGATCCGCGCCCGGTAGTGACCTTTGGATCGTCGGGGGCGACGTCGGCGGGGCGCACCGTGACCCTCACGGGCACCGCGACCGACAATAATGGCGTGGCTTCGCAATCGGTGATCCAGGTGTCGGGGCCGGCGGTGACGCTGATTCCAGGTGCGACCCCCAATGTTTTCACTTTCCTTGCACCGGCAGTCGCGACCGCGACGCCGCTGGTGTTCCGGTTCCAGGCGACCGACATTGGTGGCCAGTCGACTTCGGCCGATACTACCGTCATGGTCTCGCCTGCGCAGTTGGGCTTTGCCGCGATTGATCGCAGCCGCGCCGACGTGGTGACGGTGGCTGCAGGTCATACGGTGACGGTGCTCTACCGGCTGGGTGATCCGCTCAATGCCAGCACCCCGGCGTTCCGCGGCGATGGCACCGACACGGGTTATTCCAACCGGTCGGGCGATCACCACGACGCGCTGTATTATTATGGTCTCAACGCGGCGGGCACCGCGCGCGACGACAACAGCAATACGCGCGGCCTGTTGGTGATGAACCACGAAAACATCAACGAGCAATATCTGCACGTTAATGGCCAGACCAATGTTGGCGGCGTTCGTCCCGAATCGGAAGCGCTGATCGAAATGGAATGCCATGGTCTGAGCATCGTCGAGGTGTCGCGCAGCGCGGCAGGCGCGTGGAGCTACACTATCGGCAGCAACTTCAACCGCCGTATCACGCCGCTGACGCCCATGGCGTTCAACGGCCCGGCTGCGGGCAATGTGCAATTGCGCACGGTCTTTTCCCCTTCCGGAACGACTGGCCGTGGCACGCTCAACAACTGCGCCAATGGCTACACGCCCTGGGGCACCAATTTGACCTGCGAAGAAAACTGGGCCGGCTATTTCCGCCGCACGCCCGCGACCGACAACCCCAATCGGTCAGCGCGCGAAGTCACCGCGCTGACCCGCGCTGGTGTCACGAGCAATACCGGCAATTTCGGCTGGTCAAGCGTTGTTCCCGCCAACGCCAGCAACACGATTTTCCGCCGCCACGATGCACGCGTTACCGGTGCGACCGCTACTGACGATTATCGTAACGAGCCCAATCAGTTCGGGTGGGTGGTCGAAATCGACCCCTATGACCCGACCTCAACGCCGCGTAAGCGCACCGCGCTTGGCCGCTTCAACCATGAGGGCGCATGGCCGGGCAATTTCGTCGCGGGTCGCCGTCCCGCCTGGTATATGGGCGATGACGCGCAGAACGAGTATCTCTATAAGTTCGTGTCGGCGACCCCTTGGGCTCCTGCGGATGCGCAATCGGCCAACCGGTTAAGCATTGGCGATCGTTATCTCGACACCGGCACGCTGTTTGTCGCGATTTTCAATCCCGATGGCACGGGTCGCTGGGCACCGCTCGTATTTGGCACCGGTCCGCTGACCGCTGCCAACACCACCTATGCCTTTGCCGATCAGGCGGACGTGCTTATCAACCCGCGCCTCGCCGCCGATGCGCTGGGCGCGACGCGGATGGACCGTCCGGAGTGGACGGCGGTGAACCCGGTGACGGGCGAAGTCTATCTGACGCTCACCAACAATGCGTCGCGTCGTTCGACCAACACCGACGCGGCCAACCCGCGCGCCTATGTCGATCCGCCGAGCACGTCGGTCGGCAACCGCAACGGCCACATCATCCGCCTGCGTGAAACCGGCGATACGACCGAAGCAACGACCTTTGCCTGGGACATTTACGTGTTCGGGTCCGACTCGAGCCTCGATCCGGTTAACATCAACCTGTCGGGGCTGAACACGACGAACGATTTCTCGTCGCCCGATGGTCTGTGGTTTGGTCGCCCGTCAAATGCGATGGGCCAGATCAATCCGTTCCTGTGGATCCAGACCGACGACGGCGCCTTTCGCGACGTCACCAACAACCAGATGCTGCTCGCCATCCCCGGCACCGTCAATGATGGTGCGGTGCGCACGATCAGCAACGCCCCCGGCACGACGCAGTCGACGCGGGTCGGCCGCGCGCCCGGCACGCAGCTTCGTCGGTTCCTGGTCGGGCCGGTCGATTGCGAAATCACCGGCATTGACTCAACGCCGGATGGTCGCACGCTGTTCGTGAACATCCAGCATCCGGGTGAAAATGGCACGGTCACCTCGCTGACCAGCAGCTGGCC
>DHHS01000172.1:19936-20099 GCA_002403415.1 Sphingomonas sp. UBA4766 | reverse complement strand
CAAGGCGAGCGGACGGGGGGTGCGGACGGCCTCGCGCTGCTGGCAGACGCCGTCACCGCCTATCGCGACGCGCTTGCCGTGCACACCAAAGCCGCGATGCCCGCCCAATGGGCCATGACCCAGAATAATCTGGGCACTGCACTCCAAACCCAAGGCGAGCGGA
>DHHS01000172.1:0-19623 GCA_002403415.1 Sphingomonas sp. UBA4766 | reverse complement strand
GGGTGCGGACGGCCTCGCGCTGTTGGCAGACGCCGTCACCGCCTATCGCGATGCGCTCAGCGTTTACACCCAAGCCGCGATGCCCGCCCAATGGGCCGCGACCCAGAATAATCTGGGCACTGCGCTTCGCACCCAGGGCGAGCGGACGGGGGGTGCGGCGGGCCTTACGCTGTTGGCAGACGCCGTCACCGCCTATCGCGACGGGCTCACCGTTTGGACGGTCGAGCATTTCGGCTATTATCACGACATCGCCCAACGCAACCTCGACCGCACGCGCGCCCTCATCGCCGAGCGGGGCGGTTGACCCCGCCCATCACCCCGCCCCCCGGCGGCTTTGCCGGGCCGGTCAAGCGATCGGTGACGATTGCCGGGCATCCGACCTCAATCAGTCTGGAGCCGCTGTTCTGGCACGCGCTGGAGGACGCAGCGGCGGCCCATGCTCTGCCGCTGTCGGCGCTGATCGCGCAGATCGACGCGCTGCGCATTACCGCCGCCGATCCGCCCAATCTGGCCAGCGCAATCCGCAGCTGGTTGATGGGCCAGCACGTCAGCATGATTGAAAATCATTCGCAATAGCGTTGACAATGAGAATGACTCGCAATAGTCCGACCGCCTCTGGGAGGACCACATGCACCAACGCCCCGCCGTCGCACTGTTCGCAACCGTCGCCGCCGCTGCGCTGATCGCGCCGCCCGCGCGTGCCGCAGAACCCGTCGCTGCCAGCCCCGCCCCCGCCATCGAACCCGCCGCCAGCGAGGGCGCGGAGCCCGATCGCAGCGACGTGACCGTCACCGCCCAGCGCGACGGCTATGCGACGCCCGACACCATCACCGCGACCCGCACGCCAACCCCGCTGCGCGACATCCCGCAGGCGATTACCGCGATCGAGCGCGAGCAGATTGACGATCAGGCGTTCCGCTCGATCAGCGACGTGCTGCGCTATGTCCCCGGCGCCATCGCGGCGCAGGGGGAAGGGAACCGCGACCAGATCGTGCTGCGCGGCAACAATACCACCGCCGATTTCTTCGTCGATGGCCAGCGGGACGATGTGCAATATTACCGCCCGCTCTATAATCTTGAGCGGGTGGAGGTGTTGCGCGGGCCGAACGCGCTCAGCTTTGGCCGCGGCGGCGGCGGCGGCGTCATCAACCGCGTGACCAAAGCGCCCACGCCCGGCAATTTTGGCGGCGCAACCGCATCGGCCGATACCTATGGCGCATGGTATGTCGATGGCGATGTCAATTTCCGCCTGACCGACAAACTCGCCGCGCGCGTCAATGGTTTGCGCGAAGGGTTCAACAACCATCGCCAGGTCTATGGCGGGTTTGTGACCGCGGTGAACCCGGTGGTAAAGCTGTTCGCCGACCCGAATACGGCGTTCACCCTGTCCTATGAATATGTGAATGACGACCGCGTCGCCGACCGCGGTATCCCCTCGCTCGGCGGGCGGCCGGTGGCGGGGTTTCGCGATACATTTTTCGGCGTGTCGGGCATCAACCGCAGCCGCTTTACCGGCAATGTCGCGCGCGGGGTGGTGGAGCACCGCTTTTCGGACGCGCTCGGCGTGACCGGGCGGCTGCTCTATGGCGATTACAACAAATTCTACGGCAATGTCTTTCCGTCGGGCGCGGTCAGCGGCGGGCGCGTGCCGGTGCAAGGCTATATCGACTTCACCTTTCGCGAAAACCTGCTCAGCCAGACCGATTTCGTGTGGCGCGGGCGCACCGGCGCGGTCGAGCACACCATCCTCGCCGGATTCGAATTCGGAACGCAACGGACCGCAAACAGCCGCCTCAACGGCTTTTTCGATGGGGTGGCGGGGACGACCGGCGGTGGATTGACCGCCACCGCCCCGCTTGCCAACCCATTTGTCGCGCCGCCGATCGTGTTCCGCCCCGGCAGCGGCCAGCGCAACAACCGGACCGACGCCGATATCTTCGCAGGATATCTGCAGGATCAGATCAAGCTTGGCCCGGTCGAGCTGCTGTTCGGGGTGCGGCATGACCGTTTCAACCTGACCGCAACCAATTTGCTGACGGCGCAGGCGTTTGAGCGGCGCGACACAGTGTGGTCGCCCCGCGCCGGGATTGTGGTGCATCCGGCCAAGCCAGTGTCGCTCTATTTCAGCTATGCGCGATCCTTCCTGCCGCAATCGGGCGATCAGTTCACCTCGCTCGACCTGACGGCGGCCGCACTCGCCCCCGAACGGTTCGACAATTTCGAGGTTGGCGCCAAGTGGGAACCGCGCAGCGGGCTGCTGGTCGCCGCCAACATCTATCAGCTCGACCGCACCAATACCCGCGCCGCAGGACCGGTTGCGGGCACCACCGTGCTGACCGGGGCCCAGCGCAGCCGGGGGCTGGAGCTGGAGGCGCGCGGCGCGATCAACCCAGACTGGCAGCTAAGCCTAGGCTATAGCTATCAGGACGCGCGCATCACCACCACGACCAGTGCGGCGCCCGCCGGTCGTCGGGTCGCGCTGGTCCCCGAACACAGCTTTTCAGCGTTCAGCCGTTACAATGTGACCCAGCGTTTCGGGGTCGGCACCGGGGTCAGCTATTTTTCGAGCAGCTTTGCCTCGGTCAGCAATGCGGTGACCCTGCCGGGCTATGCGCGGGTGGATGCCGCGCTGTATTACAAGCTGACCAAGGCGGTGGAAGTGCAGGCGAACATCGAAAACCTGTTCAATGCCGGCTATTTTCCGACCGCGCACACCGATAACAACATCTCAACGGGCGCACCGATCAGCGGCCGACTGACGCTGCGCCTGCGGTATTGAGCGGGCGGGCTTACCGCGCGAGCAGCACCCGCGCCTGCCCGGCAATCTGGGCGAGCATCGCCGCGTTGGGCGCGCTGGCCCGCCGCGCCCGGTCGACGAGGCCACGAAACTGCTGAACCCGCGCGGCATTGTCGCCCAGCCAGCGGTCAACCGTCGCCATCGGATCGGTGCCGCCCGCGCGGCCCAGAAATTCGAGCCGGATCTGCTGAAAATCGCGCGCGAGCCCGGCAATCAGCAATCGTTCCCACGGATCGCTGGACACGATGCGCGCTGCATTCGCCTGTGCCCAGTCGAGCCCCAGCGCCTGGCCCAGCGCGGTAAAGGCATAGGTAAGCGCCGTTTCGTCAATCGCCAGCCGCTGGCCCAGATCGGCAAGGCCCACCGCCCCGTCGAGTTCGAAAATCCGCGCGACCTTGTGCGCCAGCACCGCCGGTGCGCCGACCGCTTCGAGCACTTGGCTGATCCGGTCGCTTTGCGCGCGCGCTTCATCGCGGAGCAGCTTTTCGGTCTGATCGGCAAGCGCGCCAATCCCCGCGCCCAGCCGGGCGAGCACGTCGGTCGGCCCGGCGCCGGGCGCGCAGACGCGCAGCAAATCGGCAATGTGCGAGCGCGCGGCGACCGCCACTTCTTCGAACAAGCCGATACGCGCCGCCTCGGGCATCGCGGTCGCCTCAATCTCGCGCCACAGCGCGGGCAGGTCGAAAAGCTGTTCGACGACGACGAACATCGCGCTGATGTCGGCCATGGTCGCGCCCTCTTCCTCGGCAAGCTCGAACGGGTGGAGCACGCCCATCCGGTTGACGATGCGGTTGGCAAGCTTGGTCGCGATAATCTCGGCGCGCAGCCGGTGCGCGTCGATGGCGTCGGCAAAACCGGCCTGCATCGCGAGCGGGAAAGCCGTGTGGAGATCGGCGCGCACCGCCGGATCGCCCACCAACGGGCTCACTTCGATCGCGTCCTGCAACGCGAGCTTCGCGGTGGCGAGCAGCACCGCGAGTTCGGGCCGGGTCAGCCCGCGCCGTTCCTGCGCGCGCCGCAGCAGGTCATCGTTCGAGCCAAGCCCCTCGACCTTACGGTCGAGCCGCCCGGCGCTTTCGAAAATCTCGATCAGCCGGACATAGCTGGGCAGGCCGTGCGCGCCGTCATTTTCCATGATCGACAGCCCGAGCGTTTGCAGCCGGTTATCCTCCAGCACGATCGCGGCGACATTATCGGTCATCGACGCGAGAAGATCGTTGCGCGCGTCAAACGCGAGCCGCCCCTCGATCATTTCACGGTTGAGCGCGATTTTGATGTTCACTTCATTGTCCGAACAATCGACGCCTGCCGAATTGTCGATAAAATCGGTGTTGATCCGCCCCCCGCGTGCGGAAAAGGCAATCCGCGCTGCTTGAGTGACGCCCAGATTCGCGCCCTCGCCAATCGCGATTGCGCGCAGATCCTCGGCATTGACGCGCAGCCGGTCATTGGCGGGATCGCCGACCTGCACATTGTTTTCGGCTGCTGCCTTCACATAAGTGCCGATGCCGCCGAACCAGATCAGGTCAACCGCGCTGGTGAGAATCGCCGAAATCAGCGCGGCAGGATCAAGCTCCTCCGCCGCAATCCCCAGCGCGTCACGAATTTGCGGCGATAGCGCGATCGACTTTTCCGACCGCGCAAACACGCCGCCGCCCGGCGAAATCAGCGCCGGATCATAGTCCGCCCAGCTTGAGCGGGGGAGCGCGAACAACCGCGCGCGCTCGGCCCAGCTGGCTGCTGCATCGGGCGTGGGGTCGAGGAAGATGTGGCGGTGATCGAACGCGGCGATCAGGCGGATCGATTTTGACAGCAACATGCCATTGCCAAACACATCGCCCGACATGTCGCCGCAGCCGACGACGCGCACCGGGTCGACCTGCACATCGACGCCACGCTCGGCAAAGTGGCGCTGCACGCTGATCCACGCGCCCTTGGCCGTAATGCCCATCGCTTTGTGGTCATAGCCGACCGAGCCGCCGCTGGCGAAAGCATCGCCCAGCCAGAAGTGCCGGTCGAGTGCGATCGCATTGGCCACGTCGGAAAAGGTCGCCGTGCCCTTGTCGGCGGCAACCACGAAATAAGGATCCTCGCCGTCATGCACGCGCACGCCCGCCGGATGCACGATCTTGCCATCGACGATGTTGTCAGTAACCGACAAGAGCGTACGGATGAACACGCGGTAACTCTCGGTTCCCTCGGCCAGCCACGCATCGCGATTGGCGGGATTGGGCAGCGCCTTGGGGTAAAAACCACCCTTCGCCCCCGTCGGCACAATGACCGCGTTCTTCACGCGCTGCGCCTTCATCAATCCCAGAATCTCGGTGCGGAAATCGTCGCGCCGGTCGGACCAGCGCAAACCACCGCGCGCGACCGGCCCTGCGCGCAGGTGAATCCCCTCTACCCGCGGCGAATAGACCCAGATCTCGCGCCAGGGCAGCGGCGCGGGCAGGCCCGGCACAAGGGCGCTGTCGAGCTTGAAGGCGAGTGCTTCAGCACCTGCGGGGGCAAAGGCATTGGTGCGAAGCGTGGCCGAAATCACCCCGCCGATCGCCCGCAGAATCCGGTCGTCATCAATCGCGCCGACGCTTTCGAGCCCCTCTGCCACCGCCAGCGCCGCCGCCTCGGGATCAGCGGTGCTCGCCGGATCATGTGCTGCATTGAACTGCGCGATAAGGGCACCTGCCACATGCGGCGCGCGGCGCAGCGCATCGACAACGGTGACGAGGCTATAGGTCATGCCCGCTTGCCTCAGATAGCGGAACCAGGCGCGGAACAGCACGACCGCACCGGGGCTGAGGCCGGCGTCCACGATCAACCGGTTGAACGCGTCATTTTCCGCCTGCCCCTCCAGAACCGCAGCAATCGCGCTTTCGAGCACCGAGGTATCGCCCTCGAGCGCGCCCGGCACCGCCTCTGCCCCGGCCTGGATCGCGAAGTCATGGACAAAGCCCTCAGCTTCGTCGCTGAGCGCGGTCGGCACTTCCTCAATCACCCGAAAGCCGAAATTCTCCAGCACCGGCACCGCGTCCGACAGCGGGAGCGGACCGCCATAACGGTAAATCTTCAGCCGAACGCCGCCACCATCACGGAAAATCCGCACCGATCGCCCCTCGGGCGTCTCCAGCGTCGCCAGGCGCAAAATGTCGCGCGCCGCCTCCTCCGGCGTGCTGGTGGTGCGGTATGCTTGCGGGAAGCAATTGGCGTGGCGCAGCGCAAGGCGCGCCGCGCGCGCCGGGTCGGCCATTTCGGCAAGTGCTGCCTCAATCGCCGGCGCCCAGCCGCGAAGCATCCGGGCCAACCGCTGGTTCAGGGGCGCGACTTCGGGCATCCGCCCTTCGCCGCGCAGGTCGAACGTGTAGCGTATCATCGCGACCACACCGTCCTCTAGCGCGATCGACCAATTGAGCAGCACCCCGTTCGAGGCCTCGGCCAGCATTTCGCCAATCGCAATGCGGCGCACCGTCGACAAATCGTCACGGGGCAACCACACAAAGCCAAACATGTGCCGCCCCAGCGTGGAGCGCACCAGCACCATTTCGGGGCGCGGGCGGTCCGCCAGCGACATTGCGGTCAACGCAACCGTCTCAAGACTGGCCGGGTCAAAAGCAGTCACCAGATCGTGCGGCAGCGCGGTCAGCGCATGGCTGAGCGCCTTGCCGGTATGCCCCTTGGGATCAAAGCCGAACTTCGCCTCCAGCGCGTGCAAGCGCGCGCGCAACACCGGGACATCCTGCGGCGGCGCGTTGAGCGCGCTCGACGTCCAGAGCCCGGCATGGATCGACAGGCCAGTGATCGCGCCCGCGTCGCGGATCGGCACAATCACCAGATCGAGGGGGACATGCCGGTGGACACCCGAAATCAGGTTGGACTTGACGATAAGCGGTGCCGGATTGCCGCTTCGGAACCAATCGAGCGCGAGCTGGCGCGACTGGTCGGCGAGGATCGGCACCGGCTGGTCGAGCCGGGCAATGCCCAGCATATCGCCGGGCGTGCCATTAGCGGCCCATTGGCCATGACCCAGCAACGTGAAATGCCGGTCGAGGAACCAGGTGAGCAGCGCCCCGCCCTCTCGCTCAATCGCATTGTCGCTCGCCGCCAGCACGGCTGCGTCCGCCGCCATCGCCGCCTGAAGCGGCCCCCAATCGGAAACAGATGCTCGCACATTGTCGAGATTGCGCTCGATATCGGCAAGCAGTGCCCGGCGTCGCCGCGCGTCGACCCGCTCCATCTCGATATAGATCATCGATTCAGGATTGCCCGACCCTACCTGCGCAAGCGCGCCATCGGTTTCGCGCTCCACCCGCAGCACCGGGTGAATGATCCGGTCGATCGCGATGTCGTGCGCGCCGACCGTGGCAGCAATCGAATCGACGAGGAAGGGCATGTCGTCATTGACGATGGCGAGGCGCATCTGCCGGTTCGAATCATCGCCGCTGATCGTCTCGAGTGCCATCCGCGCGGTGCCCGGGGGACGCAACCCCGCCGCTGCGGCCATGAAGCGGGCGGCTTCGGCCTGCTCGGCCTCGCCAAACCCCTCTAGCTCACCCGGCAGGGCACCATGGACCAGTCGATCTGCAAGCGCATCCGACAACGACTTGAGAGTGGCTTTGACCATGCGCCACGCTATGCGCCTGCGAGCTAATTAGCTCAAGCCAGAAGCACCGTGCCGCAGGGTCGGCGCGACCTGTTTCGGTGTCTCAGCGCCCGAACGACTTGAGCAGCCGCGCCGCCGCCGTCTCGCCCGCGCCCATGCTGGCGACGACATCAAAAGCGCCGCCTGCGTCCTTGCGCGCGACGAGCACGACATACTCGCCTGCGGCCGCCTCCACCGGGAGCATGATTTGCGCAAGGCTGGGCAGAGTGTCGAGGCGGGGGGCACGCACTGCGACCTTCGTCGGGCGCTTGAGCGCGCGTTCGGCCGCAACAATCCCCTTGATCCCGCCATCGGCCATCTCGAGGAAATCGCCGAGCGCCCCCATCGGCACATTGACGCGCCGCGCATGAGTGAGCACGGCGGCAAACTCGGTCAGCCGTGTCTTGTCATAATCGGCGCCAAAGACCAGCTTGACGATGGGCGTCATCGGCGCGCGTGCCTGAACACTCAGCGCGGCGGCGGCCAGCAGCGCGGCATAGCCCGCCGGTTCTGCATCAGCAGCAGCGGCGAAGTCATAGGCACGGCCTAGGGCGCGATACAACGCGGCCCGGCTGCGCGTGTCGGCGGCGCGCACTGCTGCTGCCGACTGCTGCGCCAGGCTCAGTTGATCGGCCAGCGCCATCGCGCCGCCCGCCATGGCCGCTGCAACATCCGCACTTGCTCCAAAGTCAGTCTCGTCATCGCCATCGCGCAGGTCGGCGCTCGGCCCGCTGGCCCAGGCTGCGGGCGCGGCAACCGCGCGCGGCGCGGTGCGCACGGCTTCGGCAATTTCGGCGGTCAGCGCGGCCTGCGTCGCCTCGTCCACCATTTCCTTCCAGTTGATGACGCCATAGATGAAATCAATCGTGTCATCGTCCGATGAGAACGGCATCAAAATGCCGCGATACAGCGTGTTGTGCCCGCGCGTGCCGACAAATTCGGCCTCAAAGCCGATCGGGGCGCGGTTGGCAATAATCTGAAGATAATGGTCGGTCAGGCGCGACAAGAGCGACCGGCTCGGCACCTGGCTGATATGGGTGATCGACGCATCGAGCGCGCATTCGTCGCGCAGGGCCCGTCCCAGGAACCGCACCGCCGGGTTCTCAATGCCGCCGGTAAAGTCGAGCAGCACCGAATGCGGACCGAAATCGGCGATGTTTTCCGGATCCAGATCCTCGATCGATGGATAGGCACGCCCGCCCAGCAATGACACCCAATGATTATAGGCACGCACATGCATGCGCCGTTCATCGGTGCCGATGTCGAAATCGCTATTGTCATCGACACTCATATCAGCCTCATCATGATAATCGGCCTCAATCCGGTCTTCCTCGAACCCGCGAAGCGTGTCCATGCGTTTGTCCCCACGGGGCAACTGCCCCTTTTCAACAACGACTTGTGCCCGATTGTGGTAAATGACCGGTAAAGCGCGGCGGCGGAAAATTGATGCTCGCGCCAGAATTGCGCCGTGCATTGCCTCAGCGTGCGCTTGTCAGGCGGCAATCGACCTGATAACCGCGCATCAACCATCGGGAGTGTAGACCCCCGATCCGACAGGCCGCTTTAGCTCAGCTGGTAGAGCATCGCATTCGTAATGCGGGGGTCACAGGTTCGAGTCCTGTAAGCGGCACCACTCCCGATCAATGGAAGGCACTGTCGGTGCCTGGAGATCGGGACCGCAGCTGGCGGCAATTTCTAGCGGCTTGACCGGGCCGCTTATCGTGATGAGATTTGGTGCTACCTCGACCTTGGCGATAAATCGCCGGGCATAGCCCTGGCGGGTGGTTGCGTCTTTCGAGCGAAATTTGGCCAGGATAACATCCCCGAGGCGACCGACGGCGTCGGGCGTGACACGCCGCTCGACCGTGGAAAGCTGGCGCTCGACGAGAAGAATTTCCTGTTCCAGATGTGCGCGGCGGGCTCGCTGGTTGGCTAGCCGACCAGTGAAATCGCTGTCGCGTGGGCTGACGATGCCCTGTTCGATAAAGTCGAACATGTTCTGGATCGCACCATCCACCCGCGTCCGCTCGGTGCGCAGCGCTTTGAGATGCGCCTGACGCTCGCGGACAGCGGCGGAGCTGTCATCGAGGAGATTGGCGAGCAATTGCTGGAGACGGTTGGGACGCAGGAGCCGGTCGGCCATGGCGTCGATGACAATGGCCTCGAGCTTTTCGTCGCGAATGCTTGTTCCTTCACACGCCGTATCCCCTCGGCGGAGCCTGCGCGAACATCGGTAATATCGATAGCGCCCGCCCTTGCCGGTTGCGATGGTAAGCGCGTTGCCGCATTCGGGGTGACCGCATTTGGCAATGCCGGCGAGCATGGTGGGGCTGGACACGATACGGGCGGGCGTGATGTGCATCGCGTTGCGAGCAATACCGGCCTGAACCTCGAGCCATTCGGCTTCTGGAATAATGACCGGCACATCGATCGTTTGCCATTCTTCTTTGGGGCGTTTGATGTTGTTGCGGATGTCATAAACGCCGTAGAGGTGCTTGCCGTAGTAGGTCGAGCGGTTGAGGATGTCCTTGATATTCGAGACGTGCCATTTGCGCCCGCGCAACGTTGCGCCGCTTGCGTTCAGGTGGCAGACGATTTTCTTGTAGCCCATCGGGCCATGGCCGATCCCGATGAGCTTCATGCGAAATATCTGCTTCACCATCAACGCCTCTGACGGTTCGATCGCGAGGCGCTTCTTCGCCTTGGGGCCGCGCATTTCGGCGACTTCCGTGACATAGCCGAATGGCGGCGTTCCGCCGTTCCAGAACCCCGCTTCAGCGTTTCGCTTCATCGTGTCGGTGGTGAATTTGGCGGTCTGGCGCGACTGATATTCGTCGAAATTCGACAACACCGAGCGGACCAGATCGCCTTCGGCGTCGTGGCCAACTTCCTGAGTGATGGCTACCAGCCGCACGCCCGCTCGCTTCAGCCGGCGACGGTGATGCTCGAGCAGATAATGGTCGCGGAACAGGCGCGAAAAACTGTACACGCCGATTTCGGTAATGCCGCTACCGGGCCGCATTGCGTGTTCGAATAGCGCCTGCAGTCCGGGCCGGGCATCGGTTGTGCCCGAGAAGCCGCCATCTCGGTAGATCTCGACAAGCTCGACCCCGCGTTGGCCGTAATGCGCAATGAGGCGCTCCTCCTGGTTCTCGAGACTGATGCCGCCACCGGCCTGACGCTGCGTGGAGACCCGCACATAGCCGAGCGCGCGTTCAATCCTGGTTTTTGTCATCGGTTGACCCTTCGAAGATGTAACGAAGTTCTTCTGCGGTAAGCAGCGTCAACAGCCATTCTGACTCGGATCGATCCAGCGTGAAAGAGTCGGGAAGCCGGTCGTGCACAATCCGGTCGCCGGAATCGGTGCCCAGCGTGGTGCGGGCGATCCCGACGGAGGAATTGACTGTCGATCGACCTGGCGGTTTGCGGGTGCTGCCCATCCACCAGCATGTGCCCGGTCAAAATCGAGGCAGCGATGTAACCGACCAAAAGCTCGAAAAGGAGATAATTTGGGGTGACCCAGCATTATTTGGGAAAAATGGAAAGGACAAATCACGTGCCGACATTGCTTATTTTACTTGGCCTGGGCCTTGTGGTGCTCAAGCTCGCGAAATTCAGCGCCGCGCTGCTTGTCTATGTCATTGCGACGGCCATGGTCGTCTATCACGAATGCCGATCGATCACGATCGCGAAGATGTTGCTTGCTCATCGTCCACAAGCTTCCGGTTCCGCCGCTGTCCGGAAGGGCGCGCGAGCCCGGCAACGGTTAATGGCACGGAGTCTGCACCACGCGATGTGCCTCACCGAACTTCGCAGCCTGCTTCCCACTGTAGGGGCACGAGGGTCTGCCATCGCCCAAGCCATGATGACGCGCGCCACATGACGACGCGTAATTCAGCCATCGTCCGGCTGATTAAGCTCCATCAGCACCTGTTCACGGTCGTCGCACAGCACGATCGCCTTTTGCTCCGGGAGCCACGACACGTACCGCCGCTCCCTGCAATAGCAAACAAGCCCAGCCTCGTCATGATACCAGCTGCCGGCCGGGCAGGTCGTGCAGGCCAAAATCGTGTCGGGACGCACCGTCTCCGGCAGCGTCAGCAAGGTTGAGCTCTTGAGCGGCGCATGGCGACGCCTGACGTCGCCAAACGGGAAGGTCATGGTTTCGAAAACAGGCTGCATGGTAATTCTCCTCCATTGACACGTTGAAATCATCGACATGAGGCGGCTTTTCGGATCAGTTTTCCCCGAACCAGGATTTGAGCGTGTCAAGGAAGGCGGCATGGATCAGCTTGGCGTGCTCGATCCGGTACGTCGGGTGCTGTTCCGTCATCGACTTGACGCGGATCGTGAAGGAATCTCTGTGATCGGGTGTGATCGCGGCAATGACCTTGTTGTGGCGGTTCAGCACTTGGGTCGGGATGATTTCGTCTTTGCCCGCCGCGGCTGCGGTCAGCTGCTTGACGAGCGCCGACACACCGAGGGTCTGTCCCGCGAGCAAGCCCGCACACTCAAGGACACGAGCCCGCTGCTCCTCATTCTCGAGCAGCGGGGCGACGAGCGACCACTGTGTCATCGAAATCGCGCGCTTGTCGGCAATAAGGTCGAGAATGGCAGCCGGCGCCTTCTGGAGCGCAAGGCCCCGGTTGATCGCAGACTTGTCCTCATCGACCGCGTCAGCGAGCCGTGCTTCGCTGGCAATGACCTTGTCGCCGAGCAGGCGTGCCCAGGTGGCCGATTTGTCCCAAAGGCTGACCGCGAGCGCACCGCGATCTGCGCGATTGGCGATTTTGAGCGCCTGTTCCGCGGACAGATTGTCATAGATCGCCACCCGCAGCGGCTGATTGAGGACTTTGCAAACGATGCGTCGCCTCGCGCCTGCCAAAAGCTCAACGACACCATCGCTCGCCCGCTCGCCGATCGCATCTTGCGCCTGTCCGACCGCCTTGAATTCAGCGACGAGCGGCGCGACGCTCTCGTCGGTGATCGGGCACTCATATCTGGGGTTCTTGGCCGACACCCGGGTCTGGTCGAAGGAGAGAAGTTCCACGACATAATTGGTCTTCGCACCGCGCTTCGGCACGCTGCCATCCAGGGGAAGTTCGTTCGGCTGCATGTTGATATCCTTCGCAGTTGACTTGAGGGCCGCAATGATGCGGCCGAAAAATCGCCGACGCGATGTAACCGCAGCGACCAACCGCCAGAGAAGATGACACGGCCGCGGCGGTTGGTCGGCCAGCCGGACGCGGGGCCGTTCCTGTTCGAATCATCCGCCATTGCAGGCGGGGGGAAATATCGCCCGTCGGCACGATCCATCGTCATGTGCCACCTCCGGCGCTGTGCTTCTTGACCAGCTCCCAGCCCGCGAGGAGGTTGGCACGGCGCACGCTCTCTTTTTCGAACGACTCGATCACGTACTGCATCAATGCATGGCGGTTGAGCAGCTCGACGATCTCCGCTTCGCGGCCGTAGAGCGCGCTGACCGGCCCTTTGTCGAAGCCTTCATAAATCGCCGACAGCTTGCCGATGATTTCGTCGCGCTCGGCGCGGTACGGCGTGATGTCGGTGACGATGGTCTCCTGACCGTCGATCTCGATCACGAGCCGGGTCATTCTTTGTCTCCGTCGCGGAATCTGGGATTAGCGCCATGCTCGTCGAGCCAGTTTGCAGCATGACCTCGCGTACGCTCGGCCGGCATCTCGACGCCGCGAACGCGGGCGGTGGTGGCCGCGAGATGCCCCTGGCCCGACAGGGGCGGCTTCCATCGCCAGTGGCGATCGCCATTGGCACGCTGATGCGCGGCAAAGCTGGCGCCATCGGCCTCATAGCGCTCGGCGGCGTCACGCTCGGTCGCCTCCCGGCCCAACGCATCGAGCAGGGGTCCGCCCGCGTCGATCACCGCACCCAGCAGGTTGCCAAACGTGTCGACCGGCGAAGTCGCAACGGCCGCAAATCGCCCCATCAGTTCGGCCGGGGACAGCGTATAGAGGCCGCGATGCGCTGGGGCCTGGTCGGGCGTTAGCCCATTGGCCTTGGCAGGCTGCCCCAGGCCGAATAGCGGACGCTTTATCCAGAAAGGATCAACGATCCCGCGCTTGAGCAGTCCTTGCCCGTCTGCCCAGGCGAACCCGCTGACCTCGAGCGCTGCGTCGCTTTCGCAGGCGACACGAAGGGCACGGATCAGGCAATCATCATCGCTTGCCTCTCGAGCCTCCGCAAGCCGACTGATCGCATGAGGGTAGGGAAGCAGATAAAAGCCCAAATGGGCCAAGATATGCGCGCGCCCCATTCCGCCGACTGCCACCACGCCACCGTGGCAATAGGCGGTGTAGTTGGGATGTCGGTTAAAAGTCGCCTGCTCGGCCTCAAGGGCCGTGATCCGGGCATGGTGCTCGGGCAGGGTTGCTCGGTGTGCCGCGATCTCATGATCGATCGCGGTGATCAACTCGTGGTAGGTGTGGGGGGGATCGTCAGTCGCCATGCTCGCCTCCTGAGACGGGCATGGCGGGAGAAAACGATGGCAACGATGTAACCGCGAGATTATTCTGCCGGCTTGAACGGGGCGGGTGCTACGTCGAGCGTGACCACCGGGTCTCGACAGTCGGTCGAACCTTAATCAACGCACCCGTTGAACAAGGATCACAGCCCATTGTGATTTTTGATCCATTCTTTATAGAGCGCGATGATCTCCGATTTGGATAGACTTGGGATGCCGGCCACATTTGCCGCCGCACTGGCGAAGTCGAGTTGCCTCATGATCGCCTCGACGTCGCCGCGAATGAAGTAATGAGTCGATGGGTTGGCGCCGTCGAGGGAAACAATCCGGCCGGCCCGCGCCCCGATACGCCGTATGGCGAAATTGGCATCATCCCGCGAGGTGAACGCAAAATCGGGATGCGTGGTCTCGACAAGCACACGGGCCCGGGGTTCGGGGCGGCGTTCCCAGATCTGAAAGATGGTGGGCACATCGTAGCGTCTGTTGCGAAATACGAAGGCATTTTTAGGGACCGCGACCTCGCGGACCAGATGAAAATTGCGATCTAGACGATTCTGAATTTTCGCCTTTCGGAACGTCCGTGGGACGATCATCGCAATGATCCTCGCCTCGCGTGCGGCATGATTGAAGAAGCGGACAGCCATGCTGGCGTTTTTGCCGAACGGCGGGTTCCCGATGACCGCGACTTTCCATTCACTCCTGATTTCGACGGTGAGAAAGTCCGCTTGTCGGATGCCGGGATGTTTTGGCTCGACATCATATCCTAAGCTGCGGCTTGGCAGCAGTTTGAAAAACGAGCCTGTGCCAGCGCTCGGCTCAACCATCTTGCAGAAGATCGGATTGAAATGCTCACAGAAGACCCTGTAACAATCTGCGGCGACCGCCTCATTGGTATAATATTGATCATATTTGACATCGTTCTGCATCGTCGTTCCTTTCGACGGGCAGACTGGCTTGGGAAAACCGAAGTGACGATGTAACCAGACGAATGGGCAGTGGCCCAGATTGAAAATCCGACAGCGATCATTTCTTGATCTGGTCGTCAGGGTCGGGCTTGGCGATACCAGGCTCCTTGCTCGCGATATGGCGCAGCCAGCCGGAGGCGAAAGGGTCGTCCTGCCCAGGACGATCGACCTGAACCGTCGAAAGGTCGCGGCCGGCGTGTTTCATCTGCGCGATGATCTGATCCGCGCTTGGGATCACCTGCGCTCGCTCGAGGCTGTAGAGCCACGTCCGTGTCGACAGGATGTGGGCTCGGTCATAACGCTGGAGCGATCGTGTCGCTTTGCTGTCCTCCAGCAGGACCAAAGGGATCGCGTCAGCGCCGGCGATGAGGTCGAGGCGCCTCAGCATATAAGCGAGCGCTGCGTCGCCATAACCGGAGGTCGCGCGAGGCTCCTCACCGCTGCGTTCTCGTTCCAAGGCCGCTTGGTAGACGCCGCCCATTCCGGTGTTCTCGATCCGGATGCTGTTGCTCATCCTGGTGAACCAATCGGCGAGAACGTCGTGGTCCGGGGACCCCGGCTTTTTCAGGCACTCGAGCTTCACGATGTCAGGGATGACAACGGGCCGATCGAAGACGAGCACGAGATCCAACCGCCTCGCATGCGCGAGGCTGATAAGTGGCCCGCTGTCGGGAATAACGAGATCGACGGTACGGGTCATGCGGCTCGGAGTCTGGCCTGCCCCCGGATGAGATCAGCGATAAAATCGGCCTGATGATCCTCGAAATCGTACAACCTGCTTCTGATCGCCACACCGCTGAGTGAGGCTGCCTCATAGAGTTCGTCGAGGGTGTCGATCCGGGCAATACGCATTGCCTCGCGATAATCGACGCGGTCCTGTTGCCAGGCGGCGAGTATGTCATGCAGGGTAAGCAGCTCCATGTCCGGTTCCTTTCCGGTGCGGTGTGTTTAGCATAGGCGATGTGCCTTCTGTAAGGTCCGAACCGTGTCGGCGGGCGGGCCATCGCATCCATGTCCGGCACAACGTCTGACCAGTCCTACGCAAGGTCGGTCATGTCGGCAGCCATGGCCAGCCGGGATTTCCGATCGTGCATCATGTCCATCGCGCCTTATGGACAGCCGCAATATCAAAGCGCCGACAGCGCGTGGCTTTTGCACCTTTCAATTAACCCTGGCCAGGTCTGGGCTACTTCCATTGGACGGAATAGGCCAGCGCCAGATCAGCGGTGATCGGGGAGCGTCCCGTGAACAGCGCGCATGCGATGTCGACACTGTGCGGCGTCAACAGCATCTTGCTGTAAAGAAGCGGTGCCCAGGCATGGGCGCGCGCGACCTCAAGCGCGATGCCGTCGCGCTGGGCGGCGGAGCCTGGCGGCGCGTGAACGACGGGGGCCCCGTTGGCGATCCAGTGTACCCGCTCCCGATCGATGAGCGGTGCGAACCAAGAAATGGGCAGCGGCAGCGCGCCGACTGGGGTCAATCCCCAAAGATCGGCACGCCCAAGCAGGATGTCCTCAAGCTCATCGTCGCCGTGTATTTGAGCTCGTTGCCCCTTGCTTGGCTCCGGCCAGCGACCGCTGTCGTGACTGAGTTTACGCAGTGTCGCGTATCGATCGTCCTTCATCGATCGTTCGTTGACCGCATCGCGCCGAACACCTTGACCGGCATCGCCGACTTCGCAGTCTTTTGCGGCGGAGGTAGCCTTGTGCTGCTCTGCGTCGGCCCTCGCCGCTTCGCCGGTCAGAATAGTGGACAGCACGGTATTGTCAGCGATCGCATCACGGTGATGGTCGTCGATCGGCATCTCCAGCGAGAGAAGCATCGAGCGCACCAGCTCATTGGTCGCGCCATTTGGCGTCAGGTGATTGTCTTTCCCCGGTCTGCGGGGCCTTTTTTTTGCGGCATCGACAGCGCGCGCGCGACGATCCCGCGCTTTCGCGCCGGCGGAACTCGTGGCGAATACCGACACGATCGTCTCCGCGAGCTGACGCTTGAGCGTCAGGCCGTTGGCCCTCGGCAGATCGTCGTCATGATCCTTAATCTTCATGATGGGTCGTTGCTGTTCGACCGCGCGGACCGCATCAATGGTGCGAGGATCCTTCAGCGCAACCGGCAGCGACCATCCAAGCTTGCCGAACCGGGCCGCCGTTAGCGGATAATCTGGCGAGAAATATACGCCGTTGAACATTGCCGTCACCGTCGCATGCGAGAACGCGCCGTGCTCCAGCGCCATGCCGGCGACATAACCACGGCCGGCAGCAACGGCCATCCGTCTCTCGGATTGCCAAAAGGCACGGGCGACAGGGATCGTGAGCCGGCGCCTCGCAGCGCGTAGGCGTTTGACCCCTTCGTCGTCGAGCTTATCGCCAAGCTCGCGCAACTGCTCGCGCGCTATCTGCATTCGGCGTGCGCATTCGATGAGACACGCAAACGCGCCGAGTGCGCCGCCACTGCAACCGACAAAGGCGCCGTGGGGCGCGGCAAGCCACGGAAACAGCCTATAAAGTCGTTCAAGACGGCCCGTCATTGCCAGCTTGTAGATCAGGTCGGCGCGTACCCGATTGAGCCTCGCGAGGCGAACGGCGGGGTCGGGACTGGCAAGGCGAATGAGCGAGCGCCGAATGTGATTTCGCCACACGGTGGCTTGCAGTCGGTTTCCAACCGCTGCGCCGGGCAAGCGGTCCAACCGGTTCACCCGTGTTTCGAACGCTGCAAGGTCCTTTGGAACGAACGGCGTTGCGGTAACGAGGCTAACGCCTTGCAGTTCCCTATCAAGACGCGTCCACCTAACGTCGAGGGCTTCTGGCGCCACCGAGAAAACCGCCACCCCATCGAGCAGGGTGCGTGCTGCTTCAAAGGCCTTTTCAAGCTTTTTGCGGGCGCGGTCATCGTTAACGCGAGCGGCATATTCGACATAGTAAACGAACTGCTCGATCAGGATTTTGATTTTCCGCATGGGCGCGGAGGACGTGGCAACGTTCTCACCGCGCGCGCTTGCGGCCTGGATCAAGCGGAACAACATCGCCGTGACGTCGAAAAGCGCCCTTGCGACCGCAACCGCGCCGGACTGCGTCGATAGCGGGGGCCGCAGGTGCGCCAGATTGGCGGGCGGCGCGCCGACACCGTGAGCGACCCGCCACCACATCTTGCGCGACGCAAGCTTTGCCTGCATCAGTGCGATGCTCAGCATTGCCTCGGGCCCGTTTTCCCGCAACCGGTCGGCCCAGATCGCGACTGAATCATCCTCCCATCCAGCCAACGAGAACACCGCCCCCGGTGCCCACCAGAGGCCGGCCTCGCCGCGCAGCCGGCGTCGGATCTCATCAAGCGAGCCGGGCAGTTGCCTGAGCTTCACGCACAGGTTCACAGGCGCGGGGATGCCGGCTGGGTGAAGATAGGGCACGATGCTGGAGGTGCGGCCACCGATGAAGCCGCCACCAGGCCGCCGGTCGGGGTCGTCGTGATAGTCGACATGGGGCAGGAGCGCGAAGCTCACCGGATAACAGTGCGGGACGATCGCGAACTGGCTGGGCGCAGCGCGACCGGTCGCGGTGATGGTCCCTGGCTCGATCACCGCTTCGTTGGCGACAAGTCCAGCGGCGACCATGCGGAAGTCGGAATTGATCCGTGCAGAGGTCGTCACGGCCGTTCTCCACAGCCGCACGTTGCCGGCGTGCAGGCGCCGCCGATGCCGACGCTGGTGATGTTCTGCTTCTCGAGCCGCTTGGCGTCGGTGCGGCGCCCGACGAAATAGACTTGTGTACGCTGTCGCAATTGCTGCATGATACCCTCGCTCGTCGTTGAGCAAGCGGCCCAACCCCGAGCTTATAGGGTGGGGGGTAGCAAGGCGCCAAACGGGTCATTGCAGATTCTGGCGGCGCCCACCTCTTCATCATCGATTGCGGGTGCCGGTTTTTCGGTCGGTTACATCGCTAGGTCTATTTGCGATGGGCATCCTTGCTGCTTCGACCTTCGGAGTGGCTGCTATGTCCGCATTTGCGCATGCGCTTATTACAAGGCTGCAACGGTTCCCGCTGTTGGCTCTTGGCCGACCTGTGGCGGTGCCTGATCGGCCTCGCATGTCCCTGGCGTGGAAAAGGGCGGGATCGACCGACCGGAAGCCCAACACCGTCAATGGCAGCGCTGCTGGGCAGGCAACCAGACAGGGGGCAGGAAGACAGTTTGGCGGGGGGCGCATTAAATGAATTCGCGTGCCGCGAATTCGGGTGGCTCCGCCAGCCCTGTCCCACCCCCGCCCCCACACGAGTTCTATGTCGTCCTGCCGGACGGCAGTTGCATCCCTGCAACTCCGAAGACCTGCCGGATCGTTATGAAACAGGCGCGGGACGAGGCGCGCAAACAGGCGAAGATCAAGCGCCATGAAAAGGCGGTGGAGGTGCAGATGGCCCTCGAGGATCGCGCCGCCGCCCGGCGGCTGATGCAGGAACTCGCTGAGCTCGACCGCGACCTCATCCGTTATGCCGCGCGCTTCAGGGTGCGGATCCGGCCGGACAAGCCGGACACGCGCACATCACCGATCGTGAAGCGGCTGACGATAACGCCGATGCACGATAGATCGTTACGGCTCGGAATGGAGCCGACAGCATCGTCATGGGTGATCGACGATCGCGGCATGCGCGGGATAATCTGGCAGCAAAGCTATCTCGGTCGCAAGTCCGCCGACTTCTATCGCGGGGCCGCGCGCGACAATTGGGAATATGATGTGCGC
>DHHS01000050.1 GCA_002403415.1 Sphingomonas sp. UBA4766 | reverse complement strand
GGACGGCGAAGCGATCATGCTGCTGTCTTGCCAGATGTCCCCCCGACACGCCAGAGCGCGCGCGGCAGCGATTTGGCCCTGCGCTGGCATTTACCAAGCTTTGTAACGCGAATGGTGCAGCTTCGCGGTTATGCCCCCGCCCCATGCACGATGACTTTCTGGATCTGCCGTCCGGCGGCAGTGACGCGATTTGCTACATCGCCGATCGCGCGATGCTCGATGCGGCGATGGCGCTGATTGCCGATTATGGCGCAGGGGCGGTGCTTCACGCCTCAAAACGCGCCGATGCCAGCCGCAATCAGGGCAATGTGATGGGCTTTTGCCGTTGGCGCCAGATCGAACGGCTGGTCGCTGCGCTGAACGAGGGCAGCATCGGCACCGTCCACTGAGTCCGGTGTTTTTTTGCTTTGTGGTCGCCGGGTCTGTTGCTGTTCGCGCTTGCCCGCTACACGCACGTGGATGAGCGCGCAGACCCGTGGCCATTGGGGCATGTATCTGGCCGGGGGACTGGTGTCGCTTGCCATGCCAGGCGCAGCCTGGGCGCAAGCGGTGCCGCCGGACCCGGTCTCCTCCGACCCGACACTGCCGTCAGGGGAGCTGATGCTCAGCGCCGACGCGCCGCTCGCCCCACTTCCTGATCTTGGTGTTGACTGGCCCGATTTGAGCGAGGCCAAGCCGGGCGAGGACCGCAGCGCGCCCGATGCCGCGGCTATGGTCGATTTGGTCCGCTATGCTTATCGCGTCACCGGGATCGACGGTGTGGCCGATACGCTGTTTCGCCAGCGGTTTGACGCTTTGTCGACGCTGAAGGCGCATGTCGCCGATCCGTCCAATGCCGCGCAGGTTGATCGCCGCGCGCGCGAGGATGCGGCGCTGCTGATGACCTTGCTGCGCGGCGTGGGCTATTACGACGCGCGTGTCGCGACCAGCGTGGTGGTGGAGGCAGGCAAGCCCGTCGTCACGCTCGCGGTCGAGCCGGGCAACCGCTACACGCTTGGCGACGTTGCCGTGCCGGGGCTGGTCGAAACGGGCGACGCCGCGGCGGCACTGCGCGGTGCGTTTGGCGTCGGCGTTGCCGATCCGGTCGATGCCGACAGGATTGCGGATGGTGTCGCTGAATTGCGCAATCAGCTCGCCGAACGCGGCTTTCCCTTCGCGACCGTTGCCGAGCCTAATGTGGTGGTCGACCATGCGACGGGGCGTGCCGCGCTGACGCTCGATGTCGTGCCCGGCGGCGCGCGCGTGTTCGGCCAAATCACGACGCCCCCCAACAAGCTGTTCGACGCGCGCCATATTCAATCGATTGCCCGGTTCCGCCCCGGTCAGCCCTATAACGCGACGGCGCTCGATGATTTGCGGCGCACGCTGATCCAAACGGGCATTGTCGCCTCCGCCGATGTGCAGCCGGTCGAAGGACGCGCACTCGGCACCGTCGATATCGCGGTCGCACTACAACCCGCTCCGCCGCGCACTATTGCCGGGGCGATCGGCTATGGCACGGGCGAAGGGGTGCGCGCCGAGGTAAGCTGGACGCACCGTAGCCTGTTTCCGCCCGAAGGGGGCCTGACGCTGCGCGGCGTCCTGGGGGAGCAGGAACAGGCCGCCGCTGTGGTGTTTCGCCGCAACAATTTTGGCGGGCGGGACCGCGTGCTGACCGGGCAGCTTTCGGCGACCAACCTCAATCGCGTCGCGTTTCAGGCAACAACCTTTTCGCTTTCGGGCAGTCTGGAGCAGCAGACGACGATCTTCTTCCAAAAGCAATGGACCTGGTCGGTGGGTGCCGAACTTGCCGCCTCTGACGAGCGCGACGTGATCGTGGCAACCGGTGCGTCGCGCCGCCGCACCTTCTTCATCGCCGCGCTGCCGACGAGTCTGAGCTATGACGGATCTGATGATCTGCTTAATCCCGCCAATGGCTTTCGGCTGGGCGTGCGCGTGTCGCCCGAATTGTCGCTTCAGGGGTCAGCGTTCAGCTATGCCCGAGTCCAGTTCGACGCCAGTGCCTATCGCGCGGTCGACGCGCGGGTGGTGATTGCCGGGCGGCTGCGGTTGGGGACGATATTGGGCGCACCGCGCGATGCGATTGCGCCGTCGCGGCGGTTTTACGCGGGCGGCGGCGCATCTGTGCGCGGCTATAGCTTTCAGGCGATCGGGCCGCGCGATCCCAATAACGACCCGATCGGGGGGCGCAGCCTGACGGAGTTCTCGCTAGAGGCGCGGATCAAGGTGTTTGGGCCGTTCGGGCTGGTGCCGTTTTTCGATGCCGGCAACATCTATACCTCCGAACTGCCTGGCTTTGGCGGGCTGGAGTATGGCGCGGGGCTGGGGGTCCGATACTATTCCAGCTTTGGCCCGATCCGCATCGATGTCGGCACACCGATCAATCCGCAAGCCGGTGACGCGCGCGTCGCCGTTTATGTCTCGCTGGGGCAGGCGTTTTGACCGAGGTAGCGGGAGCGGGGCGGCGCGCGATTTGGCGCTGGGGCTGGCGGATAGCATTGTGCGTGGCGGCCGTGGTGATGACCGGGCTCGGTGCGCTCGCACTGCTGATCGATACCAGCATCGGCCACCGGATGATCGCGGATCAGGTCGGTGCGTTGCGCCCGGCCAATGGGCTGCGTTACTCGGTGGGCAGGATCGAGGGATCGGTGTGGTCGAAAGCGGTGCTGCACGAGGTGCGGGTGCGCGACCCGCGCGGGCTCGTCCTGTCGGTGCCGCGGGCGACGCTCGACTGGCGGCCGCTCGCATGGCTCACCAACCGGCTGCAGATTGTCGCGCTCGATATCCCCGCCGCGACGCTGGTGAAGCTGCCCGAACCGGTGCCGGGCGCGCGCAAGGGGCCGGTGCTGCCGTCATTCGACATCACCGTGGGGCGGTTGGTGGTCGATCGGCTGTTGGTGGGGCGAGCGGTGACGGGCACGGCGCGTTCGGGGCGGCTCGCTGCGCGCGCCGAGGTGCGTGGCCAGCGTGCGATGGTCCGGCTCGACGCGCGGATTGCGGGCAGTGACGCCCTGGCGCTCACGCTCGATGCGGTGCCAGACCGTGATGAATTTGACATCGACGTGGCGGCCAATGCCGCGCGAGGTGGACTGCTGGCGCGGGTTAGCGGGATCGGGCAGCCGTTTCGCCTGACGGTGCGCGGCGACGGGCGCTGGTCGCGGTGGCGCGGTGTCGCCGTGGGCGAGCTGGCGGGTGCGCCGACGATGGCGTTGCGCCTCGCCAATGATGCGGGTCGCTATGCGGTCGACGGGACCGTGCGCGCGGGTGGCATTGCCCGGGGGCTGGCAGCGCGGCTGTTGGGGGAGCGAGTCGCGGTGTCGGGCAGTGCGACGCTTGCCAACCGTATCGTCGATGGCGCGCTGACGCTGCGGTCGTCGGCGTTGCGGGTCGAGGCAATGGGCGGCATCGACCTGGGCGAGCGCGCGTTTCGGCACGTGCGCGCGCGGGCGGGCCTGCGCGGCC
>DHHS01000136.1:818-13222 GCA_002403415.1 Sphingomonas sp. UBA4766 | reverse complement strand
CATTGGTGCTGACGGGGGACACGAGAGCCTAGCTATCGAAGAATCGGCAATGGCCGAAGAGCGTGCGCGATTGGCGGAAGCGCAAAGTGCTAACGCGGCGGCAAGGGTTCAGCAGCTCCTACAACAGTTGAAGGAACGCGGAATTGATCCAGACGACAGCGCGCAGCTTCCTGAGAAGTGGGGCAGCTTTGTCGATTGGTGTGATGAGCAGCTCGTCGGCCGTGTTGTGCTCACTGGGGCAGCGCGAAGGGGATGCAAGAAAGCGATCTTTGGCAATGTTCAGCTAGTGGCGCGCTGCATGCTTTGGCTCGCGACGGCATGCCGATCACGATTCATGGAAGGCGGCGGGTCATTGCGCGATGAGGCGCTGGAATCTGGTATTCGCAATGCGCCCTGCGGCAGTGATGCGTTTGATAGCAGTTGGATGAGCGGCAAGATCAAGATCGACTGGCATATAAAGACAGGCGGCAATTCTCGCGCCCCGGAAAACTGTTTGAGAATTTACTACGGGTGGGATGACACAACCCAGCAGATTATCGTAGCGGATATGCCCGCGCATCGGACCACTGGCGCGTCTTGAATGCCCTCTGTCTTTATAAGGCAAGGGGCACTTGATGTCCCATGGCTATTTTCTTCATTATATCAATCATTAAGATTGAAAGAATTCCGGTCGTGCGGACGATAACTGACAAAAAGGGGTCTTTTTAGGGTCTTTTGACCTTTGACCTCTCCTGATATCTCACTGTTCTCAGTATTTGGTGGCCGCACCGAAATCCCATCCGCGACGACGCCGCGCGTGGGGTGGTGGTGCTATTCTGTTGCCCCGCCTCACTTTCCGAGAGATAACTCGGCTCGGAGCCGCCACGCACGGCTCTCGGGGCTTGATACCCCCGCACAAGCGGACCGTGCTGGCCGTGACAGCACACCTCTCTGACCCCTTATGGTCGGGGAGCCCTTGGCGTATGTCCAGGGCCTCCGCCTAAAGGCCAAGGGGCCGTCTTGTGCGGTGTATCAACTCCCCGATCACCAAGGATCAGATGAAGCCACGCGGGGGCGCACCGCACCGGCTTCGAGGGGAGAAGCGCCATGCCGAGGGGCACGCGCTACACGGTCACCGGCGAACTTTGCTGGGATGCCCGCATTGGCATGTATCGGCTTGAGCTTGGGGACGGCGCTTATTGGTTCGTCGATGTCTCCGGGCGAACGCGCCATCTTATCGGCAAGCAAGTAACAGTCGAGGGTACCCGATCCGGCTTCAACCTGCTCGACGTTGATCGGATTTGGGTTGGCGATGGCCCGCCACCACCGCGCTCGTCACCAACGGCTCGCTTGCGCAGAATGTGGCCGAGCTTTGCAGCAAGGATCGGCGGCTGCCCCAGATAAACGCTATTTAGATGGGGTCTTTCAGCCCGTAGGGGCCTGATAAATACCTGTTAGCAGGAAATTCCTCGTCGCGCTAATTCCCTCCCCGCGCGCGCATTGCTGCGCTCCCTAAAGGGAAGCGCGGCAAGCGCGGGTACGCGGGACGCTGATGCCGCCAGTCACAAGACGCGGCATAGGCGCGGGAGGCGCGGGCCGTTTCACATCCGAACGCCGGAAATGACGAATGGCAAGGTTTTCTTGCGGCTCTCGACATACCGTTCCCGGATCATCAGGTCACCGGCGGCGATCCAAGTCGCAATGAGCAGCTTGATCCTGCGCTTGGCCGCCGGGTTCGAGATGTCCACGTCCAAAACATCGGCTACCATGTGGCCAATCCAATCGACGGCGCGATCCGACTCTCGAAAGGAGCCTTCGTCAGCACGGCGCTGCACTTCGGCAAGAACCTCAAGCGAGACACTCGCGACCGCATCCGGCGGGTTCCACGGCACGACAACGCCGACACTATCGCCACCGTGCGGCCCATTTTCGAGCATCACGCCTTCGAGCTTATACCAGTCCGCCTTGGAGGGCGGCGCGCGGTTCTGTTTGTCGGCGGTCACGCGGAAATAGAACCGAATTTCGTCCGGCGGGATGGCGTAGCTCTTGGCCTCCTTTTCGGTCATGCGGTTCAGCACAAGCACCGCCCGCGCGGCATTGACCAATGCAGAAGCGCCGCGCGCAGCTTCAGCATCGGCGGTTTGCCCGTTCACCTTCCGGGTGTGGTGAACCAAGACCACGGCGCATCCGAGTTCCGCCGCGATGGCCGACCATTGCTTGACCACCATGTCCACGGCCATGTTGTCGTTCTCAGACACCATGTGGCTCGACACGAACGGGTCGATAATCAGAACGTCGATCCGGCGCTGGCGGATTTGCGATTTCAGGGCTTCGACCACCGGCTCGGTGATCCTCGGTCCCAGATCGCGCGTCTGAGTCGCGATGCACAATCGGTCTCCGTCCAGCCCCGAATTGACGAATAAGCGTTCGCCTAGGTCGTCTGGCGCTAGACCCCAATGCTTGATCGCGCCGCTTATCGCCCGCGCCAGTTCGTCGCCCGAATCTTCAAGGTTCCAAATCCATACGCGGTGCGGCCCCTTGATGACCTTTTGCCCAAACAGGCTCCGGCCCGAAACCAAGGCGAGCGCGGTTCCGATGTTCAGGGTTGTTTTGCCCAACCCGCCGGGCGAGACGATGGCCGTCACGCTGCCCCGGAGCAACAAGCGTCCATAGACCCAAGGCCGTTCCGGCAGGCTCTTGGGGTCGCGCCATACGAACGGCTTCGCCTCGATGGCAGACGGGTCACTGCCAGGCGGTGCAGAGGGCAGGCTTGCCCGCGCCCGCTGGATCGCGCGCGCGGCTGCCCTGAAACTGTCCGGTTGCGAAAGGCAGTGAGCCGCCACGGCATTGGTTGGGTTTAACAGAGTGCCGAGGATCGCCGCATCACCATAGCCTATGCGGACCATTGCGGCGGCACACGCCATAACGTCAGCCGACCGATCCTTGCCCGTCGGCTGCTCGATCAGCCGCCGCAACGGCGCGTCGAACGTCAACCCCAAGCTTGCTGCAGTCTCCAACGAATACTCGTCTCCAACAGGCGGGGTATCGGACTTAGGCGCGGGGTCGCGCGACACCGCAGGGAATGCGGCCAACAAATTTGCGACATCATAGGTCAGCATCGTTCCATCCCCTCAACATGGTGGAGAGGACAGGCACCCGCCCGCGTTCCCGTTTGCGCGCATCAGGCCAGTTGATCGTGCCGGGCACGCGCATAACGCGGTCGATGTTCTGGCAATTGTCGCCACCACAGGCATCCCTGATCTGGCGATTGGCGATTTCCACCTGAAGCAGCGTGTGGCGTCCCAGGCCCAGCCGCCAAAAGGCTTGAATACCGCCGCCGCTGTCGATCACGAATGAGGGTGGACAGGGCAACGCCTCCAACCGCGCAAGTTCATTCGCCTTGTCGAACAGCCCGCCATCTTTGGGAGGGTCGATATCGACATGAGCGAAACGACCGCCGACGATGTCCGCCTTGGTTGGTTTCTTGTGCAATCCACGCCTTACCGCGTTCACGCTCCAATAGATGTTGCGCCCGTCCGCATTGCGTTCGACCGCGAACGCAACGGCTCCGGATTCGTCAGTACCGAAGTCGCGGCCTTCGACGGGCTGATTGCCGTCGGGATGGATAGCCACGAGATGCACCTGCCCCATCTCATCAGCGATCATTGTCAAGAATTCGCGCACAGTGTCTACGTCCGGCGCGAGCTTCGTCGGTCGATGAGTTCGCTGTATCACCTCGTCATGGAACTGGTCGTCAGGCGCTTTGGCATCATTGTCTAGGTTAGCCATCGATAGCTACCTCTTTGGCGGAATGTCCCATTCGCGCTTCGATCAAAGCCTCGATGTCGGAGAGGCGCCAGCCGAACACCTTGGGGCTGAACGTGACGCGCGGCGGCAACTTGCCATCGGCCTCAAGTTCCCGCAGCGTCTTAGGCGTGATGCCGAGCATGGCCGCCGCCTCGATGGGGCGTACGAGCGTGTGACCGCTGAGGCGCTTGGCGCGCTCGCGGGCGAGGTCCATCTGTTTAACGCGTCGCTGCTTGCGGGCTTCCCATTCGGCTAGCTCGGCACCTGCGCGGTGCTTGCGGGCAGGCATAGTCAGGCTCCCCGCGACTCGGCAATCCGGCGGGCTTTCCACGCCTGCACGTCGCTCTTGAGCCAACCCTTGGCTCGACCCGATGGAGATAAGAGAATGGGTGGGGGCAGTTCGCCCGCGTCCACCAGTACCTTAACCTGTGTGCGCTTCAGTCCGACATACTTGTGTAGGTCAGCCGCACGGATGATTTCCTCAAGCACTGCCACCGCTTCCTCCTTGCTTCAGCGCCGGAATGCGATTCCGGCTCCGAAAAGAAGCTTCGGTGGAATTGACGTTCAAAGCCCCGCCGCAATTGGAGGTTATTTGGGGCGGTGACGACTAGATGGCAAAATTGCGGGTCCTCGGACGGTTAAGGGTGTCAATCACGCTTTGCGATCGAACGCCCCGACTATGGACGTAGGACGCCCACTCAGCCGCATACTCTGCGACATAGCCGCGCTCGTTCTCGCCGCGCGCACCTAATGCCCCAATCAAATTCCGCGCCAATTGCGCCGCAAGAACGAGCGTCGGGGCGCGCTCAACCTTCGATTTCGCTTTCCGACCTGGCCGTTTCGGCGCTGTTAGTCGCTTCAGTTCGGTTGCCGCGCGCCGCTGAACAGCCGGAGAGGCATTCCCCGCTTGTAGTACTGCAAGCACTTGCTCCCTCGTCAATGCGGCCACTTTCGCCTCTTTTATTAATTCAGGCAAAGCCGCTACGAATGCGCCCACACTGTCGGGAGCATTCGCCCCCTGCCAATGCTGGCGAAGTAACTCATCGTGAGCCTGCTCCAATGCACGCGTCCGCGCCAAGCGTCCGCGCTCACCTTTTTGGCAAGCCTGACGAAATCTGATCGAGACGGTGCTGAGTTTGCCCGTGGGAATGGGCGACGATGAGCTTTTGGGCAATGCCATCTTCGTAGGCAGACGCTGTTCATCTTCAAGTTCGTCACGCGTCATGCACGCCACCCTGAACCGATTGCCACCACATTGCCGTCGCGTCCGCCTTCCAAAATCGTCATCAGCTTTCGGCTCCACCACTCCAACAGCTCGCGCTTCCGGAGGCGGTAGCGACGCTGAAGGTCGCCGTGGTCATATACGCGAGTGACGCCTGCCGTGATCTCGTGGTTCACGGTCGCCTGCAATACGTCCAGCGGCGCGGACCAAGTGATTTCACCTGCCGCGTTCTCCTCGCCGTCGCGGCAGCGGGTGATGAACGTGTGCCGCAGGTCGTGGAGACGCCACGGCGTAACCGAGGTCGCGGCGATCTTGGCGAGCGCCTCAGCCTTCAGCTTGCGGGTGTCGGGGCGCAATGCACCGCCCGCGCGGATGGAGCGCCATTCCGCGTCCGTCAGGTTCGCCAGCTCGCCCTTCACTGTGCGGTTGAGCTTAGCGCGGAGTGGGGTCCAACCGCTGATTGGCGTGTCGCCTTTTTCGGACGGGAACACCAAGCCCGACTTGTGGCCCAACGCCTCGCACGCTTCCTGCATCTCGCGGAGGATGGCCAGCGCCGGGGCAGTCAGCGGCACCTCATGCGTGCCCGCCCTGTTTTTCACGCGGTCGGCGGGAACGCTCAACAACTGCCGGTCCCAGTCAACCTCCTCCCAGCGGAGTTCGGCAATCTCGGAGCGCCGCTGCCCGGTCAGCATCAGCATACGCACCACCGCACCGAATGAGCCGCCTTGCCGCCGCGATGCGCGCCAGACGGCCCGCAACTCATCGTCGGTTAGCGCGCGCACCTCCTTCACCGGCGCTTGCCGGGCAGTCATCCCCGCCGTCGGCAACTGGCCGTGAAACAGGCCCCGAGATTGGGCAAAGCGGAAAACCATGCGGATGTTCTTGAGAGTTGCATCGACCGGCCCTCCGTCCTTCTCGATGCGCGACAACAGGCGGGCAATCATCGCCGGGGTGATCTCGCTCAATGGAGTGTTCCCAAGCGTCGGCTGCACCAGCCGAGTCAGCAGGCTCTCGCGCCCGACGGCAGTGCCCGGCGTCACGGGCCGCTTACGCCCGCCCACCAATTTGCTCGCCTTCATGGCCGTCACATACTCTTCCGCCACGTTTGCGAATGATTGTGCCCGACGATTTGACGCATCGCGCTCCTCAGCCGCTCTTGCCTCGGCGGCTTTGACTTCCGGGTCGATGCCCTGTGCCGCGAGGGCCATGATCTCATTGGTGGCCTTGCGCGCCGCGAGAATACCCATCGCAGGATAGCGGCCAAGCACCATCTTGCGACGCTGGCTGCGCTTGCCAGTGGCATCAGGCAATCGAAAGATGGCCACCCAACTTTTCGTGCCGTTGGGGGTAATCCAGAGAAATAGCCCTGGCTCAGTATCCGACACTTCGGTGCGGCCCTTAGCGGGACGGCGATAGCGTTCTACAGCGGCTTCTGTCAGATACGTCTTTGCCATGCTCGATCTCTGCAAATTCGACCGTCAGGGGTCTTTTAGGGGTCTTTCTGTCCGGTTGCCAACGGTTCTTTCCGTTCGCGCCCGTTCCCCTTCTCGCTCGAAAATGGCAGAAAACAAAGCTAAAATAACATGTTGGAAGTAGCTTGTGGTTGCCTTCGTTCGCCTCCGTTCGTGCTACTTTGCGCCCTCCGAAGGCAGAGGCCAGGGGTTCGAATCCCTTCGGGTGCGCCAAAGCATCATCGCATCCCCAATAGCAGGCGCGCCGGTTGCGTCGGCAGATCGCTTAGTTCGCCGCAGCAGCCCCGGCGATCGCGTAGAGCCGCAATTGCTGCCGCGCGAGGTCGTAGGCGGTCGTGATCCGCGCGAGTTCGGCTTCCTCCATCGTCACGCGCACCTCGATCAGTTCGGGTAAGGTGCGCAGTCCGCGGCCGAACTGCGCCTCGGCCGCGGCAAGCTCGGCGCGGCGATTACGCACAGCCTCTCGCCGGCGCTCCAGCAGCCGGCCCAGCGCGGTCACCCGCCGCACGCCGATGCTCAGTTCCTCCTCCAGCTTGCGGCGTGCCTGCGCCAATTGGCCTTCAGCTTCGCGCGCACGGGCGCGGGCAAGCGCTATCCGCGCGGTTTGGCCCTGGCCCGAATAAAGCGGCACCGACACGTCGACGCCGATGCGGTTGCGGAAACTGCCCGGATTCGAAAGGCTTTCCACCGCAAAGGACGAAATCCCTGTCAGGCTGATGATCGGATAGCGCCCCCGCTCCGCCCGCGTCGCCGACGCCGTGAAGCTGTCAGCGGAACGTTGCAGCGCCACAATTGCCGGGCTGGTGGAAATCAGCGCCGGGGCCTGTGCCAGATCCGGGGCCAACGCGGCGAGCACGGTCGATGCCTTCGCGGCGTCGCACGGCAAATTGGCGCGTTTGGTGCCAATCTCCAGCAACGTCGCAAAACGCTCCAGCAGGAATTCCAGCTCGATGCGGGCTGCTTGCGCATCAAGCATTTCGGATTCGATCCGCGCGACATCGGCAATTGTCGCGCCGCCGGTGTCGAGCAGATTTCCCGTCGCTTTCAATTGCTGCGCAAAAAACTGCTCACGGTCCCTGGTCGCGGTGAGCCGATCCTGCGTCTCAAGCCAGCCAAGATAGGACAAGCCGATCGCTTCCGACGCGGCGGCCGTTGCCTCCGCCACATTCGCCGCACGAGCCGCCACATTGGCACGGGCTGACTCGCGCGCATATCGCGCATCGCCAAAGTCGAAAATACGTTGCGACGCGCGCACCCCGACCTGATTTTCGACCCGGCTGTCGATCAGCCCGGTGTCGCCGACCGCACTGCGCACAAAGCCCGACACTTGCGGACGAAACAGCGAACGTGCCTCGGTAAGCGACGCTTCTGCGCCTGCCAACCGCGCCTGCGCCGTGGCCACTTCGGGGCCAAGCTGCGCGCCTAGCGTCAGCGCATCGCCAAGCGAGAGGCACACGAATGTCTCGCTTGACATCGGCGCCACGTGCTGCGCGTTGATTGGCCCTGCGCGCACCGCCAGCGCTAGCAGCGCCACTGCCCCCAACAATCCGCGCCGGATCATATCGACCGCAGCCCCCGAAACATCGAGGCAAGCAGCGGCTCGAACAGATAGTCAAGCGTCGTGCGACTATTCCCCGAGAAGATAAACACTTCGACCGGCATACCCGGCAGGATCTTGAGCGATGCCTCCCAGTGATCGGTCGGGCGCGTCACCTTGACCTGTGCCTCGTAATAGCTTTGGCCGGTAGCCTGATCGGTCTTCAGGTCGGCGCTGACATCGACCACACGCCCCACCAATTGCGGTGACAGCCAGCTGCGATAGGCAAGGATCTGGGTGCGCACCGATTGCCCCTCGCGAATCGAAGCGCGGTCATTGGGCCGCACCCGCACCGATGCGGTCACCGTTTCCACGTCCGGCACAATTTCCATGATCGGCTCGCCCGGCCGGATCACGCCACTGCGTGTGTTAAAGGCGAGGTTCAGCACCTTGCCCCCAACGGGCGCACGGATAACGCTGCGATCGAGCACGTCCTGCGCTGCGGACAATTGTTCTTCGGCCGCGCGCAGCTCGTTGCGCGCCTCCACCAGATCAAGCGCAGTCTGCCGGTCGAAGGTTGCGCGCAGTTGCGCGCCCTGAGCGGCGAGATCGCGGGCGAGCACCGACGCCTCCCGGCTCTCGCTGCGCAGCCTTGCGGTCTCCCCCTCAATCCCCGCCGCCCCGCGTTCAAGCGACGACACCTGATCGCGCCGCGCAAGTTTTTCATTGGCCATTTGCGACACCAGTCCAAGCTCTTGGCGCGCTGCGGCCAGCGAGCGCGCGGCAATCCCGGCCTGCGCTGCACGCGCCCGGCCCAGCTCAACCGCACCCTGCTCGCGCGTTTGAAGCACGGCGAGTTCGGCGGCCAAAGCTTGCTGCTGCTGACGGAAAAGCCGCATTTCGCGGCCAGCAATGTCGGCGCGTTCAGCCGCGCTCAACTCCAGTTTTTCGAGAAAACCGAAATCGGGCTGCGCGCGCCGGTCCTGCAACGCGGCCAGCCGCTCGACACGGGCCTGCAGCGCCCCGACCTGTTTGACGACGGCGTTACGCCCAGCCTGCGACGCGGTTTCCTTCAGCGTGAGCAGAACAGCACCCCGCTCGACCCGCGCGCCTTCCTTCACCAAGATGCGGTCGACAATCCCGCCCTCCAGATGCTGCACACGCTGGCGACGGTCCTCAACCACCACCAGCCCATTGGCGGCCACCCCCTCTTGCAGCGGCACCAACCCCGCCCAGAGCAAAAACCCGCCCAGCCCCGCCAGACACAGATAGGCAAAGCCAATCGCCTTGCGATCGCCAAGCAGGAAATCATGCAGTAATTTCAACATGTTTATGCCTCCACCGATTTGGACACAACATGGATCTTCGGCGCGCGGTCCGCGAAATAATCTTTGGGCGTCGTCACGCTGATCGAACCGCCATCGATCACCAGAATTTCGTCGACATCGCCAACCAGCCGCATGTCGTGCGTGACCGTCACGACTATGCCGCCGCCATCGCTGAACGCCTTTATCGCGGCATTGGTGGCGTCCGCCGTGCGCGGGTCGAGGTTGGCGGTCGGCTCATCGAGCAGCAGCAACACCGGATCGCCGTAAAAGGCACGCGCCAGCCCCACCAACTGCGTTTGACCGCGCGACAGCGCCATGCCGCCGGGGCCGACCATCGTGTCATAGCCTTTGGGCAGCGACAGGATGGCGTCATGCGCGCCACACCGCTGCGCGGCATCAATCACATCTCCGGTGTCGCGCACTTCAAGCCGCGCGATGTTTTCGGCGACAGTGGCGGGCAGCAACTCAATGTCCTGCGGCACATAACCGATGAACGGGCCTCGGTCACGGCTGGGCCATGCGTGGAGGTTGCGGTTGCCCAGCGCGACACCGCCAGCCCCCGGCAGCCATACGCCGGCAAGCGTCTGGAGCAGCGCCGACTTGCCTGCGCCATTCGGACCGATCATCGCGACACGGCACCCCTTTGCGATCCGATAGCTGAACGGGCGGATGATCGGCTGATCGCGACCCGGTACGGTGACCGCCAGCCGATCAATCGTCAGCACCGCATCGGGCCGGGGCAGCGGGGTGAAGCTGGGCGCGGCAACTGCATCGCCGAACCGCTCAGCCAGCTCCAGCCAAGCCTCTCGCGCTTGCACCAATTGCCGCCAGCCGCCAGTAATCTGATCAATCGGCGCCAGCGCGCGAGCAACAAGGATAGATGACGCGACAATCGCGCCCGGCGACACCCACTGGCCCAATGCCAGCCCCGCGCCCACGGCCAGCACCAGCACTTGCAAAATCTGGCGCAGCGACCGCGAGACACCGGCCTGACGCCCCTCCTTGTCGCCGGCCATCATCGCCAACGCTGACGCCCGTTCCCGAAGCGTCGCCCACCGGCCATAGGCGCGCGCGACGATTCCCATCGCGATCATGGCCGACCGCTGACGAATTAGCCCGTTGGCAAAATCGAGCGCTGTCGCCTGCCCCGAGGATGCGGAACGGCTAACCGCGCGCGCAGCGACTTCCGCCCGCGCGGTCATCACAAACACCATCGCGCTCCCGGCCAGCCCGACCAACCCCAGCACCGGATGCAGAATGAACAACAAAATCAGAAACAGCGGCGCAAACGGCAGGTCGAACAGCGCGAGCACGCCGCCGCTCTGAAACACCGCCGTCACCCTCGACAACCTTTGCAAATCGGCGGATAGCTGCGGCTCGCCATCCTGCCCGGATTCAAACCGCACAAAAATCTTCGGCGCGAAATGATCCTCCAGCGCGCTCGCCAGCAACAAGCTGATCCGCCGCCGCCCGGCCTCTGCAGCAGCGTAAACACCGAGCAGAAACACTGCGATCAGCGTCAGCCACAGCAATGGGTCAAACGATCCCGATGACAGCACCCGATCATAAACCTGAAGCATGTAGAGCGGGCTGACCAGCAGCAGCAGATTGATCGCCACGCCAAACGCAAAGGCAGCCCGGAAATGGGGCCGGAACAGTGCCCCAATGGCAAGCAGCCAGCCCACAACTTCTGATCGAATTTTCATGGCGTGCCCCCGCATGGACAAGATCGAATAACGCAAGATATCGGCCCCGCCGCGATGGACGGGGCCGACGATACACAATCAGAAACCCTCGATTGAACTCAGCGCCGCCGCCACCGGGAAATCGTCGTCCAAAACATCGCTAGTCGCGGGGTTTGGCGCGGGCTCACTGCGACTGTCTGCATCGCCAAAAATCGCCGGTTGTGCGGGATCAAACTGCACAAATGCGGCATTGTTGGTCAGACCGTCGGCCGATGTCAGCGTCACTACATCGGGGTCGGTCAGCACAAATGCTCCCGCAGCGGGCGCGGTGGGCGCAGTGCCGAACTCAAAATTCGCCGCCGAATACTGCGCCAATTGGTCAATCGCGGCCTGGCCCGTGACAGTATTCACAGCGCCCAGCACGGTCAGCGCCGCGTTGCCATCGGCCAGATTGGCCGAAAAGACGAGCCGATTCACGTTCAACGCCGAGTTAAAGTAAACAAAGAATCCTGCGCCATCGGCATTGATCTGCGCACCGATCAATTGCGCTGCCGACCGCGCGTTGAACGCCGTCGCCGGGTTCGCATCATTGTCGCTGTCGAGCAACACGATCACGTTCGCGCCATTATCGACCAGATTAGCGGCCAACCCGCGCTGGAACTGGAGCGGACCGTTAACGCCAAAGCTTGTCGCATCGAGCAAGAACCGATCACTCGTCACGCTGAAATCAACCAGCGCGTCAGGTGCCGACCCGATCGAGGTGGCGTCATACGCGACGCGATCGGGTCCACCATTGGTGATAATCGTGTCCCCACCGGCCAGCCCGCGAATGGTGTCGGGCCCGCCAAAACCAGTCAGCGTATCAATCCCCGCTGTCCCGATCAGCGTCTCGCCACCCAGGCGGAAGTTATCGGCGATGAAGTTGTTCAGCGCGGCAATTGCGGCTGCGCCATTGAGGTCGGTGTGGCGGCTGATGATCTTGAGGTCGGCTGCTGGATCGTTCAAGTTGGTTGAATAAACTAGCCGGGTCACGCCGAGCGTGGAGTTCCAGTAGACAAAGAACCCCGGACCATCGGTTGTCACCAGCGCAGCGATCTGGTTCGCGGCCGTCCCGGCGTTGAACGCGGTCGTTGCATTATTGTCATTGTCGCTGTTGAGCAGCACGATCACGTTCGCGCCCACAGGGATGGTCGCGCCTGCCGCGTTCGCGTCAAGGCTTGCAAACACCACGTCCCCTGTAATCCCGAAGTCGCGCGCGTTGAACTGATACACGTCGCTGGCAAAGGCAAAATCGGTCACAAAGTCTTCGTTGCCGATCACCTGACGCCCCGGCGCCGACACATTGCCGCCGTCAAACGGATCGCCCGCATAGAC
>DHHS01000136.1:0-492 GCA_002403415.1 Sphingomonas sp. UBA4766 | reverse complement strand
AGCGTGTCGCTCCCCGACCCCGTCGTGATCGTGTCGGACCCTCCCGCCGCCTCAATCCGGTCATTGCCCTCAAGCCCGAACAGCTCCTCGACAATCCCTGTCCCCACCAGAACGTCATTCCCCGCCGTCCCCGTAAGCGCCGGAACATCAGTCACCGTCACCGCAACATTCTGGGTCGTCGCATTGCGCCCGTCGGTCGCAGTCACCACCACGTCATAGACATTGTTCGCACCCGCATCCGCTGGTGCCTCAAAGTCAGGCGCTGCCCGGAACGTCACCACGCCGGTCACCGGGTCAATGTTGAACAGGGCCGCATCCGCCCCGCCCAGGCTGAACGTCAGCGCGCTGCCATCACCGTCTGCGGCCACGGCTGTGAACGCGCTCGTGCGGTTCTCGCCCGCGTTGAACGCGGTGGCTGAGCTGAACGCCGGTGCCCGGTCAAAGTCGAAGTTCGCCGCAGTAAAGCTTGGCAGCGCGGCAATTGCGGCTGCG
>DHHS01000137.1 GCA_002403415.1 Sphingomonas sp. UBA4766 | reverse complement strand
CGCACCGACTGGCTGCCGATATCGCGATAAGCACCCGCCATCCCCTGCCCCCGCGCGACCACCGTTGCCCCGGGCGGAACGGGCGTCGCCAGCGGCTGGTCGTGCCGCGCCGCCAGCAACGCCGCACGCCAGCGCGCCGCCCCCGGCTTCAACAGCGCGGGCACGAACAGGTCAAGCGTTCCCAGCACTACCCCCGCCTGCCGCAACCGCCGCCGATCCGGTCCCGCCAGGGCGTCAACGCTGTCCGCAAGGGGCAAGCGCGCCGCCATACCACCGCCTGCGTCGAGCGCGGCTGCCACCACACGTAGCGGCGCTGGCGCACCGGGATCGCGCGCGATTACCGCCAGCGCCTCCAGCGGCGCGACGTGGCGCGCCAGCTGCGTCGCCAGCCAGAGCTCCAGCCGCGCGCGAATCCGCTCGACATCGGGCTTGGCCAGGCAATCAAGCGCACGATCGAGCGCGATCTGCGGCCGCACCAGCGACGGGCCGGGGCGCAATGCGGCAATCACCGTCCCCGCCCAGCCGAGCGACGGCAGCGCACCGGGCGCACCCACCAGCATGATCGCCTCATCGCTCGCCCCGGCAAGCGCGGCTGCTCGCCGCGCCCGCTCCGCCCCCAGCCGCTTTTCAGCAGCCGCCAGCAACAGCCGCTTGTCGGCGGCCCGCGCATCCGGGGCAACGAAGAAGCGAAAACCCTCCAGCCGACCAAGCGCGTGATCGTCGACCATCACCGCACCATCCGCAGCAATCGCTACCGGCAGCGCAGCGGCATGGGCGCCAATCTGGCGCATCAGCATCGTCGTGCGGGTATCGACAAAGCGCTGGCGCAGGCTGGCATGGAGCGCGTCCGACAGCCGTTCCTCGACCGCGCGGGTGCGCTCCGCCCAGTGCTGCGGCTCGGCCAGCCAATCGGCGCGGTGGGCGATATAGGCCCAGCTGCGCACCGCCGCGATCCGCCCGGCTATCGTCTCGACATCGCCGGTCATCATGTCGAGCCGCGCCAGTTCGCTCGCAAACCATTCATGCGGGATATGCCCCGCCTTTTCCGACAAATGGCCAAACAGCCGCGCGACAAAGCGGTAATGCGGGTCGAGTCCCAGCTTGCGGAAATCGGGCACGCCGCACGCCGCCCATAACCGCGCGACCCCAATCGGTCCCCGCACGCGCGCGCGCACCCACTCCTCCCCCGCAAGCCGCTTGAGTACGGCAAGGTCGGTTGCTTCGGGCGCGGCACGCAACACCGGGTCGACCGGCTTTGCCTCAAGGTCGGCGATCAGCGCGTCGATGCTCGACAGGTCAGGGGCACCCTGTCGCCAGTAGAGCGACTGGAGCGGGGGAAAACGGTGCGCTTCGATGGCGGCGACTTCTTCAGGCGTAAAAGCGCCGGGCCCCTCGTCACTCAACGCGCCGAACGTGCCGTCACGCTGATGCCGCCCGGCGCGGCCCGCGATCTGCGCCATTTCGGCGATCGTCAGGCGGCGTTGGCGGTGCCCGTCAAACTTACGCAGGCTGGCGAAGGCGACATGCGCGACATCCATGTTCAGCCCCATGCCGATCGCGTCGGTCGCGACGAGATAGTCCACCTCGCCCGCCTGAAACATCGCGACCTGAGCGTTGCGCGTGCGCGGGCTAAGCGCGCCCATTACCACCGCCGCCCCGCCCCGCAGCCGCCGGATCATTTCAGCGACGGCATAAACTTCTTCGGCTGAAAAGGCGACGATCACTGACCGTTTGGGGAGCCGCGACAGCTTGCGCGCGCCCGAATAGTTCAGCGTCGAAAAGCGCGGGCGGTTGGTGATGTCGGCATCCGGCACCAACGCCTTCACCACCGGGCGCAGCGCCTCTGAGCCGAGGATCATCGTCTCGTCTCGCCCGCGCGCGCGCAGCAGCCGGTCGGTAAACACATGCCCCCGCTCAGCGTCCGCCCCCAATTGCGCCTCGTCGAGCGCGACAAAGCTAAGGTCACGCTCAGTCGGCATGCTTTCGGCGGTACAGAGGAACCAGCGCGCGGCGGGCGGGACGATCCGTTCCTCCCCCGTGATCAGCGCGACCTGATGCGCGCCCTTGATCTTGACGACCCGGTCATAGACCTCTCGCGCCAGCAGCCGCAGTGGAAAGCCGATCATGCCGCTCGCATGCGCGCAAAGCCGCTCGATCGCGAGATGTGTCTTGCCGGTATTAGTCGGGCCAAGAATGGCGGTGACCGGTGGCGGAGCGGGCGGCGACATGGCCGCTCTCAAATCGCCCGCCCGGCGCGATGGCGCAACCGCCACGCAAAATATTTCCGTTGATCGTCTCGGCCGGGCGCGACTCGGCACGAATCCGTCTATCGCTGTCACGCCACCGTTCACCGCAAGCGCCGATCCGCACCATAGGGGTTAATTTGACTTTAATGTCCTCACCCCACAGTCGTGGGGTCCAGTTCCTGCACACGCCGGGAACACGGCAAAACAATCGGGGGCGGCTGTGTTTTTACGCAGCGATCATGAACTGGCTCAGGGGGGTGGCGCTGCGGCAATCGCCTTTGGCCGGGCGGAGCGCGTGCCGCTCTCCCCCGGGATGCACGGCCTGCGCGCCGATTTCAGCGCGATCGACTGGACGCCGGATCTGGGCGCGCGGATCGGATCGCGCGATTGGTGGCGGGGGCTTGCGACCTGCACCTCGCTGATCGCCGCCGCCTGGTGGCTTAGCCCCGGCCTGCGCCCCATCGCCGGCGTAGCGCCAGCCCCGCTTGCCGGGGAACAATGGGATGAGGCACGCGCACACACGATCGCGCCGCTCGCCTGGGGGGCAACGACCGGGCATCGCATGGCCGCCAATGACCTGGTCCGTCCGCTCGCCGAAACGCCCGAACGCCCGATCATCGACCTGACGGCAACGCTGGGCAGCGGCGACCGCTTTGGCGATGTGCTGCGCCGCGCGGGGGTCGGCGGCGATGAGGCGCGACTGGTCAGCGATCTGGTCGGGCGCGCGGTCGCGCTCGATACGCTACGCCCTGGCATGCAAATCGACCTGACGCTTGGGCGACGGCCCAGCAAAACCGTCCCTCGCCCGATTGAGGCAATGCGATTCCGCGCGCGCTTTGACCTGGCGGTGGCGGTGGCGCGCACGGGCGGAGTGTTGGTCGTGACCCCGCAACCGATTGCGATCGACCACACACCCTTGCGCATACGCGGGTTGGTCGGGCAATCGCTTTACCGTTCCGCGCGCGCGGCCGGCGCCCCTGCCAAAGCGGTGGAGGCCTATATCCGCGCGATCGCCAGCCGGATTTCGATCGGCAATGATGTGCAGCCCGACAATATCTTCGACATCGCCCTCGAACAGCAACGCGCCGCGACCGGCGAAGTACGGCTGGGGCAATTGCTCTACGCCGGGCTGAACCGCGATGGCCGCACGCTGAACCTGTTCCGCTGGACCGATGGCGATCAGCCGGGCTGGTTCGATGCGAACGGCGTCGGCGATCGCAAGACCGGGCTGGTGATGCCGGTGGCAGGGAGGCTGACGTCCAATTTTGGTATGCGCTGGCACCCGGTATTTGGCGGCGCGCGCTTTCATAAGGGGCTCGACATCGGTGCTCCGTATGGCGCGCCGATCCGGGCGGCGACCGATGGCATGGTCGCGTTTGCCGGGCGCAGTGGCGGCTATGGCAATTTCGTGAAGCTCAGCCATAGTGGCGGGCTGGCGACCGGTTATGGCCATATGAGCAGGATTGCGGTGGCACCGGGAACCCGCGTCGCGCAGGGGCAAGTGATTGGCTATGTCGGCTCCACCGGGCTGTCGACGGGCCCGCACCTACATTACGAGCTTTGGCTGAATGGTCGGCCGGTAAACCCCCGGTCAATGGCGCTCGCTTCGGTCCAGCGGCTGACAGGCGATGCGCTGCGGGCGTTCCGGGCGCGCAATGCCGCCCTGATGGCGGTGCAACCGGCAGGACGTTAGAGATTTTTCGCCTTGCCTGGTCGCGACATCGACCCCCAACCGGGCGTCAACGCCCCTGCGCGCGCCACCGCTTAATCGTGCGGCCGATGATTTCCGGCTCCTGACCCACTTCCCGCCAGAGTTCAGAAAAGAGCGGATCGGCCGACGCCGGGCGTTTGATCTCCTCCAGATCGTCAAACGCGACACGCACCGGCACGCCCACACCCTCGCCGCAGACAATGCACTCGCGGTTGCGCAAGGCAGGGATCGAATCGAGAAACCCGCGCGCACCCTCTGGCATGGCCGCGCGCACAAACGCCTGGTCGCGGTCGTTGTTGAGCCGCATCGACACGATCGTGCCGCATTGCGACAATACACCCTCGGCAAGGTCAGAGGGGCGCTGGGTAATCAGGCCGAGCGATACGCCATATTTGCGGCCTTCCTTCGCAATCCGGCTGAGGATCTTGCCGACCGATGAACCATTGGCATTGGCTTCGTTCGGAATGTAGCGATGCGCTTCTTCGCATACGAGCAGGATAGGGCGCTGCGGTTCGTTGCGCGACCAGATTGCGAAGTCGAACACCATCCGGCTGAGCACCGCCACCACGACTGAAGTGATTTCCGATGGCACGCCCGACACGTCGATAATCGAAATCGGCCGTCCATCACCAGGAAGGCGAAAGACGCGCTCAATGAAATCAGCCATCGTATCAGCCACCAACATGCCCGAAAACATGAAGCTGTAGCGCGGATCGCCCTTGATCTCATCGATCTTGTTCTTGAGCCGCATATAGGGGGCGGTGTCGCCCGCGCGGTCCATCTTACCCATTTCGTTGGCAATGATGTTAGTCAGGTCGGACAATAGATAGGGGATGGGCGCGTCGACGGTCAGCTTGGCAATTTCCTGCCCAATTCGTCCCTTGGCCCGCGCCGCGAGCAAGCATTTGGCGAGGATGTCGGCGTCATGCTGGCGCTCGCTCCCCGATGTGGTGAGCAGTACTTCGCAATGTTCCTCGAAATTCATTAACCAATAGGGCATTTGCAGGTTGGAGACATCGTAAATGGCGCCATTGGTCTTGAACGCGGCGCCATATTCGCCGTGCGGGTCAATCATCACGATATGGCCAAGCGGGGCGAGCTCGCAAATGCGGTGCAGGATGAGCGCAGCCGCCGTCGACTTGCCGGTGCCAGTTGAGCCGAGCAGGGCAAAATGCTTGCCAAGCAACGCATCGACATAAAGTGCTGCCCGGATGTCGCGCGTGGGGTAAACCGTGCCGATGTCAACATGCGCGCGGTCATCGGCGGCATAGATTTGCTTCAGGTCGGCGGTCGACACCGGAAACACCGGCGTGCCCGGCGTTGGATAGCGCGTAACGCCGCGCCGGAACTTGTAAAGCTTGCCCGTCAGCTTTTCCTCATTGCCTTCACCCAAAAAATCGATGGCGGCGATGATGCGGTCATCATGTCCATCGACAAGTTTCAGCGTGCGCACATTAGCGATCAGCCACGTTGCCCCGACGCGCATCTTCACCTGGCTGCCGACCTGTCCGGCGGTAGCGACGACGGGGTCCTCGTGCGATTCGAGCGATTCCATCGCATGCGCGTCGAACAACACCTGGCTCGACGAACCGGCAATCTCGAAGACCATCCCAAAACCATGGGCAGGGTTATAGTGCGCTGCATCCGAGGGGCGGACCGAATCGATGGCCGTTTTTGTAAATTGTCCGCTCATGCAAAAACGCGCCCCCAAAACTCGACCCCAAGGAGCGCTTTAATGGCGGACAAGTGGTAAATTATGTGTGTGCGCGGTCAGTTACACTCGCCGCGCGACCCAGCCTGCGGCCCAGCCAAGGACGATCGACAGCGCCACTGCCGCCAAGCCATAGGTAAAGGAATGGCGTTCGGCCGCACGCGCGACAAACCGCTCAAAGCCGGATTTGCGGATGTCGATATCGCGCACCGCCGCTGCCAGCACGCGCCCGTTGCGAATCAGGAATGTCTCGGCGGTAAAGCGCCCGACCGGCACCCGCGCGGGAATGGCAAGCCGCGCGCGATACAGCACCCCATCGGTAATCTCGACCGCGCCGGGCGCTTGCGAATAAAGCCGCGAGCGTAGCCGCAAATCGACCAGCCCGCGCGCGAAGCGGGCATCATTCCCACCCGCATCGGTGTTGGTAGGCGACAGCTGCAAACTGTCGAGCCCGATTTCGTAAATCGCGCGGCTGCGGTCATCGAGCAGTTGGTCGATGGGCTTTGATGAAGCAATCGCATAATAGCTTGGAGCGGTCAGATATCGTACGCGCGCCGCGTTCACCCAAATGCCTGCGATCTTTTGTTTTTCGCGCACCAGGATCGGCTGGGCGGGGCCGCGCACCACGACGACGATGTCGGCATCGCGCTCCGTCGGCACGCGCCCGCCGGGGTAAAGGATCGCGCCAAACAACAACAATTCGGCGCCGGTAAAGCTGTAGGCGATCTCGATACTGCGCTGCGACACATCGGGGACCAGCACCGGCTTGGCCTGCGCCATCAGCAGCGGCGCCGCCGGGATCAGGGCAAGCGCACGCCTCACCCCAATTCGACCGAATAAATCTCATCCGGGCGCCACCCCAGCCCGATCGCCACCCGCGTCGCCAGCATCAGCACAATCACTGCCAGCGCTAACCGGAGATATTCGGGCTTTACCTTGGCCGCAAAGCGCGCGCCCAGCTGTGCTCCCGCCACCGACCCGATCAGCAGCAACCCGGCGAGCACGATGTCAACCGCCTTGGTCGTCATCGCGTGGACCATCGTGGCAATTGCGGTCACGAAGAGGGTCTGGAAAAGCGAGGTCCCCACCACCACTTGCGCGCCCATGCCAAGCAGATAGAGCATCGCCGGAACCAGCACAAAGCCGCCACCGACGCCCAGCAAGATCGTCAGCATCCCGACAAACACGCCCAGCAACAGCGGCGCGAGCGGCGACATGTAAAGCCCCGACCGGTAAAAGCGCGTGCGCAGCGGGAGCGCGGCGACCGCCGGATGGTGGCGTCGCTTGCGCGCGGGGAGCGGCTGGCCAGAGCGCAGCGCACGGATCGCCGCAATCGATTCCTGCGCCATAGTTACGCCGATAAAGCCTAGCAACAACACATAGATAATCGCGATCAGCGTATCGATCTGGCCACTTGCCTGAAGCACGCGAAACAGCGCGGCGCCCAGAAAAGTCCCAATGATGCCGCCTGCGACCATGATGCCGCCCATTTTGAAATCGACGCCCTTGCGGCGCAGATGCGCAAACACGCCCGACACGCTTGCCCCTGTCACCTGACTGGCGGCGGAGGCTGCGGCAACCGTGGGCGGAATCCCGTAAATGATGAGCAACGGCGTGGTCAAAAAGCCGCCGCCCACCCCGAACAGCCCCGATAACAGTCCCACACCCCCGCCGAGCAGGATGATGACCAGCGCATTGACGCTCAAATTCGCGATCGGCAGATAAATGTCCATCTCGCCCCGACCTATCGCGTTCGGCGCCGCAGCGCAAAACCGCAAACCCTAGAAATCACCGCCCAGTGAAAGCGCCGGACCAGATCCCGGCGCGGCGCGGCCGCCAATCCGCGCGCGCCATTCAAGCGACAGCCGCACCCGCTGTTTCGCGACCGGGACGCTGAGCGCGAGCACCGGGCCGGCGTCCAGCCGTTCGGTCCCCGGTTGCGCCGCGCCCCATAAAGCGCCCCCCGCCGATACTGTCGCGCCCCGATGCCGCGCGATAACACGGTCGACCCGCACCGACCCATCAGCATAACCAACCGCGCCGCCGCGCGCGATCACACCAACCTGTCCATAAGCTTCGAGCCGAAAATCCCCGATCGCATTCAGCCCCAGCCCGCCAATCAAGCCCAGAGCGGGGCCCCCGGTGCCGGGATCGATGCCGATCCGCTGTTCTGCGATGATCCGCACCGGCGCACGCCCCGGTTGCCACTCCACACCGATGGCAGCTTCACGGCCCGCGCCCGAAAGCGGGGTTGCAGCACGCCCGACCACATTGACGCCTCGCTCAAGATCGATCGCATAGGCGAGGCGCAGCCCGGCTTGCGAACCGCCAAGCTGCCCGGCAAACGGGCTGTCGCTTAGGCCCGACCCGGCGCGCGCCACCAGCCAGCCACTGCCCGACCAGCGCGCGGCCCCCGGCGCCTCGGCATGCACACCCAGCAATTCGGGTGCCGTAGTCACGTCGCGTGGACTTGCCTCCACGACATGTTGCGCGGGGCCAACGCGCACCAACCCCAGCATGGCGAGCGCCAGCCGGTCGGGATCGGCGCCCGCCCGCTCGCGCTGCCGCGGCACTGCCACCACGTGCCGCGGCAGCTCGCCGGGCGACATCCCCCGCCCGATAAGGGGCTGGCCGAGGGTCACCG
>DHHS01000110.1:1685-3073 GCA_002403415.1 Sphingomonas sp. UBA4766 | reverse complement strand
CTGTCCCTCCACCTCATCCATCCGCCGGGATAGTTCGATGAACAGCCGATCGGGGAACAAGGCGGCCAGATGATCGGCATAGGCCCGCGCGCGATCCGGCTGGCTTTCAGAGAACAACCGTGCCAGCGCGCCTTCACCCCCCGCCGTCAGCGCGAGCAGCCCGTCGCTGCGCCCGCGCAGCGCCGTCAGCGCGACATGCGGCGCAAGCTCTGGCGGGCGTGCCAGATGCGCCTGCGACACCAGCGCGCACAGATTCTGATAGCCCGCCTCATCCTGCGCATAGAGCGCCAGCCAGTCGAGCATCGGCGCCGTGCTGTCCGGCATATCGGGCCGGGCAACGCCGATCATCGCGCCGATCACCGGCTGCACCCCTGCGCCGCGTGCGGCATCGGCAAAGGCCATGGCAGCGTATAGCCCGTTGCGATCGGTCAGCGCGGCGGCGGGAAAGCGCAGTTCGCGCGCCCGCTTGGCGATTGCCTTGGGCTCAATCGCCCCGTCAAGCATCGTGAAGCTGGAAAAGATGCGTAAGGGAACGAAACCGGCATGGGTCATTGCGCGACTATGCGGTGCGGTGCCCCGATTCGCCTAGCGCGGCACCGAAGTCAGTTGTGGATATCCCCGCGCGCGCCTAACCATGGCGGGCGAGCAGAAAGTCCAGATGTTGCCGCACACTCGCCCATTCGCTGGCGATGATCGAATAGACCACGACATCGCGCACGCGCCTGCCCGCCATCACCTGATGATTGCGCAGCACGCCGTCGCGCTTGGCGCCGAGCCGCTCGATCGCGGCTTGCGAACGGCGATTGAGCCAGTCGGTGCGGATTTCGACGACATTGCACCCCATGACGTCAAAAGCATAAGCAAGCATTGCTCGCTTCGCCTCAGTATTCACGCCGGTGCGCTGCGCGGCAATGGCGTAAAAAGTACCACCGATTTCGACCCGCCGGTGCGGCTCACTCATCCGCATGTAGCGCGTGGTGCCAATGATCGCGCCGTCGCGGTCGAGCACCGTGAACGGCATTGCCCGGCCATAGCCGCGCTCTGCCTCGACCTCGGCATACCAGTCGTCAATATCCTTCAGCTTCGACACACCGGCATAAAATGTATCCCAAAGCCCGCCCGCCGATGCCGCCGCCACCAGCCCGTCGGCATCATCGCGCTGCAACGGGCGCAGCGTCATATGCTGCCCGGTCAGGGTCGGCGGATCGCGCCAGGGGTTCACGCCAGCCGCCCCTCGTGAAGCCGCACTACCCGGTCCATCTTTGCCGCCAGCCGCTCGTTATGTGTCGCAATCAGCGCCGCACCGCCCTGCTCGTGCACCAGCCGCAGCAATTCAGCAAGCACGATGTCGGCGGTCTTTTCATCCAGATTGCCGGTCGGCTCATCGG
>DHHS01000110.1:0-1386 GCA_002403415.1 Sphingomonas sp. UBA4766 | reverse complement strand
GATTGCCGGTCGGCTCATCGGCCAGCACCAGCGCGGGCCGGTTGGCCAGCGCACGCGCCACCGCCACCCGCTGCTGCTCGCCGCCCGACAATTGGCTTGGGCGGTGGGTCAGCCGGTGCCCCAGCCCCAGCGACGTCAACAGGTCGCGCGCACGCGCCGCCGCTTCGGCCTTGGTCGCGCCGTGGATCAGTAGCGGCAGCACAACATTTTCGGTCGCGTTGAAATCGGGCAGCAGGTGGTGGAATTGATAGACAAAGCCGAGATAATCACGGCGCACCATCGTGCGGCCATGGCTGTCGAGCTGGGTGGCTTCGGTGTCGGCAATGCGGATCGATCCGGAAAATCCCCCTTCGAGCAGGCCAACCGCCTGCAAGAGTGTCGATTTCCCCGATCCCGAAGGGCCCAGCAAGCCGACAATCTCGCCGCGCGCGATCGACAGATCGATACCGCGCAACACCTCGATCGTGGCTTCGCCCTGCGTAAAACTGCGCGTCAGGCCAGTGACGACCAACACCGGCGCTCCGACGTCGGTCGCGGTGATGCCGGGCCGCCCGCGCGCCGCTCCGCTTGGATCATTCATAGCGCAACACTTGCACCGGATCGGTATTGGCGGCCTTGAACGCGGGGTAAAGCGTGGCGAGGAACGAAAACACCAGCGCCATCGCCGCGATCACTGCGATCTCCACGGGGTTGGATTTGGAGGGTAATTCGGTCAGAAAACGGATCTGCGGATCCCAAAGATTTTGCCCTGTCACCAATTGGATAAACGCAACCACGCTCTGCCGGAAATACAAAAAGACAAAGCCCAGCGCGAGCCCGGCCAGCATCCCCAGTACCCCGATCACGGTGCCGACGGTCATGAAGATGCGCAGCAAGCCGCCGCGCGTCGCGCCCATGGTGCGCAGGATCGCGATGTCGCGCGTCTTGGCGCGCACCAGCATGATAAGCGACGACAGAATGTTGAACACCGCGACCAGAATGATGATCGACAGCACTGTGAACATCGCAATCCGCTCCACCTCCAGCGCTTCGAACAACTGCGAATTCATCGTCCGCCAATCGGCGATCGCAGCGCGGGGGCCAATCTTGGCGGCAAGGGGGGCCAGAATGGTATGAACGCGGTCGGCATTTTCGGTGTCGAGCTCGATCATCCCGATGCTGTCGCCCGCGAGCAGCAGCGTTTGCGCGTCCTCAATCGGCATCATCACATAGCTTTTGTCGAAATCATACACGCCGATCTCGAACACAGCGGCGACAGTGTAGCTGACGATGCGCGGTACCGTCCCAAAGGGGGTAGCCTGCCCCTGGGGATTCAGGAGTGAGACCTGGCTGCCAACGCGCGCGCCAAGCGCCTCGGCCAAGCGCGAGCCGATGGCGATATTGCCC
>DHHS01000196.1 GCA_002403415.1 Sphingomonas sp. UBA4766 | reverse complement strand
GTGGTCAGGAGGGGGAGCGGGCTGGCACCGCATCAGTCTCAGCCTGATTGAATCAGACGTTATAGTCTGCGGATCAGTGTTGTCGCCTGCGCGATCCATGGCGGGTCGGTGACCACTTGCTGGCGCTGACCGCTGCCCAAGGGCAGCAGGTGCAGCTTGTCGCCCTCGCGACCGATCAGCCGCGCGAACATGAAGCGCCCCGCCGGGCGCGGGACCAGCACGTCGCGGTTGAGCGCGCGCGCGAAATCGGCAGGCGCGAGCCGTTCGGCCCAGATTTCGTCGCCCGCGCGATAATCGCCGATGCTCCCCGTCACCAGCAGCGCGATCAGCGCCGCATCACCGCGCGGCGGCACCACGCATGCTGCCTGGCGCGGGGCATGCGCCCCATTTGCGTCGAGCAGCGCGGCGACCGCAATGTCGGTTCGATCGGGCAATTTCACCAGATCGGCGGCGGTTACGCCAAGCGCGGTGGCAATGCGGTTCAGCCAGTCGACCGACACCGTGCGCGTCCCCGTTTCGAGCCGACCAATGGTTTGTGCGGTGGTCGGCGGCTCACAGGCGCGCGCGACGTCATCCAGCGTCAACCCCTTTGCCCGGCGCACTTCGCGAATGGCGGTAATCATCGGGTCGCTTCTCCAATAACCAATATGGTTTTTTCTCTTTCCAATATTCCCACCGATATGGCAAGGGGGCAGTTTCGGTGGAACAAAGGGAGATCATGACATGCGATTGCTCGTCGAGCGCAGCATTGATGAGTCGGGGGTGGCGCGCAAAGCCGACGCGCGCGGCCCCGCGCGGGCAGCGCGCAGTGTCACGGTCAACCTTGCCGAATCGCCGCTGACTTGGTTGCGGTCGCGAGGGTTGGTGAGCGCGCGCCAGTTTGAGGCCGGCGAGCGGCTGCGCAGCGATTACGAACGTGCGCAGCTTGCGCCGCGCGTCACGATGCGGTGGGAGGCAATGCCGGTCGCGCGCGGGCGCCGTGCCGCCGATGCGCCACTCGACCCGACCGACTCACAGCTTGCGGCCAAACAGCGGTTCGACGCCGCGATCGCCGAGGCGGGGCGGGGACTTGCCGATATCTTGTGGCGAGTCGTGTGCGCGGGCGAGGGCGTGGCGGTTGCCGAACGCGCGCTCGGCTGGCCGGTGCGGTCGGGCAAGCTGGTGCTTGGCCTCGCGCTTGACCGCGTCGCCGATCATTATCGTCTGCCATGATCCAAAGGGTTCGCAGCCGCAGCGCTAGCGTGTAGGACCGGCCCAGTCAGCAAATTGGGAGAGTCGCAATGATCGTCTATGGCAACAGCATTTCGCCCTTTGTCCGCAAAGTCCTTGCTTTTGCGCATGAAAAGGAAATTGCGATCACGCTGGAGGCAGCCGGGCTGGGCGGTGGCTCGCCCGAATTTTATGAAGCCAGCCCGTTCAAGAAAATGCCCGCCTTTCGCGATCCCGGTGCCGATAATGGCCGCGACTTCACGATTTCGGATTCGACCGCGATCATCGCCTATCTCGATACCAAATTCCCCGAGCCCAACCTGATCCCCGCCAGCGCCGTCGACCGCGCGCGCGTGATCTGGTTTGAGGAATTTGCCGACACGATCATGGTCGGCGCCTTTGGCAAGATTTTCTTCAACCGTTTCGTCGCGCCCAAATTCATGAAGCGCGAGGGCGATCTGGCCGCCGCCGACGCCGCCGAAGCCAATGAAGTGCCGCCGATTCTCGACTATCTCGAAGCGCATATCCCGGAGAGCGGCTTCCTGGTCGCCGACCGGCTGACCCTCGCTGACCTGGCGGTGGCGAGCCCGTTTGTGAACCTGATGCACTGTGGCAGTGCGGTCGACGCCACCCGCTGGCCCAAGACGGCGGCCTATGTCGCGGCGATCCTGGCCCGGCCGAGCTTTGCAGCGATGGTGGCGGCTGAATCGGCGGTGGTTGCCGCAATGGCGTGAGGCCGCACTTTGGGGTAAGCGCCTGCGTCATGCGGATCGCGTTCACCAAATGCCACGGATCGGGCAATGACTTTGCGTTGATCGACGCACGCGCGGATGGTTTGGCCGAGGCCGATTGGACGGGGATTGCCCGTGGCCTCGCCGACCGCTCGGGGCCGGTGGGAAGCGACGGGCTGTTGCTGTTGACGGCGGGTGATGCGGCCTGCGCCTTTGGCATGCGGATGTTCAATGCCGATGGGTCGGAGGCGGAAACCTGCCTCAACGGGTTGCGCTGTGTCGCGCGTGCGGGGTTTGCGGCGCTGGGCGGTGACCGCGCGGTGGTGCGGCTGAAAACATCGGTCGCGCAGGTAGCGATGGCCGATCCGCTCGCGCCCGGCGTCGTGACGATCCGCGAGACGGTGGGGCCCGCCAGTCTTGACGCTGCGCGCTGGCCGCTGATCGGGGCCACGCAGATTGTAGAAGCGCCGGTGCCGAACCTGCCGAGCGCGCGGGCCTTCACCGCGCTGGCGATGCCCAACCCGCATCTGGTGAGCTTTGTCGAGGCCGTCGACGACGCCGAGCTGAGCGCGCTGGGGGATGCGTGCGAGGCCGCGCCCGACTGGCTGCCCAATCGCGCGAACGTGTCGTTCGTCGAGCCGCGCGGGGGCGATTTGTTCGTGCGCACGTTCGAGCGCGGGGTCGGCCTGACCAATGCGTGCGGATCGGCGATGGCGGCGGCGACTTTTGCCGCAGGCCTGACCGGTCGGGTGCGTTTTGGCGAGCCGTTGACGGTTTTCAATGCAGGCGGGCTGGTCCGCGCGGAGGCGAGCGCCGATGGCATGGTGACGTTGTGCGGCAATGCGACTTTTGAGTGGGTGGGATCGGCCGAGATTGATGTGGTGCGTGGGTTGGCGGGCGATCTGGTGATCGAGCGCTGGCACAATGACGAGATCGCCGCCTGGGGAGCGGCGGTGGACCAATTAACCTGATTGGCGCTTTTTGCTTGACAGCGTCACGCTGATTTGGTACATAACAGGAACGCTGAAGAATTGCGAGTCGGGGCGGTCGGGCACGGGTCTGGCCGCCCCGCTCGCGTTGGAGGGACCATGGCCGCATCGGCAGGCAGGAAGAAACCGACCATTGCCGTCCGGCGCGCCAAATTCCTGAAAAAGCTCGCGCTGACCGCCAATGTCAGCGCGTCGGCGCGCGCAGCCGGGATTTCGACCTCGGCGCTTTACGACCACCGCGCCCGCCACCCCGCCTTTGCCAAGGCATGGGACGACGCGATTGGCGCGGCGCTCGACGAACTGGAACAGGCGGTGATCGACCGCGCGAAGGACGGGGTCGAGAAACCCGTTTTTTACGGCGGTAACCAGATTGGCACGGTGCGCAGCTATTCCGACGCGCTGGCGATGTTTCTGCTGCGGGCGCGGCGGCCAGAGGTTTATGCGCGGCTGAGCGGGGATACGCTGGTCAACATCAGCGACGATGACGCGGCGGCGCGCGCCGAAGTGCTGCGGCGGATCGAACAGCTTGGCACCGCGTCCACGCCGGACGCGGAGGGGCAGCCATGACCACCTCGCCCGCCGCGCAGCTTGCGCGGTCAGGAGAGGCAGCGGCGATGCTGGGCCGGGTGCGCGATTGGCGCGCGCTGCTCCATGACTGGCGCTTCTGGGCCAATCCGGGGCAGTTGCCGCCGCCGGGCGAGTGGCGGCTGTGGCTGATGCTGGCGGGGCGCGGCTTTGGCAAGACCCGCGCCGGGGCGGA
>DHHS01000195.1:3306-3451 GCA_002403415.1 Sphingomonas sp. UBA4766 | reverse complement strand
AGGTTGATCTGCACCGCGCCAGCCCCTGCCGCCGCTGGACCAATCAGCGCGAGCAGACGGCGCACATCGGGCGTCAGCCGGGGCAGCCGCAGCCGCAGCATCACGCCGTTTCGTGTGCAGGCCCAGGCCAGCCAGCCGAGTTGCA
>DHHS01000195.1:0-2943 GCA_002403415.1 Sphingomonas sp. UBA4766 | reverse complement strand
CCGATCGCCTGATTGCGCGCGGTCAGCATCGGGTCGGCATCGTGAAAGGCCAGCAACGCTGCGATCAGCGTCAGGTTGAGCAAGATCGGAGCGGCCGCATTGACCCAGAATTTGTCGATCGAATTGAGAATGCCCCCCAGCAGCGACACCAGCGAAATCAGCACCAGATAGGGCAATGTCAGCCGCGACATCAGCACGGCGGCATCGAAGGCGCGCGGCTCGACACTCCCGAAACCGCCCGACAGCGCGTAAGTGATTGGCCAGGCGAGCAGTTCTGCCAACGCCAGCATGGCCAGCAGCACCGGTAGCAGCACCGACAGCGCATCTTCGGCAAACGACAATCCGGCCTTTAACCCGCCGCCCTCTTGCGCCACGCGCTGATTGAACATCGGGATAAAGGCGGCGCTGAACGCCCCTTCGGCAAACAGCGCGCGAAACATGTTGGGAAGGCGGAACGCCACTAGAAACGCGTCGGAGGCAAAGCCCGCGCCCACGAACCGCGCAAACAGCGAGTCACGAACCAGCCCGAGCACCCGGCTGGCAAGCGTCAGCCCGCCAACCGAGCCAAGCGCGCGAACAAGGTTCACGGGCGCGCTCCGGCGGCGGGGTTAAGCGTGGCCCGCATCCGGTGCCTGACCCTCGGCCAATTGGCTTTGGATCTGCTGGAAATATAGCGCGTTGAAGTCGATCGGGTCGAGCATCAGCGGCGCAAACCCGCCATCGCGCACCGTGTCGGCCAAAATGCGACGAGCAAAGGGGAACAGGATGCGCGGTGCTTCGCCCAGCAGGAAGGGCTGAACCTGGTCGGCCGGAATATTCTGAAGCGCGAACAGCCCAGCATAGGCGAGTTCGACGACGAACGCGACTTGATCGCCTGCGTCGGAGCGTGCGTCGATTTTCAGCACGACTTCGTGGACGTCATCACCCACTTGGGTGGCGCCAATGTTGAATTGCACATCGAGCCGCGGCGCGGTCTGATTTTGATAAATGGCGGGCGATGTCGGATTTTCGAACGACAAATCCTTCACATATTGCGACAAAATGCCGATGCTCGGGAAGGTATCCGCGCCGTTGCCGACGGTGGCGCCCGCATCATTTTGGTCGTCCATGAAAACCGCAGTCCTTGTGCCAATGGTTGTGCGCGCGGCAAGCGCGGCATGAAGAAAGACGGCGCCTAGCAGCGGCAAGAGGATTGTTCAACGTTCCCCAAAAACGTCGGTCGCACGGCTGCCGATTGTCGGCATTTGAATCCCGCAGCGGTTGCGCCTATGTAAGAGGTTCGATCCCCGCATCGCTGGAGGCAAGGTGGTTACGGTTGTTATCTTTGCAATGATTGCAGGCTTCCTTGCGTTGCAGCTTTACCGCGTGCTCGGCAAGACGACGGGGCAGGAGCATCCGCTTCCCAAATCGCCGGAGGATCGCGGGGTGATCGCGCCTTTGCCGCGCACGATTGACGCCACCCCCGAACCGCGCGAAGCCCCCGCCCGCGCGATTGAGGGCGGCGCTGAGCAGGGCCTGCGCGCAATTGTGTCCGCCGACCCCGGCTTTGACGTGCCGCGCTTCATCGATGGTGCGAAACAGGCCTATCGAATGGTGCTCGACGCCTATTGGAAGGGCGATGAGGAAACACTGGCCTGGCTGTGCGAGGATGACGTGCGCGCGAGCTTTGCCGAGGCGATTGCCGAACGTGTCGCGGCGGGCCATGTGCTCGACAACCGGCTCGTGTCGATCGAGCGCGCGATCATCAGCGACGCCCGGCTGGAGGGCAAGCGCGCATTTATCACGGTGCGGATCGACGCCGATATCGCCGCCGTGACGCGCGATGCCGAGGGCAATGTCGTGTCCGGCTCGCTGAGCGATGCCGTGCTTGTCCATGAGGCGTGGACCTTTGCGCGCACGCTCAAGACCAGCGACCCGAACTGGAAGCTTGCCGACACCGACGAGGCATAGTCCAATGGCACGGCGGGGCCTGCGGCTGGGCGTGACGGTGCTTGTCGCATTGCTTGCGGGCTGTTCGGGCAGCGTGGTGCCGCCCGCGCGTCCTACACCGCCGGCTCCCGCACCGGCTCCGGCTGCACGCCCCGCACCGGCGCCCCCCCTGCCGCCGGTGCGAACGCCGACCCCGGCACAGCCTGCCGCTCCCGATGCGAATGCGGCGTCGCTAGGGTGGATCGCCGGGCCGACCGTTAGCGACCTGCCGTTTGACGAGGTGCAGGCGGCGCGTGCGCTGGCCGCGTTTCGCCTGACTTGTCCGGCGCTTATTCGTCGCAACGACGGCACCGGCCTGACCCGCGGTGCGGACTGGCAGGGGGTGTGCGATGCCGCGCGCTCCGTTCCCGATCGGCAGGCGCGTGCGTTTTTCGCGGCATCGTTCGAGACGCTTCAGATTGGCGATGGCCGCGCCTTTGCCACCGGCTATTACGAGCCCGAGATCCAGGGGTCGCGCACCCGCCAGCCGGGCTATGAAGTGCCCGTCTATGGCCGCCCGACCGACCTGGTCGAGGTCGATCTGGGGCTGTTTTCAGAAAACCTCAAAGGGCGGCGCGTGCGGGGCCGGGTGGCGGGTGCCGCGCTTGTCCCCTATGATGATCGCACCGCGATCGAGCAGGGCAGTCTTGAGGGGCGCGCCCCGATCATTGGATGGGCTGCGGACGCGATTGAGCTGTTTTTCCTGCAGATTCAGGGATCGGGGCGGCTGCGGCTGCCCGATGGCGGGTTGTTGCGGCTCGGCTATGATAGCCAAAATGGTCGCGATTACACCGGTATTGGTGCGCTGCTGCGGGATCGGGGGCTGCTCGCACCGGGCCAGGCCTCGATGCAGGGGATTATGGGCTGGTTGCGCGATCACCGCGAAGAGGGTGTGGCGATCATGCGCGAGAATAAAAGCTATGTCTTTTTTCGCGAGTTGAACGGGCCGCCGCTGGGCGCGCTGGGCCTTGCCGT
>DHHS01000161.1 GCA_002403415.1 Sphingomonas sp. UBA4766 | reverse complement strand
GCGGGCGATGCCGCCCGGACAATCGCAGGCGGCATGTCGGCGCGCGGCACGGCATTTGTGCTGGTCCCGATTGGCACCAAATCCCGGCTGGACGCGGGGGTGCGCAGTGTCGGGCCGACGCCTCAGCGCTGAGGAGGCGGCGTTGTGGCGGCGGGTGATGGCCACCGTCCGCCCGATAAAATCCCCCATCGCGCCGGTGGAGCGCGCCGCGCCTGCGCCACCGCCCAGCCCACAACGGGTCGCAATCTCGGCGATCACCCCGGCGATCCCCCGTCCTCGCGCAGCCCCGGCCGCGTCCAAACGCCCTGGCCCCGGCACCACGCTCGACGGCAGCTGGGACCGCAAGCTGGCGAGCGGGGCGATCGCCCCTGATTCGACGATCGACCTGCATGGCCACACGCTTGACACTGCCTATCGCGAGCTTGATGCGGCGCTTGACCGCGCGATTGCGCGTGGGGACCGGGTGCTCTTGCTCATCACGGGCCACGCGCCGCGGGCGGAGAGTGAGCGACCGCACGTGCGCGGCCGGATTCGGGCGGCCGTCGGCGATTGGCTGGCTGCGTCGCGCCACGCCGGGCAAATTGCGGCGGTGCGCGGCGCGCATCCGCGCCACGGGGGGGCAGGGGCGCTCTATATCATTTTGCGGCGCCTCCGCGCGGGTTCAAAATATTAACCTTTCGGTGGCATTTTGCAGGTCTTGGTCGGACGCGCACGTCCCTTTGGCTGGAGCTGTTCAATCGCGATGGAAGGAGCTTCGCTCAAGCGGCGCGCCGTCGGGTTTGCGGTATCGGGCGGGGCAGTGGCCTTTGTCCTGGCCCTGGCGGCAACCTATGACAGTCATGTCGACAGCACGAGCATCGGTCGCGCGCTGATCGCGGCGATTGTGTGCGCGGTGATGGTATGGGCGGCGATCACGCGCGGCGTGGCCGAGCGGGCAGCGGCGATCGACCATGCGATCGCGCGCCTCGCACAAGCGGGCCGTGGCGATTTCGATAGCCCGATCCCGCTGGAAACAAAGCAGTATGTCCCGCAGCTCGCCAATGCGATGAGCGTATTGTTCACCCAGACTGCCGCCAACATTGAAAGCGTGCACCGGCTGGCGATGTTCGATCCGGTCACGGGCCTTGCCAATCGCACTAACTTTCGGCGCAGCTGCGAACGGATCCTGATCGCCGCGCCATCTGGGGAGCTGCACGCCTTGTTCTTCATCGACCTTGACCGGTTCAAGGCTGTGAACGACACCATGGGCCATGCCATGGGCGATATGTTGCTGGGCATGGTGGCCAATCGGTTGCGCGCTGTTGCCGACCGGGTGACAAGCGAATTTGACATCCCCATGCCGCTTATCGGGCGGCTGGCGGGGGACGAATTCACTATGTTTTTTCAGAAACTGCCTCATCGCGATGAGGCAAACCGGATTGCCTCGGGCATCTTGTTTGCGCTGGGTGAACCCTTTGAGCTTCTGGGAACCGAGGTGGAGATTGGCGCGTCGATTGGCATTGCGCTGCGCCCCGACCACGGCACAACGCTAACCGATTTGATGCGCGCGGCCGATGCCGCCATGTATCATGCCAAGGCGCGCGGGCGTGCGCGCGCTGAATATTTCACCGATGCGCTGGCCGCGGCGTTGGCGGACCGAGCCCAACTTGAAACCGACCTGCGCGTCGCGCTTGAGCAGAATCAATTCACCCTGGTGTTCCAGCCACAAGTGTCGTGCAGCGAAGGACGGATTGTGGCGGCGGAAGCGTTGTTGCGCTGGCGCCATCCGACGCTCGGGCTAAAACTGCCGGGCAGCTTCATTCAGCGCGCCGAGGAAACCGGGCTGATCGTCGAGATCGGCGAATGGGTGATCGCGACGGTCGCCGACACGATCGCGCGGTGGGGCCGGATCGGGATTGAGCAGCGGCTCGCCATCAACATCAGCCCGCGTCAGCTTGACCATGCGCAATTCTTTCGCCGGTTACGTGATGCCATGCTGGCCGCTGGCGCGCCTGCGCGGCTGCTTGAGCTTGAGATTACCGAGACGATGGCGATGCATTGCAGCGAGGATGTGGTCGAGGCGATCGCGGCGTTGCGCGCCGATGGTGCCACGATCGCGATTGACGATTTCGGCACGGGTTATTCCAATCTTGCCCGGCTGCGTGATTTGCCGGTTGACCGGGTAAAGTTGGACCGCAGTCTGATCGAGTTCATCGCCGACCGCGCGCAGGCGCGGGTAATCGCGCAGGCCGTGATCGGTCTTATCCACGGACTTGGTTGCGAAGCTGTGGCAGAGGGGATTGAAACGCCCGCCCAGGCCGATGTGCTGCGCGTCATCGGTTGCGACGTCATTCAGGGCTATGAAATTGCCCAGCCGATGGATGAGGAATCGTTCCTGGCTTGGGCGCGCTCGCTCCCGCGTCAAATGATCGCGGGCTGAAGCGCGCGGGTCAGGATGTCGGCGTAGATCTTTGCGAGCAGTGCCAGATCGGCCAGCGCCACCGCCTCGTCCAGCTTGTGCATGGTCGCGTTGACCAGCCCGAATTCGACCGTTGGGCACAGCGCGGATAAGAACCGCGCGTCCGATGTGCCGCCCGTGGTGGACAGTTCCGGCGCGCGGCCGGTGGCTGCTTCGATGGCCGCCGAAATCATTGCTGAAAAGTCCCCCGGCGGCGTTAGAAACGCTTCGCCCGAAATCTTCGCCGTCACCACCGCGCCGGGCGCATGACGTTGCGCAATTTCGTCGATTCGGGCTGCCAGATCGGCGCCGCGATGCTGGTCGTTGAAGCGAATCGACAGCCGCGCGCTGGCCTTGGCCGGAATGACATTGGTCGCCGGATTGCCCACGGTCAGGTCGGTGATCTCGATGTTGGACGGCTGGAACCAGTCACTCCCAGTGTCGAGCACAATCCCCTCAATCTCGGCCAGCATTGCGACCAGCCGGGGGATGGGATTATCGGCAAGGTGCGGATAGGCGACATGACCCTGCCGCCCCGGCACGTCGATCCAAAGGTTGACCGAGCCGCGCCGCCCGATCTTGATCATGTCGCCGAGCGCATTGACCGATGTTGGCTCGCCCACCAGGCACAGATCCGGCGCAATTCCGCGCGCCGCCATTCGCTCGATAAGGGCGCGGGTTCCAAAGACTGCCGGGCCTTCCTCATCGCCGGTGATGATAAGGCTGACCGTGCCGGCGTCGGCGGGCGTGGCAGCAGCGGCGGCGACAAAGGCGGCAATCGCGCCCTTCATGTCAACCGCGCCGCGCCCGTGCAGCAATTCGCCGCGCACGACCGGCGAAAACGGATCGCTTACCCAGCCGCTGCCCGGCGGTACCACGTCCAGATGCCCAGCAAAGGCGAAATGCCGCCCGCCACTGCCCCGCACCGCGAGCAGGTTTTCAACTGGCCCGTCGGGCGCAGCGCCCGCGACAAAGCGTTCTACCGCAAAGCCGAGCGGGACCAGCGCCGCCTCCAGCGCGTCGAACACCGCGCCGCGCGCGGGCGTAATGCTTTCGCACGCGATCAGCGCCTTGGTCAGCGCGACCGGATCACAGGCGGGCAGGGGAGTGCCCCCGGCTGCAGTCAACGCCTCATCCCGCTTGCGAGGGTTCATACTGCGCGATCACCCATTCTTCTTCATGCGCCGCAGCAATCCAGTCCTGCATGAAGGGATGGTTGAGGACCGTGTCGATATAGCCGGAGGCAAAGCGCCCGACCGGCAGCGAATAAGTCACAATGCGCGTGCACACCGGCGCAAACATGATATCGACCGCGCCAAAATCGCCGAACAGGAAATCGCCGTCGCCACCGAAACGGGCGCGCGCTTGTGCCCATAGCTCGATGATCCGGTTCAGTTCGGCCACAACATCGTCATCGGGGCGCACCACCGGGAATGACTGGCGGATATTCATCGCATGCTTGCGGCGCAGCGCGGCAAAGCCCGAATGCATTTCGGCCGCCATGGAACAGGCCATGGCGCGCGCGGTCCGTTCGCTGGGCCAGAATTTCTCGCCTCCGGTCAGCGCGTCGAGATAGGTCAGGATCGCCAGCGAATCCCATATCGCGACATCGCCATCCCAAAGGATCGGCACTTTCCCGGCGGACGGCGCGAGCTCATTGCCCAGCCGCCGCTGTTCCCAGTCGGCGTCGTAAAGCGGGACGACCACTTCCTCAAACGCCAGCCCCGATTGTTTGCACGCAAGCCAGCCGCGCAGCGACCAGGATGAATAGGCCTTGTTGCCGATAATGAGCTTTAGCATGGTGCGGGGATAGCCGGGCCAGGCGTGGGCGGCAACCGCTGTTGCGCGCTTTGCCAGTTGGGCTGGACCGAAATGGAAGGGAGTATTGGGTGTTGGCGGGGTGGCGTGCTGAGGTGGGGCGAGTATTGCTGGCGGCGATGTTTGGGTTAGGGTTGGTGGTTGCGGTCGCTGCGTCGCCCGCTCCGGCGCGGCGGGGCAGCGGCGTGGTGCGGGTGCGGATCGACACGACGCTGGGTGCGATCACGGTAGCGGTTAATCAGCGCGCGGCGCCCGCAACGGCGGCAAATTTCCTGGCCTATGTCGATGACGGCCGCTTTGATGGTACCAATTTCTATCGCGCCGCCCAGCGCAAGGCCGACCCGCGCTTTGGCTTTGTGCAAGGGGGGATTCAGACTGACGCGCGCCGTATCCTGCCGCCCTTTGCGTTTGAAGGGACGAACAAGACCGGCCTTCGCCACGTTGACGGCGCAATTTCGATGGCGCGTCACGACGATCCGAAATCGGCGGGCGGGAATTATTTCATCTGCGTCGGCCCGATTCCCTCGCTCGATGCGAGCGCGACCTCGCGCGGCTATGCGGTGTTTGGCCGGGTGGTGGCGGGGATGGACGTCGTGCGGCGCATCCTGGCCGCGCCCACCCGCGGCGGCAATGATGTGACGCGCGGGCAAATGCTCGCGAACCCGATACGGGTGATCCGCATGGTGCGGCTCGACGGCGCCGCCAGCCCAACCGCGCGCCCGCGGCAATGGCTGGAGAAAATCCCGCGGTAGCGGATGGGAAGGGGGCTAGCCGATTGCCTCGACCACGGCGGCGCGCAGTTCGGCAAT
>DHHS01000165.1 GCA_002403415.1 Sphingomonas sp. UBA4766 | reverse complement strand
ATGAGCGCGCGCATCACGCTGGCGGCGGGGTCATGCGTCTGGATATAGACATGGCCGGGCTTTGCCCCGCGCCCGGCGCGCCCGGCGACCTGGCTGATCTGCTGAAACGTCTTTTCGCCGGCGCGAAGGTCACCGCCCTGCAGCGCAAGGTCCGCGTCGATCACCCCCACCAGCGTGAGATTGGGGAAATGATAGCCCTTGGTCACCAATTGCGTGCCGATGACGATGTCGATGTCGTGCGCCTCCATCCGAGCGACGAATTCGGCGGCCTTGGCGGGTGACCAGATGGTGTCGCTCGTCACGACCGCGCGTTTCGCGTCGGGCCAGAGGAGCGCTGCCTCATCGGCAATCCGCTCCACACCGGGGCCGCACGGGACCAAACTGTCCTCCCCCCCACATTCGGGGCATTTTTCGGGCACGCGCTCAACATGCCCGCAGTGATGACAGGCGAGCCGCGCGACAAGCCGGTGCTCGACCATCCATGCGGTGCAATTGGGACATTGGAAGCGGTGGCCGCAGGTGCGGCACAGCGTCAGCGGCGCAAAGCCGCGCCGGTTGAGGAATAACAATATCTGTTCGCGCCGCGCCAGCGTTTCATCAATCGCGGTCACGAGTTTGGGCGCGATCCACCGCCCGCGCATCGGCGGATGGGCGATCAGGTCGATCGCCTCGATCGTCGGCAGTTGCGCGGCACCATAGCGGCCAGGCAGCTTGACCTCGGCATAGCGGCCCGCCGCGACTTGCTGGCGCGTTTCGATCGCTGGGGTGGCGCTCGCCAGGATCACCGGCGCACCCTCGAACTTGGCGCGCATCACCGCAACGTCGCGCGCGTGATAATGGACGCCTTCTTCCTGCTTGAAGCTCGTCTCATGTGCTTCATCGACAATGATGAGCCCCAGATTGGCATAGGGCAGGAACAGCGACGAGCGCGCCCCGACCGTCACCAATGCCTCCCCGCTCGCTATTGCACGCCACGCTCGCCGCCGCTGCGACTGGCGCAGATCCGAATGCCAAGCGACCGGCGCGCAGCCGAAACGCGCGGCAAAGCGGGTGAGAAACGGCTCGGTCAGCGCGATTTCGGGGAGCAGGACCAGGCTTTGCCGCCCCGCGCGGATATTTTGCGCAATCGCTTCGAAATACACCTCGGTCTTGCCCGAGCCCGTGACGCCATCGAGCAGCATCGGTGCAAAAGTGCGCGCGGCAACGGCATCGGTAAACTGGCGCGCGGCGGCGGCCTGCGCGTCGGACAGCGCGGGCTGGTGATGATCGGGGTCGGGCCGGGGAAAGGGCGAATCGATCGCCACCTCCACGGCCTCCAGCGCGCCGGCGTTGACAAGCCCGCGGATCACCGCATCCGAGACGCCTGCCGCCAGCGCCAGCTCGCGCACCAACCCCTGGCGATCACCGAGCCGCTCCAGCGCTTGCGTGCGCTGGGGCGAAAGGCGGGGTGGCACTACGCCTGTCAGCCGATATTCGGTGACGGTCCGCGCGCCTGCCAGCGCCGCGCTTGACGGCATCGCCATGCGCAAGACGCTCGCAATCGGGCTGAGGTAATAGTCGGCCGTCCATTCGATGAGACGGCGCAAAGCGGCGGCGATTGGCGGCGCATCGGCGACCGCGATCAGATTGCGGAGCCGGTTGTCGCCGACCGGTTCGGCAGGCAGGCGATCTTCTTCCCACACCACTCCCATCAATTGGCGCGGGCCCAGCGGCGCCACCACGATTGCGCCGGGCGCGACGGTCATGTCCGCTGGCACCCGGTAATCGAGCGGGCCAAGCGCCGAATTGAGCAGGATAACGCGCACGCGGGGCATGGCGCCTAAATCGACGCTGCGCGGGCAAAGCACAAGCTTTCGCGCCCGCGCCAATTGGGTTAGGCGTCATGTCAAACCATGCGCCGGGAGCCAAGCCCATGAAATTCTTTGTCGATACCGCAGACACCGCCGAAATCCGCGATCTGGCCGATTCGGGGCTGGTCGATGGCGTTACCACCAACCCGTCGCTGATCGCCAAATCGGGGCGCAATTTCCTCGAAGTGGTCGCTGAAATCTGCGGGATCGTCGACGGGCCGGTATCGGCCGAAGTCGTGGCGCTCGACCATGCAGGCATGATGCGCGAGGCCGAGATTGTGCGCAAAATCGCCGATAATGTTGCGGTCAAAGTGCCGCTGACCATCGACGGGCTGAAAACGTGCAAGGCGCTGACCGACGATGGCACGATGGTCAATGTCACGCTGTGCTTTTCGGCCAATCAGGCGCTGCTTGCGGCCAAGGCAGGGGCGACGTTCATTTCACCTTTTGTCGGCCGCCACGACGATGTCGGGTTCGACGGGATGGAGCTGATCCGCGACATCCGCCTGATTTACGACAACTATGCCTATGACACCGAAATCCTGGTCGCGAGCGTGCGCCACCCGGTGCACATTCTGGAATCCGCCCGCATCGGTGCCGACGTAATGACGGCACCCCCCGCCGTGATCCGTCAGCTTGTCAAACACCCGCTGACCGACAAGGGGATTGAGGGATTTCTGGCCGATTGGGCGAAGACGGGGCAGGTGATTGG
>DHHS01000099.1 GCA_002403415.1 Sphingomonas sp. UBA4766 | reverse complement strand
GACCGTCTGCGGCAGATAGCCGATATGCTGTCCGAGCACGTCGGAATGCCATTGGTCGAGCGATGCACCGTCGAGCCGCACCGCGCCGGTCGCGATCGGCCAGCCGCCAGTGATCGCCCGGATCAGTGTCGATTTGCCAGCGCCGCTGGGGCCGACAATGGCGAGCGCTCGCCCTGCCGCCACCGCCAGCGATACGCCGCGCACGGTGGGCTTGTCGCCGCCGGGGGGCACGACTTGAACATTTTCCACCGTCAGCACGCCTGTCGGCTCGGGCAAGCTGGTGCGCAGCGTGCCGTCCTGCGGCACGGCATCGAGTAAGCCGCAGATCCGCGTCCAGCCGAGCCGCGCCGTCATCAATCCACGCCAATTGGCAATCGCCTGATCGATCGGCGCGAGTGCGCGGCTGGACAGGATGGCAGAGGCAAAGATCACGCCACCGCTCGCCTCTCCCCTGATAACCAACAGCGCCCCAACAGTCAGGATTGCCGATTGCAGAAACACCCGGAAGGTGCGGCCGACGCCGCCGTAATCGGCGATTTTTCGACTGACATGATCGTGCGCGATCCCATGGTCGCGACTAGCCTGGACCCAGCGATGGAGCATCCGGCTGCGCATCCCCAGGATCGAGAACAGCTCGGCATGGCGCAGGTATTCGCCGCTGAGTGCATCGCGCCGACTGGCAGCCCCAACACCCCGCTTCACAGCATCGCGCGCTTGCCAGTCAGTCAGGATCGTCAACGCGATGAGCACGCCAACCCCGGCGAACGTCGCGATCCCCAGCCAAGGATGAAGTAGAAACAGGATCGCGACGAACAGGATGATCCACGGCAAGTCCATCAGCGTCGACGGCCCGGGCCCGGCCAGGAAGCCGCGGACATTGTCGAAATCTCGCAACAGACTGGCACCATTGCCCGCCATTTGCGCCCCGCGAACCCGTGCATCCATTACGGCGCCCATTACCCGCGCGTCATGGCGCCGTTCAAAGCCCAGCGCGACGTCCGACAAGATCCGGCTTCGCAGCGCCTCTAGCGCCATCTGGACGCCAAAGGCGGCGGTCACCAGCGCAAACAGCCCGACCAGCGTCGGGACGCTATGGCTTGGGAGTACCAAATCATACACCGCCATCATGTAGAGCGATCCGCCCAACGCGAGCAGGTTCAGAGCGACACTGAGTGCGGCGGTGACGATAAGCGCACCGCGCGACGCTCGGTAACTGCGCCCCACCACATCGCGGCTTCTTGCCAGCACGGCCATCGTCCCTTTCCCCCACGGGCGGCGCATGAATCACGGACACCGATAGCCGCCGTGCTATCGCCCTTTGATTAGCCGAGAGTTAAGGTTTCCAATTACTAACGATTTGTGCACCGGGTGTGAGCCAGATGATTGCGGTGACCCCGAAGTTGATCGCCACAGGATCGATTTGACTTTGTGACGGTCGCAATACTTATGTAGGGAACCGCGCAGCGGCTTGGGGTGGCGACGATGTTGAAACGACGAGTTTGGCGCGCGGCAAAAAAGGTCGGCATTGCGCAAATCTATGAATTTGCGAAATACCGGTTCAAGGGTGAAGGCGTACCACCGCCGGGGACCGTGCGCTTTGGCGATCTTCGTCGCCTCGAACCCATGAGCCGCGAATATGGCTATGATCGCGGACTGCCGGTCGATCGCTATTACATCGAGAAATTTCTCAAGTCGCAAAGCCACTTGATCCAGGGTCGCGTGCTCGAAATCGGGGAACGGCTTTATACCGAAATGCTCGGCACGGGCGTCACCCAGAGCGACATGCTCCATGTCATCGACCATCCCGAAGCAACTTATGTCGATGATCTGACCGACGGCAAGAGCATTCCCGATAGCCTGTATGACTGCGTCATCCTGACCCAGACGCTGCATCTTATTTTCGATATGGAGAAGGCAATCGCGACGCTCTTCCGGATCCTGAAGCCCGGCGGGGTCGTGCTGTGCACCGTACCGGGCATCACGCAGATCGCCGATGCCGAATGGAATGACACTTGGTATTGGTCGCTCAGCCAGAGCGCGTCGCGCAAACTTTTCGGTCGCGTGTTCGACGCGGCCGACGTGTCCGTCACTCAACAGGGCAATGTGTTGTCCGCCATTTCGTTCCTGCAAGGGCTGTCCTATACGGAACTGAAGACCGGCGAACTCGACCATTTCGACGAAGAATATCCCGTCACCATCGGCATTCTGGCACGCGCCGGGGCAGCATCAAAAAAAGGCGCCTCGCTAGCAGGCGCAACGTCCGGTGGCTGATATGCTGATCCGATCGGAGAGCCGCGATGGCACCGACGCTTTCGACCCTGTTCGGAAATAGCCCTGTGCGTCGGCTCGCGCGCAAGGCGCTGGCGCCGCTGCGCCGCCGTGCGCGCTGGGCCATGCCGCGCGCGGGGATCCTGATGTATCATCGCGTCACGACCGAGCCGGTCGATCCCTGGGGGTTGTGCGTCACGCCAAAGGCATTTGACGAGCAAATGGCCACGCTGGCGAAGCACCGCGCCGCCATCGACCTTCAAGCGTTCGCCGACGGCAGCGCCTATACCGCCACCGGCGATCGGATCGCGGTCACGTTTGATGATGCGTATATCGACAATTTGACCACCGCGTTGCCGATTCTTGAAAAGCACGAAATCCCGGCGACGATCTTCATCGTGTCGCAGGCGCTGGGCCGTTGCCGCGAATTCTGGTGGGACGCGCTGGTTCGTGCTGTGCTGGAAAGCGGCCAGTTGCCCTCGACGCTGGCGATCGAGTTGGGCGGCAAAGTGTGGTCGTTCACCATCGACGACCAGCCCGGCGATGCCGCGCTGGCGGCGCACTGGAGCGCTGACGAACACGAACCGCGCACGGCCCGCGAACGGCTGTATCTTGACCTTTGGAACATCATTGTCGCACTCCCTCCCGACGCACAGGATGCCGCCGTCGACACAGTGCTCGCCTGGGCGGGTCAGCCGGTGATTGGCCCGGCTGCACGCTACCCGGCCGCTCCCGAACAAATTGCGGCGCTCGCGACGCATCCGCTGGTACGGATCGGCAGCCATACCCGCCACCATGTGTCCCTGCCCGATTTGCCGAGCGCGGCGCAACGGCACGAGATCGAGGGCGGCCACGGCGAGCTGGAGGGGCTGATCGGGCGACGGATCGACCGGTTTTCATACCCGTTCGGGCGCTTTGACGCAGTCGCGCGGGGCCATGTGCAGGCGCTGGGCATTGAAATCGCGTGCACCAGCGTGCCGCGCGCCGCCGTTGCACGAGACGATCGGGCCGAGTTGTCGCGCCTCCAGTCGACCGAACGCGACGGCGACGCCTTTCTGCGCTGGCTGCGGGATCACCATAACCTTCTTGGCGCGCGACTGCAGTGATGCCGGCTACCGGCCCGACCGACACGCCGCTCGTCACTGCGGTGATGATCTTTCTCAACGGCGAGAAGTTTATTGCCGAGGCGATCGACAGCATCCTCGCGCAAACCTATGAGAATTGGGAATTAATTCTCGTTGATGACGGGTCGACCGACGGCGCGACTGCCATCGCCCAGGGCTATGCCGCGCGCTTTCCCCACAAGATCCGGTATATTGAGCATCCCAACCACGCAAACCGGGGCATGAGTGCCTCGCGCAATGTCGGCGTGGCGGCGGGGTCTGGCACCTATGTTTCGTTCCTTGACGCCGACGACATCTGGCTGCCCGAACGGCTGGAGGATTTTGTCGAAGTCGCAACGAGCTTTCCCGATGCCGGCATGATCTATGGACCGACGCTGTACTGGTACAGTTGGGCCAAGGACCGCGGCGAAGCCCCGCCGGTCGAGGGACAGGAAGATTTCCCCGGCGAAGTCGATTTGCCAACCTATGAGTTGTTACCCGATCCGGTCGTGCTGCGCCAATTCCTGATCACCAACGGTGGCTGCCTGCCTGGGATTTGCAGCCTGTTGGTAAAGCGCACGGCTTATGAAGCGATTGGCGGGTTTGAGCCGTCGTTCCGGGGGCTTTACGAAGATCAGGTGTTCCTGTCGAAAATGGCGGCGAGCTTCCCCATCGTCATCATCGACGAAGTGCTCGACTATTACCGCCAGCACAGTGAGTCCTGTTGTTGGCGCGCCGTGACGTCCGGCGAATATGATCCGCTGTATCATCATCCGGCCAAAGCAAAGTATCTGCGTTGGCTGCGCGACTATGTGCGGTCGCATCGCCTCCGCGACGAGGTCATCTCGGCTGCAATTCGACAGCAACTATTGCCTTACCAGATCCCGCTATACATCCCCAGTGGACGGCTTTGGCGTGCGACAAAGAAAACCGCGCGCCAGATGCTGCGGACCTATGTTCCGGCGTCGATTCGACGCGTGATTTGGCAGACCCGCAAATCGATGCCGAATTATCGCGAACCCTGATCAAAGGGCGGATCTGCGGCGACGGCCTGTTCTTCGCCGGTCGCCCAACGCTCACCGGCTTCGCCATCACTCACCAGATAGTTGAGCTCTTGCAGTCGAACCATCTTGGTGAACAAACCGCCCGCACGGTACAGGTCGACCGGAGGACCTTGCTCAGCGACGCGGCCATGTGACAAGACGATGACCTGATCCGCACTCCGCGTCGTGCTGAGCCGGTGCGCAATCACGATAATCGTTCGCCCCGCGCTCATGCGTTCGACCGCGGCGTAGACCTCAGCCTCGGTCATGCTGTCGAGCGCGTTGGTCGCTTCATCGAGGATCAGGATAGCGTCCTTGCGCAACAGCGCGCGTGCGAGCTCGATGCGTTGGCGCTGCCCGCCCGACAGCAGCATACCGCGCTCCCCTACCTGCGTTTCATAGCCGTGCGGCAATTGCGCGATGAAGTCATGGATATCGGCGGCGCGAGCCGCTTCCTCAATGTCAGTCATCGGCGCGTCGGGCCTTGCATAGGCGATGTTCTCGCGCAGCGAGCCCGAAATCAGATCGGTGTCCTGCCCGGAGATGGTCAGCTGGCTGCGCCACCAGGCAAGATCGAGCTCGTTGAGTGGCACGCCGTCGACGGTAATGCGGCCGCTTTCGGGATCATGGAGACGATAAAGCAAATTGGTGACGGTGGATTTGCCCGCGCCTGACGCACCGACAAAGGCTGTCACTTTACCGATGGGAATGGAGAAGCTGATTTCCTCAAGCGCATTGCGGCGCTCATAGGCTTTGCCGGCATAGGAAAAGCTGACATTCTCAAACTTGATCTTGTCCTGGAGCTGTCCGAGACGCCGAGTACCCGTGGCCTTCACGCTCCATTGCTCAAGCGCCATCATCTCGGACACCACATTGACCGACCCGGAGGCCTGGATCAGCGAAGTGCGGGTTTCGTCGATCGCCTTGATGTTGGGCTGGACACGGTGGAGCAGTGCGAGGAACGCGATCAACGATGCCTGACCCAAGTCCATGTTGACGGCGGCAATCAACACCACTGCCACGATGCTGGCATAAAGCAACTCTTGAACGCCAGAGGTTGCGCTTGAAAGTTTTGTGCTTTGCAAGTCGATGTGCATGACACGACGCGAAACTTCCTCATAGGCGGCTTGCGCATGACCCTCGCGCCCGAAAGCGCGTGTCATACGCATGCTGTCGAGCAATTCGTGAGATCGGATCGCCAGTTCCGCGCCGGTTTGTACCATGGCATCGCCCAAACGGCGAACAGGCTCGTCGACAAGGCGCCTTAGCAGCGACACCATCGTAACAAGAACTGTGATCGCCAAAGTAAGCTTCCAAGAAATCAATAAAAGTATAGTTCCAAAAACTAATATCATGCAAATGTAAGAGAAAAGCTCAAAGATGCTAAGGATAGCATCAGTAACTTTCCACGTTTCGCCGTCGAGCGTATTAATCATCTTGCCATAATCGGTTACACAAATATACTGATAATCAACGCCAAGAAGATTAGCATGGATGGTCGAACGCATCCTAAGGCTTATTTCACCACTGAGCCGGGTAGCAGTTACACCGTTCAAATAGCTGACCAACGCCCGGAACGCGACGAGCCCGACAATCAATGACGCGATGAGTTCCAGGCGATTGTTCGGCCCGGCCATGTTTGCAATTCGCCCCAGCGCGACGGCCACCGGCCCCTCGTCATCGCCGATCA
>DHHS01000131.1 GCA_002403415.1 Sphingomonas sp. UBA4766 | reverse complement strand
GCCGCCGGGTTGATCCGATGCGGCGCGATCGCGGTGGGGCGGGGGGCTATTCGCTTTCCGCCAAAATCGCGACGATGCTCGCGCGCAGGCTGTCGCGCGTCTGATACAGCCAATTGCCTGATCCGCGGCCCTTTGGTTCCTCCCACTTCTCGGTCAGCTCGGTCGCGAGCTGGTCGGGGTCCACCGGTTTCCCGGCTGCGCGCTTGGCGGCGATCGCGTCGAGAATTTCGGTGCGAAGAATGCGGTCAATGTCCATGCGCGTCGCCTCCCCCTGTCGGTGGTTAAACGCGAGTATGCGCACAGCCGCTGCGCGATGCCAACACGGGCTTGGGGACAGGGTGGCGGTTAAACCCGATCGGGGAGCATCACCGTGCCGTCCGCCGCGCGCGTCATCGGCGCGTGGGCCACCACCGCCGCCATCGGCAGCGCGGCATAGATATGGGGGAACAACTGCCCGCCACGCGACGGCTCCCACTTCACCGCATCGCCAAGGCGGGAAAGGTCGATCGCCGCGACCCACAAATCGGTCTGGCCCGCGAAATGCTTGTCCACCGTCTCTGTCACCTGCGCGGCGGCGGACAGGTGGATATAACCATCGGCAAGGTCAATGGGCGCGCCCGCAAAGCTGCCCGTGGCGGTCAACACCGCCATCTGATCGGCGGTCAGGATTTTATAGGCTATGGCATCGCTCATGCGTCGGGTGCCTCGGTGTCGGGAGCGGCGGCATCGCGAGCCGGGGCATCGGCGGCAGTCGCTTCCTCGTCGCTTTCCTCGATCCGGGCGGCGCTGACGACATGTTCGTCCTTGCCGACATCGAAAAGCCGCACCCCCGCCGACCCGCGGCTGATAACCCGGAGCGAATGGAGCGGCATGCGGATCAGCTTGGCCTGATCGGTCACCAGCATCAGCTGATCGTCGCGGGTCGCGGGAAAGCTGGCGACGACAGCGCCATTGCGGGCGATATTGTCGATGTTCGTCATCCCCTGACCCCCGCGCCCGATGCGGCGATAATCATAGGCCGACGACAGCTTGCCATAGCCGTTCGCGCAGACGGTGAGAATGAATTGCTCGCGCGCGGCAAGCTCGGCGAACCGCTCGGCGGGCATTGCCGGGTCGCCCTCCTTCTCTGGCTTCCACGGGGCATAGCGCAGATAATCCTCGCGCTCCTCCTGCGTGGTGCCGACGCGGTGCAGCACCGAAAGCGAGATGACCTGGTCATCGCCCCGTAGCGTAATGCCGCGCACGCCGGTCGAGTTGCGGCTCTGAAACTCGCGGACATCATCGCCTGCAAAGCGGATCGCCTTGCCAGCGCGGGTGGCGAGCAGCACGTCATCGCCCGCCGCCAGCAGCGCGACGCCGATCAGCGTGTCGTCGGCATCCTCACCGTCAAACTTCATCGCGATCTTGCCGTTGGTGGGAACGTTGGTGAAGGCATCCATCGCATTGCGGCGGACATTGCCCTTGGCAGTCGCGAACATGACGTGGAGCGCGCCCCACGCCGCCTCATCCTCGGGCAGGGGAAGGACGGTCGAAATCGTCTCGCCATCGGCCAGCGGCAACAGGTTGACCATCGGCCGCCCGCGTGTGGCCGGCCCCCCTTCGGGCAGCTTCCATACTTTCAGCCGGTAAACCTTGCCGTGCGTGGAAAAGAACAGGACGGGGGTGTGGGTGCTGGTGACGAACAGGTTGGTGACGGCGTCCTCATCCTTGGTCGCCATGCCCGACCGCCCCTTGCCGCCGCGCGCCTGCGCCCGGAACGTGTCGAGTGCGGTGCGCTTAATATAGCCCTGATGGGTGACGGTGACGACCATCTCCTCGCGCTCGATCAGATCCTCATCGTCGATCCCGTCGGCGGCGGCGGCGATTTCGGTGCGGCGCGGGGTGGCAAAGGCGGCGCGCACCTCCACCAGCTCGTCGCGCATCACCGTATAAAGCTTGGCGCGGTCGGCAAGGATCGCGAGCAGCTCCGCAATCGAGGCGGCAAGCGTTTTCAGCTCCTCGCCAATTTCGTCGCGGCCAAGCGCGGTGAGGCGGTGCAGTCGCAGGTCGAGAATTGCATTTACCTGCAGCTCGCTTAGCCGATAGCTGTCCCCCTCAATCTCTCCATCCACCGCCTCGACCAGCCGGATATAGGGCAGCACTTCGCCAATCGGCCAGGCTCGCGCGGCAAGCGCAGCCCTTGCTTCGGCGGGGCTGGCCGACGCCCGAATGATGCGAACCACCTCGTCCATATTGGTGACGGCGATCACGAGCCCGAGCAGGATGTGCGCACGGTCGCGCGCCTTGGCGAGTTCAAATTTCGACCGCCGGGTGATGACCTCCTCGCGAAACTTCACAAAGGCGCCGATGATGTCGCGCAGATTGAGCAATTCCGGGCGGCCACCGCGAATGGCCAGCATGTTCGCGGCAAAGCTTTGTTGCGCGGGGGTATGGCGCCATAGTTGGTTCAGCACTACTTCAGGCGTCGCGTCGCGTTTCAGGTCGATCACGACACGCACGCCTTCGCGATTAGATTCGTCGCGAATGTCGCTGACGCCCTCGATCCGCTTGTCCTTGGCGGCCTCCGCGATCTTTTCGACGAGCGCATTCTTGCCCTGCTGAAAGGGGATTTCGGTCAGCACAATCGAGCGCCGTCCCTCACCATCTCGTGCGCCGCGCCCTTCCTCAAGCACATGGCGCGAGCGGACGATGATTGATCCACGTCCGCTCTCATAGGCGGCGCGGCAACCGGCCCGGCCCAGGATGATGGCGCCGGTCGGAAAATCGGGGCCGGGGACGATTTCGAGCAATTCCTCATCAGTGAGCGGCGCAGCGCCCGTGACGGCGCGATCGATCCAGCTCAGGCAAGCGTCGATCACTTCGCCCAGATTGTGCGGCGGGATGTTGGTGGCCATGCCCACTGCGATGCCGCCGGCGCCGTTGACCAACAGGTTGGGGAAGCGCGCGGGCAGCACGGCAGGTTCGCGTTCCGATCCGTCGTAATTGGGCTGGAAATCGACCGTATCCTTGTCGATATCGGTCAGCAGTGACCCGGCAACACGGGCCAGCCGTGCTTCGGTGTAACGCTCCGCAGCGGGCGGATCGGGATCCATCGATCCGAAATTGCCCTGGCCGTCGATCAGCGGCAGCCGCATCGACCAATCCTGCGCCAGCCGGGCGAGCGCGTCATAGATCGCCTGGTTCCCATGCGGATGGTATTTACCCATCGTGTCGCCGGTGATCCGGGCACATTTGCGATAGGGCTTATTGTGAAAATAGCCCGATTCATAGCACGACCACAAAATGCGGCGGTGCACCGGCTTCAACCCGTCGCGCACATCGGGCAGCGCGCGCGAGACGATGACGGACATGGCATAGTCGAGATAGCTCGACCGCATCTCGTCGACGATGCTGATCGGGGAAATATCGGAAGGGTCGGCGAGCAGTGTCTCGTCGGTCAAGTTTCAGCGCTTTCGAAAAGGGTGTTGCGATTGTGTGACGGTTCTAGCCCGCCCGACCGCCAATGTCCACGCGCGCGCGTGTGCGCGTGGGGTTGGTTGTTGCCCCGTCCGGCCGCCAAATAGCCGCCGCTTGCCGCTATCGGGGATTCATGCTGGAACCGGTCGAATGAAAATTATGGCGATCATGGTGGACGTCGACGGGGTGCTGATCGTGCACCCAAATTCAGGCGGTTGGGCCGATGATCTTGAACGCGATATCGGCATAGAGCCATCGCTGCTGCACCGTGCCTTTTTTGCGCGGCATTGGCATGATGTGGTCAACGGTCGTGCGGCGTTGCGCGACCGGCTTGCACCTGTGCTCGAGAGCATAGCGCCGAATGTGAGTTGCGATACATTGATCGACTATTGGTTCGCGCATGATGCCCATCTCAACCACCCCTTGCTGGCCGAACTTGCAGCGATCCGCGCAACCGGGGTGCAAGTCCACCTTGCTACGGTTCAGGAGCATGAACGCGCGCGCTACCTTTGGAACGCGCTCGATTTTCGGAACCGGTTTGATGCGATGCATTACGCGGCTGACCTTGGCTGTTCAAAGCCCGATCCCCTGTTTTTCAGGACGATTGAGAGCCGGACACGATTTCAATCCGGCAGCATGTTTTTCGTCGACGACCGGATAGAAAATGTTGAAGCAGCGATCGCCTGCGGCTGGTCAGCGGCGCTTTGGACTGGACAGGTCACCCTACATTCTCTGATGGCCAATTTGGAGTAGCGGAAGGGGGGGAACCCCTCCTTACGGCGCTACCTCCACCCCGTCCCATGCAAACAGCTTGCCGCTATCGGGCGGGCGCAGGCCATCGATTACGTCGAGCAATTGCACTGCTGCACGGGCCGGATCGAATAACTGCCCCGGTGCGACATTGCCCTGAAATGGTTTTGATAGCGCTGTATCCACGGTCCCGGGGTGGAGCGCGACCATGATCGCGCTCGAATTGCGGCGGCGTTCCTCGATCGCGATCGTGCGGATCAGCTGGTTGAGCGCTGCCTTTGATGCGCGGTAGCTGTGCCAGCCGCCCAGCCGATTGTCCGAAATGCTGCCGACCCGCGCCGAAAGTGCTGCAAACACGGTGCGCCCGGTCTTGGGCATCAGTGGGATAAAATGCTTGGCAACAAGCGCCGGACCAATCGCGTTGATCGCGAAATTGCGTGCCATCCACGCGGCGTCGAGCGCCTTTGTCGCGCGTTCCGGCCCATGGTCGCCTTCGTGCAGCAGCCCGGTTGCGACGATCACCAGTGCCGGCAGCGGCCCGCCCGCCACGGTTGCGGCAGCCGCGGCGATGCTCGCCTCGTTCGTGATATCGATGTGGTGCGCGCCCTCTGATCGCCGGGCAAAGCGGTGGACGTCACCGTAAAGCCCCTCGTCGTCCAGCGCATCGGCCAGCGCGGCGCCCAGTCCGCCTGCCGCTCCGATCACAACCGCCGATCGCTCTGTCGGATCGGTATCAGCCATGGTCCACTTTGCTTGTATGTGTCATCCCCGCCCCATTTCGCAACGGCGAGCGTTGTTCAAGAACTATGTTCAAGGGGGGTTCAGGGCGCGCACCGCATTCGATCGCCTGGCTCGGGTTGAATGGCCCGGCGGGGCGCTTTATGGCGATTGCCCATCGAGGATGGTCGGGCCATCCCAGCGAGCGTTTATTGCGAGGAGATGATGGATATGGATACCCTGTCAAAGGCCGCATCAAGGGCGGGGCGCCTTAGCCTGTTGCTGATGGGCGCCGCTGTGCTCGCGCTGCCCACTGCTGCTCCTGCGCAAAAGAAAAAGCAGGAAGAGGCCCCCAAAGGTCCGCAACTGAGCCCGGAATTCCGCAAAGCCGCCGTGCCGGCCGAGACGGCCATCCGGGCGATCCGCGACAAGCAACGTGCGTCGCTCGCTGCGGATGTGGCGGCTGAGCTTGCCGCAGCCGAACCGCTAGTCGCAGCAGCCGAGGCAGCGGCCAAGACCGAGGACGACATTTATTACAAGCAGATTTTCCGACTTCAGATCGAAGATCAGAAGATTCAGGCAGTCGCCAAGGGCAATGTGGCGATTTACCGTCAACGCGAAAGTGCACTGGTCGCCCCGCTGACGGCGCTGCTCGCCAACCCTAAATCATCGGCGACCGATCGCGGCACATACGCCAATCGCCTGGGCGAAATCGCTTATGAAACCAAGAACTATGCGGAGGCGGTGCGGTTGTTCGAACTGGCCCGCACGTCGGGCTATGCCGGGCCCAATCTTGGCCTGAACATCGTGCGAGCCAAGGCTGAAGGAGGCGATATCGCGGGTGGTTTGGCCGCGCTCAAGCAACTTATTGACGCTGAGCAGGCGGCGGGTCGCAAGGCGCCGGAGTCTTGGTATCTCTACGCGCGTTCAAAAACCAATTCGGCAAAAATGATGAACGATCTGCTCGATTGGTCCCGTGCCTGGGTGGCGGCATACCCCACACAGAAGAACTGGCGTGAAGCGCTTGTGTTTTATGGCTTTGCCGGACCCTATAAGTTGGACAAGCGCGAACGGATCGACATTTTCCGCCTGTTGCGCGTGACAAAGGCGCTGAGCGATCAGAATGACTATGCTGAATATGCGCAGGACTTGTTCGATGTCGGGCTGCCGCAAGAGGCCAAGGCCGTGATCGATGAAGGCCGTGCGGCGGGCAAGGTGCCTGCGACGGGCGGCCCCAACGGGCTGATTTATGCTGATTCGTTGAAGACGATCCAGGCCGACGGGCCGCTTGATGCGCTTGCCAAGCGCGCTGCGGCGGCGCCAACGGGCGTGCTGGCTGCAGCGACCGGCGATGCCTTTTTGGGATCAGCCAATTACGCGCGCGCGATCGAGCTTTACAAACTGGCGATGAGCAAGGGCGGCGTCGCCAAGCCCGACGAGGTCACGATGCATATCGGCATCGCACAGGCGCTGTCGGGGGACAAGGCGGCAGCCAAAGCCACGCTTCAGACGCTCACTCGGCCGCCGCGTCAGGAGATCGCCAACTTCTGGCTGTTGTGGATTGATTCCGTTGCGGCACCGACTGCGTGACCCGTTGAGGGGGGCGGGGCGATGCTTCACCCCCCTTTTTTTGGGGTTCAGCTCATCGCCACCGGCGCGGCGGGAGCGTCACCGATAACTACCGGAATGCCTGGCAGTGCCTTTGCCGTGCGGATGGTGAGCGACGTCTTCACGCTAGTTACATTCGGCGCCGTTGTGAGGCGTGATGTCAGGATCTCCTGAAATGATTTCAGGTCGGTCGCGACCAGTTTCAGGATGAAGTCAATCTCGCCATTCAACATGTGGCATTCACGCACCTCTGGAATTTCCGCGATATGCGCTTCAAACGCGGCAAGGTCGGCTTCCGCCTGACTGCGTAGTGACACCATCGCGAATACGGTGATGGGGTAGCCCAGCGTCGCCGCGTCGAGACTGGCATGATAACCGCGAATCGCGCCCTGCTCCTCCAGCGCGCGAACGCGCCGCAGACAGGGTGGGGCGGTCAGCCCGACACGTTCGGCCAGATCGACATTGGTCATGCGGCCATCCTCTTGCAGCAGGTCGAGGATTTGCCGGTCGATTCGGTCGAAGGGCATTGACGCATTCCTTTCAAGCGGGCGAACATTTAAGTATCAGATTATAGGCGTTGTTCTAATATAATTGCAGGAAAACGCAATTGTCCCACATTGTGACGTGCCAAAAAACCCGGTTCCCTTTCCCGATTCAGCGCGGTTAAGAAAAGGTTACGAGGTGCGCGACGTGCCTTGGTTCGGGACTATCCTGTGCGTTTCAATGACAGCCTTGCCACCGTTTTAGCGATCGACGCGTCAACGCCATCGGGCGCGCAAGCGGCGTGGCGGCAGCTTGTTGACCTGGCTGGCCGGGGACGAATCGATCCAACGGCGGCGGTGATTGAAAAGCTGGGTGCGCTGCGTGCGCACGTGCCAGAGGCCGTTCGTGCTGCGTCCGCGCGGGCGCTGGCGCTTACCCGCCCGCCGGCCGCGCTGGTGCGCTTGTTCGCCGATGACAATCCGGCGGTTGCAGCCCCCTTGTTGCGCGCGGTTCAGCTTGACGACCGGGAATGGATCGAGATGCTAATCGGCATCGGCACCCAGGGCCGCGCGCTGTTGCGGCATCGGCGCGACTTGTCGCCTGCGGTTATCAGCGCGCTGGCCGATTTTGGCGCGATCGACTTTCGACTCGCCGATCCGCAGCGGTCCGACGAGCCCACAACCGATGCCGCGCAGCCCAAGGTCGCGCGGTCGACACCGCGATCGCCGCCTTTGCCGATCGTGGTCGCGGCAGAGGATGACGCCTGGCACGCGGAGCCCCCTCCCGAATCGGACTTTACTGCTTTTGCTGCTGTCGCCCAAGCTCTGCCTGCCGTTGTGGAAGCGATGCGCCGGGCTGATCCGGATGGCGGCACGACCATCGCCGCCCCACCGGATGCCGAGCCAGACGCGGCGGGGCCGTTTGAGATCGCCGATCTGGTCCAGCGCATCGACGCCTTTCGCCGACAGCGCGATGCCGGGATCGCATCGGAAGCCGAACCCGGGGCCGCGCGGCCGCGCGGCGGACCGACCCTGCAGGTGGCGCGTTTCCAGTTTGAAACCGATGCCATGGGCATCATTCAATGGGTATCGGGCGTCGATCGGGGCCCGATCATCGGTGTCTCGCTGGGGCTGGGTGGGTCTGGCATGGCCTTGGTTGATCAAGTGGCGTCGGGCGCCTTTCACCGGCGGGCGGCATTCACCGATGCACGCCTTGACATTTCAGGGACTTCGAGCGCGGCGGGGGCTTGGCGGCTGTCGGCCCGACCGGTCTTTGACCAAGAACGGGGCTGCTTTGCGGGCTATCGCGGCACCGCGCGGCGCCCGCGGCTTGAGGAGCAACCGCATGTCAGCCCGGCCGCTGCCGAATCCTTGCGCCAATTGGTACATGAGCTGCGCACGCCAACCACGGCGATTGCTGGATTTGCCGAAATGATCGATGGTGCAATACTTGGCCCGGTCGATGATGTGTATCGCCGTTACGCAGCCGCAATCGTCGCGCAGGCACGCGCTTTGCTCGGTGCGATCGACGACCTTGATCTGGCGGCGCGGATAGAGATGCGTGCGCTGGATCTGTTGCCCCATGAAGTTGCACTCGCCCCCCTTTTGGTGCGGATCGTCCGCGAGCTTGAGCCGCTCGCCAGTCTGCGTGAGGCGGAGGCCACGCTCGACATCGGCGTGGATGTGGTCGCGCGGGGTGATGACCGCACGATCGAGCGCCTGTTGGTGCGGTTGATCGCCGCGCTGCTGTCGGCCGCGCAACCGGGGGAGGCAATCGCGATTCTCGCTACCCGCGAAGATGATGATGCAGTGGTGCGGCTGACCCGACCGGCATTGCTCGCGCGGTTGCCCGCAACAGCGGCGCTTCAAGCGGATTCGGCTGATGACGAGATCGCAGCGGGCGCCTCGCTCTTGGGGAGCGATTTTGCGCTGCGGCTGGCGATGAACCTGGCGCGTGAATTGGGCGGATCGCTGGTGTTGGGCGACGCGCGCTTGACTTTGCGCCTGCCAGCGGCCTTTGCTGGCGATATGGGTCAGGCGCTGAACAGCTGAACGGCATGCAGGGGGCATCGCCGCTTGTGCTCCAACCGGGCTCACCGATCGGCTGGCCGGATGGGTTCGGGACGCGCTTTACGATCTTTGTCGATACTGAAGAGGAGTTTGACTGGCGCGCGCCATTCTCCCGCGATCGCTACGGTACCGCGGCGATGGCGGCATTGCCCGCCGCGCATGCGCGCTTTGCCGATCGCGGTGTCCCGCTCGTCTATCTGGTCGATTATCCAGTCGCGAGTGACCCGCGCGCCTGCGACGTGCTCCGCGCGGTGCTTGCCGATGGTCGGTCAGAGATCGGCACGCAGCTTCACCCCTGGGTCAATCCCCCGTTTGACGAGGCGCTAGCACCGCACAACAGCTATGCTGGTAATCTGCCCGAAGCGCTCGAAGCCGCCAAGATTGACGCGCTGACCGATGTGATCGTGCGCAGCTTTGGTCAGCGCCCCCGCGTATACCGCGCCGGCCGCTATGGCATTGGCCCTGCGACGTGGCGCCTGCTGACCGAGCGCGGCTATCGCGTCGATAGCTCGATCCGCGCGCGCTACGATTACCAGTCGGATGGCGGCCCCGATTTCGCTGCGATCGGCAATGCGGCATTTCGGTGCGGTCCGGATGGCGCGCTGATCGCGCTGCCGCTCACCACGGTTTACACGGGCATCCTGCGGCGGCTGGGTGAGCCATTTTTCCGTGCACTTGGCCAATTGCCGCGCGGGCGGGGGGCGGCGGCGCGACTTGGCCTGATGTCGCGCGTATCGCTCACGCCAGAGGGGATGCCGATCGCCGACGCGCTGGAGGCGGTGCGAGTCGCGGTTGGCGAGGGGGAGCGGTTGTTGAACTTTGCGTTTCATTCGCCATCGCTCGCGCCCGGGCATACCCCCTATGTACGGGATGCGCGCGATCTGGCGGCGTTTCATGCGTGGTGGGATCAGGTGCTGGAGTTGCTCGCCACGCTCAGTGTACGACCGGTAACCGTCGATCAACTGCTCGATGCTGCCTGACTTGCGCAATGCGCGTCGCTTGCTTAGTCGGCGGCGAGGGGCCTGTAGCTCAATGGTAGAGCCAGCCGCTCATAACGGCCAGGTTGCGGGTTCGAATCCTGCCGGGCCCACCAAAATCCGCTTGCGCTGGTGCCTGGTGCGCGCGGCGACGCGCTGGGCAGTTGCGCGCCGCGCGCTTCACGCCTAAGGGGGCACGCTCGCGTCGGGGAGTGGCGCAGTCTGGTAGCGCGCCTGCTTTGGGAGCAGGATGTCGCAGGTTCGAATCCTGTCTCCCCGA
>DHHS01000129.1 GCA_002403415.1 Sphingomonas sp. UBA4766 | reverse complement strand
CGCAACCGGGCGGTCACTCGCATCGACCTTCACCTCGAACAGGAAATTCCTCTGTTCGTCGGCAAGTCGCGGGTGGCGGTGTTTGCCGACATTAACAACCTTCCCAACTTGCTGAACAGCAACTGGGGCGGCGTGCGCCAGATCGGTGTCGCGGCGGTTGTGCAAGTACAGTGTCTGAGCCAGGCAGTCCCCACCGGGACCGCACCGGGCGCCGGCATCGTCAACACCACCTCGTCGCAAACTTGCGCGCAGTATCGCTTCTCGTCGTTCGTTGATCCGGCAGCAAACACCGCCGCGAACTTCAACGCATCGACCTATGCGATCCGGTTGGGCGTGCGCTTCACGCTGTAAGCAGCGCTCGTCAGGACAAAAAAATGCCGCCGCTCTCCCCAACCGGGAGGGCGGCGGTTTTGTTTGTCGTTCCTGCAAACGCAGGAAGGCAGGCGCCCGGCGAGGCGAGCGCCGACGCTGCGCTCAGCGATCGCTGGCGGCCATCGGCCCGTAAGTGCTGTTGATCGGCCGCGCCATGACGCGGGCAACCATCGGCGCAAAAAATTCGAGTGGGGCGCTGTCGTAATTAGGATCGAACGCCGCCTGATCGTATTTCTCGCAGAATTCGGCGCAGGCCTCGAAATGCGGATGGCCGCGATACTGTTCGCGCAGGTCGCGATCCATGCCGAGATAGTGGAAATAATAATAGCCCTGGAACACCCCGTGATTGTGCGCGATCCAGTGGAGCTGTTCGCTCACGAACGGGCGCAGCATCGCCGCTGCGATCTCGGGGTGATTGAAGCTACCGAGCGTATCGCCAATGTCGTGCAGCAGCGCGGTCACGACATAGGGCTCATCACGGCCATCGCGATAGGCGCGGGTTGCGGTTTGCAACGAATGTTCGAGCCGGTCGACCGGAAAGCCGCCATAATCGCCGTCGAGCAGCTTCAAATGCGTCAGCACCCGATCGGGCAGCCCCTTTGAAAAATCACGAAAATGGGTGGCGATGGTCGTCCAATCCTCTTGCGTCCCCTCCACCATCGCGGTGAATTGGGCGCGATCATGCAGGCTTGTGTCGTCGCTCATGGCCTTTCTCCTCTCTTCATCAGCATAGGCCCCTTCCGGCGTGCGTGACAGGGGGTATAGTGGGCCGCATGGCATCCTTTGCGTCCCCCCGGCGCTCGCGCCCCGCGCCCCGCCCGCCGCAGATCTTTTCGCGCCCGTTTTTCGAGCGCAAGAACCGCGCGTTCTGGATCCTGCAAGCCGCAGGGTGGAGCGGTTATCTGCTGCTGCGATCGGTGTCGAGCATTGCCAACGGACTGCCGCTCACCGCTGTCATTCCGGTCGTGATCGAATCGATCGTCGGCTATTGCATCACCTTGTTGCTGTCGGCGCTCTATGGCTATTTCCGCACGCTGCCACGTATCCCCTTTGTGTTGTTGAGCGCGGCAACGCTTGCACTGGCGACGATTCTGTATGCGGTGCTCGATGCGTTTTCATTTTCGTTCATCAAGCTCGACAGCCCCGGCATCGAATTGTCGCTGGTGCTGGCGACGCTGTTTTTGAATTTCACGGTGCTCGCCGGATGGTCGGCGCTGTATTTCGGGATCAACTTCTACCTGATCGTCGAAGAACAGATCGACCAGCTTGAAAAGCTCGGCGCGCAGGCGTCGACCGCGCAACTGGCGATGCTGCGCTATCAGCTCAACCCGCATTTCCTGTTCAACACGCTCAATTCCATCTCGACGCTGGTGCTGCTCAAACAGACCGAACGAGCGAACATGATGCTCAGTCGGCTGTCGTCGTTCCTGCGCTATACGCTCGCCAATGAACCGACCGCGCATGTCACCATCGCGCAGGAGGTGGAGACGCTGAAACTCTATCTCGAAATCGAAAAAATGCGATTCGAGGATCGGCTTCGCCCCGACTTTTCGATCGATCCGCGCGTTACAAAGGCGCGACTGCCCTCGCTCCTGCTGCAGCCGCTCGTTGAGAATGCGATCAAATATGCCGTCACCCCGCAGGAGGGCGGGGCCGAAATCACCGTCGTTGCGCAACTGGTCGGCGAGCGAGTGCAGATCGTCGTATCCGACACCGGCCCCGGCTTGAGTGAAACCAAATCACGGCCCAGCCTTTCCACCGGGGTTGGCCTTGCCAATATCAGGGACCGGTTGGGGCAGGCTTACGGCCCCGACCATCGGTTTGAAACCGGGCAAGCGCCCGGGGGCGGTTTTCGGGTTGAAATTGAAATTCCGTTCGAAGTGGAAGAACGGGTGAAAGAGGCCGCATGACCATTCGCACCATCCTTGTCGATGACGAAACGCTGGCGATTCAGGGGCTGCAACTCCGGCTGCAACCGCATGACGATGTCGAGATCATCGACACGTGCCAAAATGGCCGCGAGGCGATCCGCAGCATCAAGACGCACAAGCCCGACCTCGTCTTTCTCGACATCCAAATGCCCGGATTTGACGGTTTTTCGGTGGTGCAAGGGTTGATGGAGGTCGAGCCGCCGCTGTTTGTGTTTGTGACGGCCTATGGCGACCATGCCATCCGCGCGTTCGAGGCGCAGGCGCTCGGCTATCTGATGAAGCCGGTGGAGGAGGACAAGCTCGCCGCGACGCTCGACCTGGTGCGCACGCGCCTGTCCGAAAAACGCGCGGTTGAAGAAAGCGTAAAGCTGAAAGAAGCGCTCGCCGAACATGCCCCCGAGGCCGCCGAGGCACTGGCGGAGACAAGTGCCGAGGAAGCACCGGCGACCAACCGCTTTGAAAAGCTTATCAATATCAAGGATCGCGGCCAGATTTTCCGCGTCGATGTCGACACGATCGAACGCATAGACGCGGCGGGCGATTATATGTGCATCTACACCGGCGACAACACGCTGATCCTGCGCGAGACGATGAAGGATCTGGAAAAACGGCTTGACCCAAGGCGATTCCAGCGTGTGCACCGATCAACCATCGTCAACCTTGACCTGGTCAAGGAAGTAAAGCCCCACACCAATGGCGAATGTTTTCTGGTGCTGGCATCAGGCGCGCAGGTGAAGGTCAGCCGCAGTTACCGCGATGTGGTGGCCCGGTTCGTGCATTGAAGCACGCAAACTTGGTGTAGCTTGGGCCGCCCCTAGCCTCGCCCGAGCCCGCCCGGCATAACCGCGCCAAGGAGGCCCGCCATGACCGACAAATTCACCACCTTCGCCAAGCTCCATATCCCCGGCAGTCCGCTGATCCTGTTCAATGTCTGGGACGCGGGCTCCGCCGCTGCGGTCGAGCGGGCGGGGGCAAGGGCGCTTGCGACCGGCAGCTGGTCAGTCGCGGCAGCGCACGGGTTCGCGGATGGCGAAGGCTTGCCGGTCGACCTCGCCCTCGCCAATGCGGCGCGGATAGTAGGCGCGACCGCGCTGCCGGTCACCATTGATTTTGAGGGCGGCTATACGACCGATCCGATGCAATGTGCCGCCAATGTCGCGGCACTGGCCGCGACCGGCGCGATCGGCTGTAATTTCGAGGATCAGGTCATCGGCACCGCGTCGCGCATGCTCCACCCAATCCACGATCAGGTCGCGCGGATCAGCGCGATTCGCCGCACGGTCGGCACCGATTTCTTCATCAACGCGCGCACCGACATCTTCCTCAGCGCGCCCGCCGACATGCACGACGCAGCGATGGTCGACGCAGCAATCGAGCGCGCGCGCGCCTATGCCGATGCGGGGGCGAGCGGGTTGTTCGTGCCGGGGCTGGTAGATCTGAAACTGCTGGAGAGGGTTTGCAGCGGCTCAACGCTCCCGGTGAACTTCATGGCCTTCAACGGCGCGCCAGGCGCAGCGCAAGTAGCGCAGACCGGCGTGGCCCGGATCAGCCACGGTCCGGGACCGTTTCGTCTGGCGATGAAGGCACTAATCGACGCAGCGCGAGTCGCGCTAGAATAGCCTGGTTTGGAGACAGGTCTGGCAAGATGGATCACATGGAGCCATGCAACGCCGACGAAGCCCTTACACGCCACTGACCTCGCCGCTATCGCCCGCGCCACCGCCCTCGGCGGGCTTTTCGAACCAGGCCTCAACCTCGCCCGACAGCTTGAGCGTCAGCGGCTGGCCGTGCCGGTCAACCTTCTTACCCAGCGCGACGCGAATCCACCCTTCGGAGCGGCAATATTCCTCAACATCCTTGCGCTCGGCCCCCTTGAAACGGATGCCGATGCCGCGCTCAAGATGCGCCTGATTGAAAAACGGGCTGCGCGGATTGGAGGAAAGGCGGTCGGGGGGCGTGTCGGTCATGGCCCCGGCTCTTACGCCTTTGCGCGCGAATTGCCAGCCCTGGCATCAGGGGCGGCACGGCCACTCGCCGCCCGCCCCCATCAAGCCAGTCAGTTACACACGCGCACGCGCACTGACGCACCATAATAGGGATCCCAGCGCCGCGTTACAAAGCAACGCCCGCCAAACCCGCCATAACCCGGCCCGTAAAAACCACGTCGGGGTCCGTAATAGCCACGATCATAAAACCCACGATCGTAAAAGCCATTATAGCGCGGGCCATAATAGCCGCCTCGAAAACCACCGCGATACCCATAGCCTGGCCCATAGAAGCGGTCGTTGCGCGACGCGATTGCCGT
>DHHS01000064.1 GCA_002403415.1 Sphingomonas sp. UBA4766 | reverse complement strand
CCCCATCGGCGTTTGCGCGGCTGCGGTCGTCGCTGCCTCCGCCGCGAGCTTCAAGTCCTTCAGCATCAGCGCAACCGCGAAGCCGCCCTGATAGTCACGATCAGCCGGGGTTTCGGGGCCGACGCCGGGGACCGGGCAATAGCTGGTCATCGACCAGCTCTGCCCCGATGAAACGCTGGCGATGTCATAAAATTTCTGCGCGTCCAGCCCCAGCTTGCCCGCCAGCAGAAACGCCTCGCACGTCGCGACCATGGTGGCGCCAAGCAGCATGTTGTTGCAAATCTTCGCCGCCTGCCCCGCGCCGCTCGCGCCTGCATGAATCACCGCCCTGCCCATCGCCGCCAGGATCGGCTGGGCGCGCGCATAGCCCGCGTCGGTGCCGCCCACCATGAAGGTCAGTGTGCCCGTATTCGCCGCCGCAATCCCGCCCGAAACGGGCGCATCGACCGCGATCAACCCCTTGCCCGCCGCAGCTTCTGCGACATGGCGCGCGGTCGCGACATCGATCGTCGAACAATCGATCAGCAGCGTGCCCGGGGCCGCCGCCCCAAACACCGCGTCCCGATACACGCTTTCGACATGCGCGCCTGCGGGCAGCATCGTGACGACCGCCTCAGCGCCAGCGGCAGCGGCAGCGGCACTTTCCAAGGTCTCGCACCCCGCGTCGCGCGCGCGCGCCAGTGCGTCCGCCGACAGGTCAAACGCGCGGACCACATGCCCGGCCTTGGCAAGATTTGCGGCCATGCCGCCGCCCATATTGCCCAGCCCGATGAACCCGATCACCGCCATGTTACTTCCCCGTCCAATTGCCGGGCCGCTTTTCGACAAAGGCGGCCATCCCCTCTTTCTGATCGGCGGTCCCGAACAGGCCGTGGAACAGGCGGCGCTCGAACAAAATGCCCTGTGCAAGGCCCGTCTCGAACGCAGCGTTCACCATTTCCTTGTTGGCGATTGTCGCAAGCGGCGGCATCGCGGCAATGGCAGCGGCGGTTTTAAGCGCCTCGGCCACCAGATCAGTGACCGGCACGACGCGGGCGACAAGGCCGGCGCGCTCCGCTTCGCCCGCGTCCATCATCCGCCCGGTCAGGCACATTTCCATCGCCTTGGCCTTGCCGATCGCGCGAGTCAGCCGCTGCGAGCCGCCCATGCCCGGCGACACGCCGAGCTTGATTTCGGGCTGGCCGAACCTGGCGTTATCGCCCGCGACGATGAAATCGGCCATCATCGCTACTTCGCACCCGCCGCCCAGCGCATAGCCCGCGACCGCCGCAATCCAGGGCTTGCGCGTTGCCGTCACCCGCTCCCACCCGGCAAAAAAGTTGCTGGCGAACATGTCGGCAAAGCCCTGGCTCGCCATTTCCTTGATGTCGGCACCCGCCGCAAACGCCTTTTCGCTGCCCGTCAGCACCAGACAGCGCTGCGCTGGATCGGCGTCATAGGCAGCAAAGGCAGCGATCAGGTCGGCCAGCACCTGGCTGTTCAGCGCGTTCAGCGCCTGTGGCCGGTTGAGCGTCACCAATGTCACGGCGTCGTGATGATCGACCAGGATGGTTTCATAGGTCATAGCGGTGTCCATTCCTCTCCGGCAGGCAGGGCGGCGAAAATACTGTCGATCAGCGCGTCGGTCACACCCTCGGGCGTCGCCGGGGTCCAGCGCGGCGCATTATCCTTGTCGATGATGACGGCGCGCACTCCTTCGGCGAAATCGGGACGGGTCAGCACGCGCGACGCGATGCGATATTCCATCGCCATGTTAGCGGCAAAATCGGGGAGCGTCAGGCTGTCGGCCAATTGGCGCAGCGCGACTTTGCAGGTCTGCGGGCTTTTGGTGGCCAGCGTCGCGCGGGTCGCCGCCGCCCAGTCGCTGCCATCAGCCGCCAACGCCGAAAGGATATCCTCCAGCCGGTCGGCGGCGAATAACCGGACAATCGCCTCGGCATGGTCGGCGATTCGCGCCGGGGGCGGTGCCACCGACAGCGCAGCGAGGACGAGCTCGATATCCTCGCCCCCGGCGATCCGGTCCTTCGCCGCCGCCAGCGCGCTGCTCGGGAGGTAATGCGTCGCCAGCCCCGCCCACAGGCATTCCGCCCCATCGAGCCGCGCGCCGGTGAGCGCGAGATACTGGCCCAGCCGCCCCGACAGACGGGAGAGATACCAGCCGCCGCCCACATCGGGGAACAGGCCAATCCCCGTCTCGGGCATCGCCAGCCGGGTGTTTTCGGTTGCAACCCGAAAGCGCGCGGGCTGCGAAATGCCAACACCACCGCCCATGGTGATCCCGTCCATGAACGCAACCACCGGCTTGGGATAAGTGAACATCTGGTGGTTGAGCTGATACTCGTCGTGGAAGAACCTGCGCCCCGACACCCCACCATCGCCCAGCGCGCTGGCACGGAGAAACGCAATATCCCCGCCCGCGCAGAAGCCGCGCGACCGCTTGGGGTCGCCGTCGGGCGCGGGGGCATGATCGATCATCACCCCCCGCACCGCCGGATCACGCGTCCATGCGAGCAAGGCGCGCGTCATCGCCTGCACCATATCGAGGGTCAGCGCGTGAAGCGTCCCCGGCCGGTTGAGGCTGAGCCGCGCGACGCCGCCGGTCACGCTGGCAAGGACATCGCCCGTCACGATTGCCCCACCGGTTCCGCGTCAAAGGCATCCCAGAGATTGCCAAATTTGTCGCGCAGCACTGCCACACGGCCATAGGTTTCTGACCGAGGCGGTTCTGCAATCTCGATCCCGTTTGAGTGCCAGCGCGCAATCGCCGAATCAAAATTCGCTACCCGGATGAAAAAGGCTACGCGATCCGCGACCTGCTGGCCAATGACCGCGCGCTCCGCGTCTGTTCTGGCCTCAACGAGCCGCAACCGCGCGCCGCCATCGGGTGCAACCTCCACCCAGCGATGCCCGGAGTCGTGAACACTATCCTGCGCCACCACAAAGCCCCAATCGCCGACATAATGAGCAATCGCCGCGTCCATGGCGGGAACCATCACCGACACCATGAACAACGACGCGCCGCTCACTGCCGCGTCAGTTCGCGGCCGACGATCATCCGCATCACCTGATTGGTGCCCTCCAAAATCGAATGAACCCGCAGGTCGCGCCAGAAGCGTTCGATCGGATAATCCATCAAATAGCCATAGCCGCCGTGAAGCTGCAACGCACGATCGACCACCGCGCTGCCGGTGTCGGTCGCCAGCCGTTTCGCCATCGCGGCAAAGCGCGTCTTGTCGGGCGCGTTTGCGGTCACCTTGGCCGCCGCGAGATAAAGCAGCGCGCGCGCCGCCTCCAGCTCGGTTGCCATATCGGCCAGCATGAATTGTGTGTTCTGGAAATCGCTCACGGCCGTGCCGAATTGCTTGCGGTCGCGGGTATAGCCAATCGCTTCGTCAAGGCAGCGCTGCGCCCCGCCCAGCGAGCAGGCGCCGATGTTCAGCCGCCCGCCGTCAAGCCCCATCATCGCGATGCGAAAACCCTCGCCCTCCGCCCCGATGCGGTTCTCCACGGGCACACGCACGCCGTCGAGGATGACTTGCCGCGTGGGTTGCGAATGCCAGCCCAGCTTGCGCTCATTCGCGCCGAACGACACACCGGCTATGTCGCGCTCGATCACCAGACAGGAAATGCCTTTTGGACCTTCCTCGCCGGTGCGCACCATCGTGACATAAACGTCGTTTTCGCCCGCGCCGCTGATGAACTGCTTGGTGCCGGTGACGACATAATGGTCGCCGTCCAAGACCGCCTTGGTCTTGAGCGCCGCCGCGTCCGATCCCGACCCCGGCTCGGTCAGGCAATAGCTGGCGATTCGCTCCATCGTGACGAGCGAGGGCAGGTATTTGGCCTTGACCGCCGCCGATCCAAACCGGTCGATCATCCACGCGGCCATGTTGTGGATCGAAATGAACGCGCTGGTCGACGGGCAGCCATAGGCCATTGCCTCCATAATCAGCGC
>DHHS01000143.1 GCA_002403415.1 Sphingomonas sp. UBA4766 | reverse complement strand
CGCGGGGGTGCGCGATCATGGCCTGGCGCAATTGCCCTGGCCCGATACCGCGGTCGCGCTGCGGCAACGGGCGGCGTTTGCTGCGGCGCATGGCGCGCCCGGTCTGGCGATTGACGATGAGGCGTTGCTCGCACGGGCGGACGATTGGCTGGTGCCGCTGCTCGCAGGCAAGCGGCGACTGGCGCAGATTGATCCAGCTGAGCTTGTAGAGGCCTTGCGCGGGATGATCGGCTGGGACGCGCTGCAGGCGATCGACCGGCTCGCACCGCCGCGATTTACCTCGCCCGCCGGGTCGACGCATGAGATTGATTACACGGCGGACGCCGGACCTACCGTCGAACTGCGCCCACAGGCGTTGTTCGGGCGGGCGACGCACCCCATGGTCGCGGGCGGGCGGGTGCCGCTGGTGCTGTCGCTCACGTCGCCTGCCGGGCGACCGATCCAGACGACGCGCGATTTGCCTGGCTTTTGGGCAGGGAGCTGGGCGGCGGTGGCCCGGGAAATGCGCGGTCGCTATCCCCGCCACCCCTGGCCTGACGATCCAGCGAACGCCAATGCGACGCTGAGGACCAAAAATGCGGATGCACGCGCCCGCCAGCTGGGGTAAGGAACCCGTCATGACCACCGCGCGCATTTTCCAGACCCCCAAAAACGCCATGCAATCGGGCCGCGCCCGCACGCAGGAATGGGTGCTCGAATTCGAACCTGCAGAGGCGAAACAACCCGATCCGCTGACCGGCTGGGCCGGCTCAGGCGATACGCGCCAGCAAGTGCGGTTGCGTTTCGCGTCGGTTGACGCAGCGGTCGCCTATGCGACGCGGGAGGGGATTGACTATGCGGTGATCCCGGCGCCCGAACGCACGCTGAAGCTGCAGGCTTACGCCGATAATTTCCGGTAGGAGCGGCGGCGCTGCGTCAGAATTGCGGCGCGTCCGCCAGCCCCTCAATCTCCTCAAGCGATAGATTCTGCGCCTTTAGCATGGCCCGCATCCGCTTGGCGGCCGCCTTATGGTCAATCAGGGTGGTGCCCGCGCCGGGGCTGTCGAGCGGGATGATTTCGGTGACGGGCGCGGGCGACGTCACGCCCTTGAAGCTGAAGTCCGAACCCGCGGGCAAATTGGCGTTCAGGCTGACGCGTTCTTCCCAGCGCGGCCCGCCCCACCACACCGCATAGTAAAACAGCTTTGCCCGCGCCTCGCCGACCCCCGATGTGCGCATCGCGTCATAGAATACGCGGTGCGTCGCTTGCCAGGTGCGGGTGCGCATGTCGCAAAACCAGTCGTGAATGATCGAGGCGTTGCGGTATTTCCCCTCCAGCGGTCCGCCGACCGCGCTCCAGAAGCCGCGCGGGATCGACGCGCCGTCAACCACCGCGCCCTTGGGCACGCCCCAGCGCACGCCTTGTGGATCGAAATAGAAAAGATCCGATTCGAGCCGGAGATTACGTCCGTCATCGAGCAGGGTGACCAGAAAATCGCCCTCATAACGTCCGGCCATGCCTGCGTCTCCCGTCCGTCTCACGGCGAATAATGCCATTTCCGTCGGGGTTTGCGCAAGCGGTGGTTGCCCTTCGCGGGGGTGTGCTTAACGTGGGGGCGTGACCGCTCCGCCCCCCGTGACTGCTCGACTCGCCGATGGTGTCACGGCCATCAGCCCAGCGCATTGGGATGCATGCGCGGGCGCGGCCAATCCGTTTTTGTGTCACGCTTTCTTGTCGATCCTTGAAGAATCGGGCAGCGTGTCGCCGCGCGCGGGCTGGCAGGCGGTGCCGATCATCGTCGATGGCGCCGATGGTGTGCCGATCGCCATCGCGCCTGCCTATGCCAAGCGCCACAGCCAGGGCGAGTATGTGTTTGACCACGCCTGGGCCGATGCGTGGGCGCGGGCGGGCGGCAGTTATTACCCAAAGCTTCAGGTCGCGGTGCCGTTTACGCCGGTGCCCGGCCCGCGCCTGTTGCTGCGTGACGCAGCGGCGGCGCCAGCACTAATCGCGGCGGTCGAGGCTGTCGTCGATCGCCACGCCATGTCGAGCGCGCACGCAACCTTCGTCGCGCCCGATCAGGTGCCGCTGTTCGAGGCGGCGGGGTGGCTGATCCGCGCGGGCACGCAATTCCACTGGGCTAACGATGGCTATACGTGTTTCGGTGATTTTCTGGACGCGCTCGCCAGCCGCAAGCGCAAGGCAATCCGCAAGGAACGCGCAGCGGCAATAGGGGGGCTGACGGTCCGGCATGTCACGGGCAGTGACCTGACCGAGCGCGACTGGGATGCCTTCTGGACCTTTTATCAGGACACGGGCAGCCGCAAATGGGGGCAACCCTATCTGACGCGGCCGTTTTTCTCGCTGCTCGGCGCGCGGATGGGCGAGCGGGTGCTGCTGATGCTGGCGGAGCGGGACGGGCGGCCGATTGCGGGCGCGCTCAACCTGGTCGGCGCCGATACGCTTTATGGCCGCTATTGGGGCTGCACCGAGGAGGTGCCATTTCTTCATTTCGAGCTCTGCTACTATCAGGCGATCGAAGCGGCGATCGCGCGCGGGCTGAAGTTTGTCGAGGCGGGCGCGCAAGGCGAGCACAAATTGGCGCGCGGCTATGAGCCGACCTTGACCTATTCGGCACATTGGATCGCCCATCCGGGCCTGCGCCAAGCTGTCGGCGCCTATCTTGATCAGGAGCGGGTGGCGATCGCCGATCAGGTGGAGGCGCTGGCGAGCTACACCCCGTTCAAAAAATCGGAGTGAATGACGCAATCCGCCAAAGTCTGGTTGGCGAGACGGGCCAATCTCGTTTACCTGCCGCGCAGTTCTGTGCGATCCGCAATTTGGAGGCGGCGATGAGCCTTTCGATCCCCTATGACGCCAACAATGTTTTCGCCAAAATCCTGCGCGGCGAATTGCCGGCCAATATGGTTTTTTCGGACGACGTGGCGATCGGCATCATGGACCTTTACCCGCAATCGCCGGGTCATTGCTTGATCATCCCCCGCCATCCGGGCGCAACAGTGCTCGATATCCCGGCCCCGCTGCTCGGCGCGGTCATGCAGCGTGTTCAAGCCGCCGCCAAAGCTGTCGTCGAGGCGTTTTCGCCCGACGGGATCATCCTTACCCAGTTCAATGGGGCGCCAGCCGGCCAAACCGTCTTTCATCTGCATTTTCACCTTATCCCGCGTTATGACAGCTTGGCGATGGGCCGGCACGGTCAGGGTCAAAAGGCCGACGCCGAGACGTTGCGCACCCAAGCCGCCAAGCTTGCCAGCCTTTATCGCGCGCCGTAAGTCTATCCTGAGGGGATCAATTTAAAGGACGATTATGACTACAAGTGCGGTGATCGGCGCCAGCGCCGGCCTTGGCCTTGCGCTAACGCGGGCGGCCTTGATCGCCGGCCACAACGTCCAAGCGCTGGCGCGGTCGATGACCCGGGTGGAGTTGAAACCCTCCCGCCTACAGCCGATCGCCGGCGATGCGTTGAATGCGCGCGATGTTGCGAAAGCCGTTACGGGCGCCGATCAGGTTTTTATCACGCTTGGCTTTAGTGAATTGGCGAAAGGCGGCGCAGCCGCCGCCGAAATCGCCCGCAATGTCGGATTTTTGCCGCGCGAGCCGATTTTCCGCTTTTCCCAAGCCACATTCGAGACGATCCGCGCCATGCGCGAGGCGGGCGCGAAGCGTTTGGTCGTCGTCACCGGCATTGGCGCCGGCGAGACCAAAGGGCGGGGCGGCTTTGCCTATGCCCGTTTGGTTTTTCCGCTCTTGTTGCAACGGATCTACGCCGACAAGGATCGGCAGGAAGCTTTGGTGCGCAAGAGCGGGTTGGACTGGACGATCGTGCGCCCGCCCGCCTTGACCCATGCGACCGGGAGCGGCGCCTTTGTGGTTGAGCATAGTCCGTGGGGGCCGCGCGCGTCTGAAGGCAAGGCCCTCGACGCAACGGCGTCGACCGGCGCGCCATGGGCCTGGACCGAGCGACAAATCCCCCGCGCCGATGTGGCGCTCG
>DHHS01000145.1:6641-10769 GCA_002403415.1 Sphingomonas sp. UBA4766 | reverse complement strand
CGGCAGGGACAGGCGCTGCGACGGGAACGGGGGCGGGTGCGGCGGGCGTTGTCGCGGCGGCCAGCACGTCGTCCTTGGTCAGCCGCCCGTCCTTGCCCGTGCCGGTCACAGTTGCCGGATCAACACCCGTTTCCAGCACCGCGCGCCGCACCGAAGGGGAGAGCGCGGCGGGCGCCGCCTGTGCCGCAGCAGGCTCCGCCTCGGCGGGTTTGGCGGGGGCTGGTGCGGGTGCGGAACCCGCCCCCTCGATCGTCGCGATCATCGCGCCGACCTGAACCGTATCGCCAACCTTCACGGCGTGCGCGCCCATCACGCCTGCGACTGGCGAGGGCACTTCGACCGATACCTTGTCGGTCTCAAGGCTCGCGACGGGCTCGTCGAGCGCGACGGTATCGCCGGGCTGCTTCAACCACTCGCCCAGCGTCGCTTCGGTAATCGATTCGCCCAGCACGGGGACTTTTACTTCAGTTGCCATCGGTTCGGCCTCTTTCGGGAGTGGCGGAGTGGTTACGGAGCCGTGTGCCCCAAAGCATCGGCGATGAGTGCTGCTTGCTCGACCTGATGACGCTTCATCAGGCCAGTGGCCGGCGATGCCGCCGCCGCGCGCCCCGCATAGCGAGGACGGGTGACCGCGCATCCGGCCTCGACCAGCCGCTCTTCGATCAGCGGTTCGACAAAGAACCACGCGCCGTTGTTTTTCGGCTCTTCCTGTGCCCAGACCACTTCGGTCAGGCCGGTCATCCGCTTAAGCCGCACGGTCAGCGGATCGCCGGGGAAGGGGTAAAGCTGCTCCAGCCGGACAATCGCGGTGTGCGCGTCGCCCGCCGCATTTCGTGCCTCCATCAGGTCATAGGCAACCTTGCCTGTGCACAGCACCAGCCGCTGCACATCGGCATCGGCGGGTGCCCAGGGATCGCTCAGGATGCGCATGAAATGGCTCTCGCCCTGGAAATCTGCCGCCTTTGACACGGCGAGCTTGTGCCGCAACAGCGATTTCGGCGTGAAGACGATGAGCGGCTTGCGGAACGGACGGTGCATCTGCCGGCGCAGCAGGTGGAAATAATTGGCCGGCGTGGTGCAATTGGCGACCTGCATATTGTCGCCTGCGCACAATTGCAGGAACCGTTCGGGCCGCGCTGAACTATGCTCGGGGCCCTGCCCTTCATAGCCGTGCGGGAGCAGCATGACGAGGCCATTGGCGCGCAACCATTTCGCCTCGCCCGCCGCGATGAACTGGTCGATCATGATCTGCGCGCCGTTCATGAAGTCGCCGAACTGCGCTTCCCACAATACCAGTGTTTTCGGGTCCGCCAGCGCATAGCCATATTCAAAGCCCAGCACGCCATATTCGGACAGCGGCGAATCAAGCACTTCAAAGCTGCCATGCTCGATCGTGCTGAGCGGGATATATTTATGCTCATCCCCCTGATCGACCCAGACTGCATGGCGCTGGCTGAACGTGCCGCGTCCCGAATCCTGGCCCGACAAGCGCACGCCATAGCCCTCGGACAGCAGCGAGCCGAACGCCAGCGCCTCGCCCGTTGCCCAGTCAAACCCGTCGCCGGTCGCAAACATCGCCCGCTTGGCGTCGATGACGCGTGCAAGGGTTTTGTGGATCTTGACCGTATCCGGCACCGTGGTGAGCGTGCGGCCGATCGCGTCGAACAGCTTGGGCTCAATCCCCGTTTCGACGTTGCGCCGCGCGGTTTCGGGATCGGCGGGCGCGTGCAGCCCTGACCAGCGCCCGGCGAACCAGTCCGCCCTGTTAGGCTTATAGACGGCGCCCGCCTGAAACTCGCCTTCGAGCAAATCGTTAAACGCCTGCGCGGTGCTGGTGATCCACGCCTGGTCAATCACGCCTTGCGCGATCAACCGCTGGCCATAAACCTCGCTCACCGGGGGATGCTGGCGGATACGGTCATACATTAGCGGCTGGGTAAAGCTCGGCTCATCGCCCTCATTATGGCCAAAGCGGCGATAGCACCACATATCGATCACGATATCGCGGTGGAAACGCTGGCGAAATTCGATCGCCATCTTGCAGGCAAAGGTCACCGCTTCCGGGTCGTCACCGTTGACGTGGAAAATCGGTGCCTGCACGCCCTTGGCGACATCGCTGGGATAGGGGGAGGAGCGCGCATATTGCGGGCTGGTGGTAAAACCGATCTGGTTATTGATGACAAAGTGGATGCAACCACCCGTATTATAACCGCGAATGCCCGAAAAACCCAGACACTCCCATACAATTCCCTGCCCCGCAAACGCGGCATCGCCGTGGATCAATACAGGGAGCGAACCGCTATGGCTATCGTCGCCGGCAATCGTCTGGATCGCGCGGGTCTTGCCGAGCACGACGGGATCAGCGGCCTCCAGATGCGAGGGATTGGCGACCAGCGACATGTGCACGCTGATCCCATCAAATTCGCGGTCGGTGGAAGTACCAAGATGGTATTTCACATCGCCCGACCCACCAACATCGTCGGGATTTTGCGATCCGCCGCCAAATTCGTGGAAGATAACGCGGTAAGCCTTCGCCATCACATTGGCGAGCACGTTCAACCGCCCGCGATGCGCCATGCCGTACACGATTTCGCGCACGCCATATTGACCGCCATATTTGATGACGCTTTCAAGCGCCGGGATCATGCTTTCGCCGCCGTCGAGCCCGAAACGCTTGGTGCCGACATATTTCTTGCCGAGGAATTTTTCCCATTGCTCGGCCTCGATCACCTTGTTCAGGATCGCCTTCTTGCCCTCAGGGCTGAAATGGATCGCCTTGTCCTTGCCCTCCATCCGCTCCTGCAGGAAGCGGCGCTCCTCAACATCGGCGATGTGCATATATTCAAGGCCGACATTGCCGCAGTAATTGGCGCGCAAGATATCGACGAGCTCGCGCACGGTCGCTGTCTCCAGCCCCAGCGCACCGCCGACATAGACCGGGCGATCAAGATCGGCTCCCGAAAAGCCGTGATACTCCGGCGTCAGATCGGCGGGCAGTTCCTGCTTGGTCAACCCCAGCGGATCGAGATTGGCGGCAAGATGCCCACGCACGCGGTAGGTGCGGATGAGCATCATCGCGCGGATCGAATCCGCCGCCGCCCGCGCAACGTCCACCGCCGGTGCGGTGGCAGCGACTGGCTTGGCCTCGGCGCGCGGTGCCTTGGCGGCGGGCTGCATCTGCGACGGGTCGAGTGCTGCGGTCAGGTCATCAGTATCGCGGGTCGGCCAATTCGCTGCCTGCCAGCTCGGGCCGCTCGCAACGGACTCCAGCCCTTCAAAATGCACACGCCAGGCAGGGTCGACGCTGTCCGGCGCTGCTCGGAACCGCGCATAAAGCGTGTCGACAAAGGCGGAGCTGACACTGCCGGCAAGTGTTTCGAAATCGTGGCGTTCGTTGCCCATGCTATCGGTCCTCACGCAAATGCTCGGAAGCGAACCTGCCCCTTGCGCGCAGCCCCCGCCGCGCAAACGACACCCCGCTCAGCCCTTCAACACCTCGACCAACGTCGATCCCAATTCGCTCGGGCTGGACGCCACGCGGATGCCCGCCGCTTCCATCGCGGCGATCTTGTCCTCCGCACCGCCCTGCCCGCCTGAGACGATGGCCCCCGCATGGCCCATGCGGCGACCCGGCGGCGCGGTGCGCCCGGCGATAAAACCCGCCATCGGCTTTTTGCGGCCGCGCTTGGCTTCGTCTTTCAAAAACTGGGCAGCTTCTTCTTCGGCTGACCCGCCGATTTCGCCGATCATGATGATCGACTGCGTGGCGTCGTCCGCCAGAAACAATTCGAGCACGTCGATGAAATTGGTGCCGTTGACCGGATCGCCGCCAATGCCGACCGCCGTCGTCTGGCCCAGCCCTGCATTAGTGGTCTGGAACACCGCTTCATAGGTGAGCGTGCCCGAGCGCGAGACGACGCCGACCGACCCCTTGGAAAAGATGCTGCCGGGCATGATGCCGATCTTGCACTCGCCCGGCGTCAGCACGCCGGGGCAATTAGGGCCGATGAGCCGCGATTTGGAGCCCGAAAGCGCCCGCTTGACCTTGACCATGTCGAGCACCGGAATCCCCTCGGTAATCGTCACGATCAGCGGCACCTCGGCGTCGATCGCCTCCAGGATCGAATC
>DHHS01000145.1:0-6275 GCA_002403415.1 Sphingomonas sp. UBA4766 | reverse complement strand
GCGACGGCTTCGGCGACGGTGTTGAAGACCGGCAAGCCCAGATGCTCGGTCCCGCCCTTCCCCGGCGTGACGCCGCCGACCATCTGCGTGCCGTAATCTAGCGCCGCCTTGGTATGAAAGCTGCCGGTTTCGCCGGTCATCCCCTGGGTAATGACCTTAGTATTCTTGTCGACGAGGATGCTCACTTGTCTCTCCGAAAAAAGTCGAACCAGCGGCGCTTCGGCGGTTCATCGTTGGGGAAGTCTTGCGGAATATATTTGCTCACGTTACCCGATTGAAAGTCTTCGGAAACTTGCCGCCATCGGCCCGTAGATGGCGCCTGTAATTCATCACCCGGAAAGTAAATTTCGCCTTCGCCTTCGTCGCCGCTAACGTCGTAAAAGCCCACTCGGCATTCGACCGCATGCCTTCTTGTGGCCTCATAGGCCTCCTCAGCGACCGACCACCGAAAGTCGATGTAGATTGAATGTGGCGTGCAGCTATATCCCGTGATGTGCGGGTCATCGACCTTATCGTCATCAACTTCCTGCATGTCGGGCCAGTTCGGCAACATGGCATTGTGCCAAGCTCGAAGACATTCAGACGACCCAACAAAATAGCACTCACCGTCTTCCGATTGCTCGCTGAACCACGCCAGAAAATCAGCGCGATCGCGCGGGGCGGCGCTAGGATCGAAGACGAAGAGGTCGTAGCTCACTCCAACTACGCCAAAGACCCGTCAATCGCCTTGCACGCCACCAGCAATTCCTTGACCGCATCGACGCTGACCTGGAAGTTCGCCTTGGCTTCGTCGTCGAGCGCGATTTCGACGACCTTCTCCGCGCCGCCCGCGCCGATCATCACCGGCACACCGACATACAGATCATCGACGCCATATTGCCCGGTCAGGTGGACGGCAGCGGGCAGCACCCGCTTTTCGTCACCCAAATAGGCCTGCGCCATCGAAATCGCGCTCGTCGCGGGCGCATAAAATGCCGAGCCGGTCTTGAGAAGTGCCACAATCTCGCCACCGCCGCTGCGCGTGCGCTGAACGATCGCATCGATGCGTTCCTTGGTCGACAGGCCCATCGCGATCAGATCGGGCACAGGAATGCCGCTGACTGTCGAATATTGGATCACCGGGACCATCGTGTCGCCGTGCCCGCCGAGCACAAAGCTCGTCACGTCCTTCACCGACACGTTGAACTCATCGGCAAGGAAATGGCTGAAGCGCGACGAATCGAGCACGCCCGCCATGCCGACGACCTTTTGGTGCGGCAGCCCTGAAAATTCGCGAAGTGCCCATACCATCGCGTCAAGTGGGTTGGTGATGCAGATGACAAACGCATCGGGCGCGTTGGCGGCAATGCCTTCGCCGACCGCCTTCATCACTTTCAAATTGATGCCGAGCAGATCGTCACGGCTCATCCCTGGCTTGCGGGCGACGCCAGCGGTGACGATAATGACATCAGCGCCCGCGATATCCGCATAATCGTTGGAGCCGGTGATCTTCGCGTCAAACCCCTCGACAGGCCCGCATTGCGACAGGTCGAGCGCCTTGCCCTGCGGCACGCCCTCCACCACGTCGAACAGCACAATGTCGCCGAGCCCCTTCAGCGCGGCGAGATGGGCGAGGGTTCCACCGATATTTCCAGCGCCGATCAGCGCGATCTTCTTGCGGGCCATGACATTTCCTTCCGCGTTTGGGGCCGCGTGCGGCCCGCATGCCCACGCGGCTTAGGCGCTTTGGCAGAACAGGGCAAGGCGCGAAATCTTGCCAGAACAAGTCTCTATTGCAATTCGCTCGCAATAGCAAAAATGCCCTCAGACGCGTGCCCGATCGTCCGTGCCATGGCCGCGTGCGCGGTAATCATCGGACTGCATTTCGGTCAACCGGCTCACCGTGCGCGCAAATTCAAACGCGCCATCACCCGCCGGATAGAGCGCATCGGGGGCAGCATCAGCAGCGGCAATCAGCTTGACGCCATAGTCATAGAGCGTGTCGATCAGCGTCACGAACCGCGCGGCCTCATTGCGGTTTTCCTGGCTGAGCCGCGGAATTCCGACCAGAAAAACGGTGTGATACCGCCGCGCCACCGCCAGATAATCGGCCGCGCCGCGCGCTTCCCCGCACAGTTTTTTGAAACTGAACACCGCCACGCCTTTCAGGCTTTTGGGCACGTGCAGCGTCCGCCCGCCGCCCAACGCGATGTCCTCGGCAGGCACCATCGCGCGGTCCTCGACCGGATAATCGGTCATCCGGAAAAACATGTCGGACAGCGCTTTAGTCGCGACCGGACCATTGGGGACATGCCACAAAGTCTCGCTCCCGAGCCGATCGAGCCGGTAATCGGTGGGCCCGTTGAGCGCAAGCACCGCAGTCTTGTCGCCGATTAACGCAATAAATGGCAAAAAATGCTCGCGGTTGAGCCCATCTTTATACAGGTCTTGCGGCGGTCGGTTCGACGTTGCGACCACTGTCAGCCCGCGCGCCCACATTGCGGTGAACAAGCGCGACAGAATCATCGCGTCCGCCGAGTTGTTGACCACCATTTCGTCGAACGCGATCAGCCGCGATTCGCCGACCATCGCGGCCGCCACCGGGGCGATCGGGTCGCCTGCCTCCTTGCGGCGCTCCTCGGCCAGGCGCTGATGCACTTCGATCATGAACTCGTGGAAATGGACGCGCCGCTTGCGCCGGATGTCGAGGCAGGAAAAAAACAAGTCCATCAGCATCGACTTGCCGCGCCCGACCCCGCCCCACAGATAGGCGCCGCGCGGCGGATCGGGCAGCCGCCCCAGCGCCCGCCACAGCACCGACCCGCGCTTGGGCGTTGCCTCCAGCTCGGTCGCCAGTGCCGCCAGCTTCATCGCCGCCGCGGCCTGCTCGGGGTCGGGGCGCAGCTCCCCCGCCTCTACTAGCGCGCGGTAACGATCAAACACAAAGGTCATCGTGCGCTCGGCTTGCGGATGGTCGCGGCAAAGCTGAGGACCGGCGCGTCGCCCGCCGCCCCGTCCGGCTGCACCACCAGCCCGCGCAGGAAAAGCAGCCGCCCGGTCTCGCGCAGCAACTCAACCCGCGCTTCGACTGGTTCGTCAAGCTCGGCGCGGCCGATGAACTGCGCGGAGAAATCGAGCGTCACCGCCGTCCCCGCCTCGATCAGGCCAAAGCCGCGCGCGGCAGCGAAAATTGCCATGTCGACAAAACTCATCAGCGCGCCACCGTGCATCTTGCCGCTGAGGTTCGAATGAAGGTGACGCGGCGTCATCCGAACCCGCGCGGTGCCATGCTCCACCCTTAAAAGAAACGGTCCGAACAAACTGTTGAACCGAGTCGAATCAGCCAGTTCCCACGTCATCCAGCCGGGGTGATCGGGCGATTCGAAATAGCGGAATGGCGGCTCAGCCAAAGGGGTGCCCCGAACGTCCAACCGGCATCATTCGCGCGTCGCCCAATGAGTCAGGCCACGCGCTCGACCGTCATTTTCTTGATCTCGGCGATCGCTTTCGCCGGGTTCAACCCCTTGGGGCAGACATTGGCGCAGTTCATGATCGTGTGGCAACGATAGAGGCGGAACGGATCCTCCAGCTCGTCAAGCCGTTCGCCCGTCATCTCGTCGCGGCTGTCCGCGAGCCAGCGATACGCCTGGAGCAGGATTGCGGGGCCCAGAAACTTGTCGCTGTTCCACCAATAGCTAGGGCAGCTCGTCGAGCAACACGCGCACAGGATACACTCATACAGCCCGTCGAGCTTGGCGCGATCCTCCGGCGACTGGAGCCGTTCCTTGCCAGCGGGCGCGGTGGTGACCGTCTGCAACCAGGGCTTGATCGACGCATATTGCGCGTAGAAATGGGTGAAGTCGGGGACCAGATCCTTGATAACTTCCATATTGGGCAGGGGCGTGATGCGGATATCGCCCTTCACATCCTCGATCGCCTTGGTGCAGGCCAGCGTGTTGGTGCCGTCGATGTTCATCGAACACGACCCGCAAATCCCCTCCCGACACGAACGGCGGAACGTGAGCGTCGAATCCTGCTCCGCCTTCATCTTGATAAGCGCGTCGAGCACCATCGGGCCGCAATTATCGAGGTCGATTTCGAAATTGTCATAACGCGGGTTTTCGCCGCTATCGGGGTCGTAGCGATAGATTTTGAATTTCTTGATCCGGGTCGCACCGGCCGGGGCGGCGTGGTTCTTGCCCTCGTTCCTGATCTTGCTGTTGGCGGGGAGGAGAAACTCGGCCATCGCGTCTGATATCCTGTCGTTACAAAAAGGGCGCAGGCCCCCATCGGCATTGCCGATACATGAGCCTGCGCCGGGTCGCAAATGATAGTGCTAGGGGATTATGGCCGTGGATGAGACCATACAATGTTGGTTGGGGGGCGCGCAGCCGCCCCCCAACCCATGGTCGATCAGATGATTTCTTCGCCATCGATCATGAACGGTTTGCCCGGGAAGCTGACGGTCGAACCCCACAGAACATTGACCGGTCCGTTCGGATCGCGGAACGGATAAATTTCCGGCGTCCCGCCGCCGCGCTCCCGACGCGGCTCCACGCCGTAGGTGATGATCGATTTTCCGCTGTAATCCAAGATCGAGATGAAGTTCGCAAAGGTCGCCAATCCTGGACCACGACCGCCATAGCCAGCAAGGTTGATCGACAGAGCGCCACCGACGGGGTCTCCCAGACGGCTGTCCGTAAACGAGTATTGGACATCACCAGTCGGCCAAGCGAACGTCACGCGGCGGTCGCCTCGGCTGATCAGCCACAAGTCGTCTGATGCGGTCGCGGAAGAGTTCACATAGGCGAAGCGGGGATTGCGCCCGGCCTGGAACTCACCAATCGGTTGCGCCGGCACCGTCCTTCCGACCGGTGAGCCGAACAGATTCAGTCCCTGCACATTGAAAATGCGCACCGTCCCGTCCATCGACGCGACAAAGGCGCGACTGCGCGCGATATAGCGTTCGGGCTCGACCCCAGACCAGTCGGCCTTAGGGCTGCGCTGGAAATATTCGAAATAATAGTTGCTGCGATCTCCGAAGGTACCATTCGCCTGAACGCCCGCGCTGACTGACGTTGGCTGTTGTACGTCCAGCGTCGTTACGACAACGGGACGCTGCGATGCTGCGACAGCAAATGTGAACGGCCATTTATTTGGATCGGTCGTGCTTTGATCGACCGTCTGATTGAAATTTACCTGCGTCGTCAGATACATTTGCCGATAGTATTGGTAGAGCGGCGTCATATCGACAAACGAGACCTTGTTCTCCGCGCGTGACGCAACAACGGCATAGCCCGACGATGGCAACTGGCTCCATTGCTCGTTCTCGATGCCGAATTCTTCGTTGCCGCCAACCGCAAAGATCGGCTCGATGCTGCTCCAGAGCTTGCGCGCCGACGGCAGTGACAAGTCGCCACGCGCCGGTTCGGCATTGTCACCATATCCGCGCGGATTGCCCAGCACGAGGTTATTGGAGACGTCGACACTTGTTGGTGCCGCAAAGGGCAGATCGGTAAAGCCGAGCAGCTTCATCCCGCGATTGGTCCACGCCCCCGGGGTGCCCCAGTACCAGCGCGTGTGTGGCGTCTGCCACGGCGCGCCATTCGCCATCTGTCGCGGCTTTAGCGCGATGAAGGCGAGCTTGCCCGATACCGTGTTGGTATCCCACACGCTTACCACCAAAAACTCGTTGTAGGGCGTCACTGCCATGGCCGTCGGGACCATGCCGGCGGGCAAGCGTATGCCGGTGTCGTCGAGATATTCTGGATCGCTGTTGCCGACGACCACCGGGGCGATCGTGCCGTCCTTGAACGCGGCGAAGCTGACCTGGCTGGCATTGGCACGACCGCGCGCGATGGCGACGGGCACCAACGGCAGATCGGGACGACGCTCCGCGACGAGGTCACGAATCTGTGGCTGGGCGGGCGTCGCGATGTTGCCACGGTTCCACCAGTCAGGATTCCATGCCGGGATCATGCGCATACAGAGGCCGCCAGTGTCAAAATACGCACCGTCCGCAGTACGAACATTGCTGATGCCGTAGCGATAATTGGGATCATTGGGTGCTTCCGGCACAAAGGCAAGCTGACCGCCAATCAGCCAGCCCCCGCCCTTCAATCCCCGCGCCAGCTCGTCCTGGTCGCTTCCGGGTTGCTGCTCAGGCGGCAGGCATTTTTGCGGCTCGCCGGGATTGCTGCTTGGCTGCGTGCCAAAGGGCCAAAGGCCCCGCCCCGTCGAATCCGGCCCCCACAGTGTCGGCACGGGCGCTTCACCGCTGTGATCGAAATTGGCGT
>DHHS01000201.1 GCA_002403415.1 Sphingomonas sp. UBA4766 | reverse complement strand
ACAAGAGCTTTGCCAAGATGGAGCCGGCCGATTTCAAGTTCGTGATCGACGTGCACCTGAACGGTTCCGCCAATTGCACCAAGGCGGTGTGGGAGACGATGCGCGCCCAGAATTATGGCCGCATCCTGATGACCGCGTCATCTACCGGACTTTACGGCAATTTCGGGCAGGCCAATTATGGTGCGGCCAAGCTGGGCCTGGCAGGACTCACCAAGACACTCGCGATTGAGGGCGCGAAGAACAATGTGAAGGTCAACACCATCGCGCCGACTGCGGGCACGCGCATGACCGAGGATTTGTTCCCGGCAGAGGCCTTTGCTGCCTTTGCGCCCGAAAAAGTCGCCCCCGCCGCGCTGTTCCTGGTGTCGGAAGATGCGCCGACCAACATGATTATTGGCGCGGGCGCCGGCGTGTTCCAGGCCGCCTATGTTACGCTGACGGCGGGCAAGCTGCTGACCGGTGACGATCTTTCACCAGAGGGGATTGCCGCGCATTGGGACGCGATCACCGACCGCACCGGCGAGTTGACCCCGCAATCGGGTAGCGAGCAATCCATGGCGATCCTGCGCAAGCTGCAGGGGCAGTAAGCCACTCTCCTCGCCCTACCCCACCCCGGCGCAATCAGTCAGCAGCGCCGGGGTCGTCGGCATACGCCGCGTGCACTATGCGCGACAACGCCTGGCGCAAGCGTTGCCACCCCGCCTCGTCGAGCGTGATCCCGGCAAACCCGCCCGTCGCGCTACCCTGAAGCACAAGCTGTTGGACCGCGGCAACCAGGATGGCGTTCAGCGCCGCGCCATCGACCCCGTCAGGCGGGGTTAGGGTCCCGCGCTCGCGCTCGACCCAGCGACGCAGCACAAAGGCACGTGCCGCCGAAAAGCGCAGGACCATCGGCGTCGGCTCCGAAATTTCCCACGCCACCACGCGTTGCATCAGCGAATCGGCACGCAGGACCGCCAAAAAGCCCAGCACGAGCCGCTCAATCAGATCAGCGTAAGATATCGCGGGCGTCCCCTGCATTTGCTCGGTCAACTGGCGACCAAGGCAGTTTGCCACATCATTCCCAATCGCCTCAGCCAGTCCGTCCAATCCGCCATAATAGCGATAAATGAGTTGCTTATCGCACCCCGCTCGCCGCGCAATCGCGTTGATTCCAAAACCTTGAAAGCCGCTTTCGGCAAGGACATGGCGCGCGGCCGCGATAATTTCCTGTTCGGTGCGCGCGCGGTCGCGACTTTTGGACGTTTTCTCAGATGGCTGATCGGTCATCAGGTTGCTCCTCCCGTCAATGTTCTACGCAGCCTCAAAATCGGGTCCAGCACTTTTATCACCTACCGGTGACTTTTTCTCTTGTCAGTGTCACCGCTCGGTGTCATATCACATATCACCAACCGGAGACATATGAGGAGACCCCGATGAACCGCCGCTCGCTCACCGGCCTTGCAACGCTTGGCCTCGCCTTTGCTTTCAACATTCCCTACGCCGTGCTCGCGACGTTGTTCGATTATCCGGGCATCTTGCGAATGGGGGCCTCGACCGTGCTCGATCGCTTTACGGCGGGCGGGGCGCAATTGCTGCTCGCCTGGCATGGTTTCGCGCTGACCGCGCTTGCGCTGATCCCGGTTGGCGTGCTGCTCTCGATCACGCGTACGCGCCTCATCCGATGGCCAGCTTTGACCATCGCGGCGGCAATCACCGTTGCGCTGTCGGGTCTCGCCCAGGCCGCAGGATTGCTCCGCTGGTCATTGGTCGTGCCCGGCCTGGCCCGGATCCACGCAGATCCGATAGCACCGCCCGACGCCAGACGCGCCGCAGAAATTGGCTTTGACCTGCTCAATGCCTATGGCGGCATCGCAATCGGGGAGACACTTGGCCAAATGCTGCTGGTGCTGTTCCTGCTCCAGATTGCATGGTTGCAAGCGCGTGAGGGTAGCCGGATGATCGCGATGGCAGGCTTTGTCACTGCCATGCTGATCGCAGTGGGCAGCGGCGAAGGGCTCGCGATTGCACTGGGTTATGTCGATAACATTTTCGGCCAGTTCACGGTCGGCGGCTTTCTCGCGCTGACGGGCTGGATGATCGCAACCGGCATCGGATTGGTGCGCACGCCCCGCGCCGCCTGACCCTCCGTAACCTCGATTCAACGCTGTTCGGGTGCCGACGCGATGGCCGACGCCCTGCTTCCCTGCGCCATCGCGCCATCACAAAAAAGGACATTATCATGAATATTTTCAACGCATTGATGCCGATTATCGCCCTGAGCATGCTCGCCCAGCCTGCTGCTGCCCGAACAAGCACACCGCCCACAGCACCGGAAGAAGAGGAGAATCGCGGCTTTCACGGCACCACCGCCGTCGGGGTCGGCGTCATCCCGGAATATGAGGGTGCCGACGCCTATCGCATCATACCGCTGTCAAATGGCCGGGCCTATCTTGATCGGCGCTATATCGAGCTTGACGGGCTGGCGCTGCGAGCCAACCTGCTTAACAATAGCCGTATTGCCTTTGGCCCGGTCGCGCATCTGACGTTCGGACGCCGCGACCGCATTGGAAGCACGGCTGTCGCCCAGCTCGGCCGGATCAACGACGCCTATGAATTCGGTGCCTTTGTCGCAACCACACTGCCGCTTGGCAAAAGCGGCGACTTGCGCCTGGCGCTTGAAGGTGTGCACGACGTGGCACAGGTGCATAATGGCTGGATCGGCACCGCAAGCATTGGCTACCATCGGCGGCTCAGCACGCGCTGGCTGGTGTCAGGAACCGCGTCAGTATCGGGCGCGAGCGATGATTATGCGCGTCGCTATTTCACGGTCACCCCTCAGGGATCAGCCGCCAGCGGGCTCGCCGCGTTCAATGCCCGAGGCGGGATAAAGGACGTCGGGATCAGCGTGCGCGCGGCCTACAAAGTCAATGAACGTTGGTCGATCCAGGGCGTCGCCGGGTATAAGCGGCTGCTCGGCGATTTCGCGCAAAGCCCCGTCGTCGGCCGCGAGGGCAACGCCAACCAGCTCAGCGGCGGGCTCGGCATCGGGTTTCACTTCTAGGCTCACCTTACCGTATTGCATCACCAACACACCTATGCTATGCCCCTCCCAACAGGGAAGGAATAGCCATGTATAGCGAAAGCGATATCGAAAATGCGGTGGCGGCGGGCGTGATTTCGCCAGAGGCAGCCACCGCGTTCCGCAACCACACCGCACAATTGCGATCAGCGCCGGCGGTGGATGAGGAACAGTTCAAGCTGCTGACCGGGTTCAATGACATTTTCGTCGCGATCGCGCTGGTGCTGTCGCTCGGCGCGATTGGCCAGATCGGATGGCAGATCATGCAGCCGCTGGGCGGAGCTGCGGTTGCGGGTGCGGCATGGCTGTTCGCCGAGTATTTTACGCGGCGGCGGCGGATGGCGCTCCCGTCGATCCTGCTGTTGCTCGCCTTCGCCGGCGGCGTCGCGGCCACCATGATCGGCACGCTGGTGCGGCTCGAGATCGACGTGCCCGAACGCACCGCATCGCTCATCATGAGCGGCATCGCACTGGTGACGGCGGGGGCGACCTGGCTCCACTGGCGGCGGTTCATGGTGCCGATTACCGTGGCAGCGGGCGCAATCGCGCTGGTCGCAACCGCAGCGGCTCTGGTGGTCGGTGCGCTCGGCCTCAGCCAGGACGCGCTCTATCCACTTGGTCTGGTCGGCGGCTTGGGCGTGTTTGCGCTGGCGATGTGGTGGGACATGTCCGACCGCGAACGCCGCACCCGCCGTTCCGACGTGGCGTTCTGGTTGCACCTGGCCGCCGCGCCGCTGATCGCACATCCGATTTTCCACCTGCTCGGCGTGCTCGACAACAATGTTGACGCGGCCCGCGCGCTGCTGGTGATCGCGCTCTATTTGGCATTTGCCTTTGTGGCGCTGGCGATTGACCGGCGCGCGCTGCTCGTCTCCAGCCTCGCCTATGTTCTCTACGCGATGTATGCGCTGATCCAGCAGACCGGCGCGGTCGAGCTGAGCGCGGCGCTGACCGCCTTTGTGATCGGCTCGGCGCTGCTGACGCTGTCCGTGTTCTGGCACCAGATGCGGCGGGTGGTGGTCGGGGTGCTCGGCGGGCTGAAGGAGCGCCTGCCCCCGGTCCACACCCCGCTTGGCCCTCAAGGAATCCCGGCCTGATTAGCCCCTGGGCCGCCGGATGACTGCCTACCCCCGGTAGCGGTGCTGCCGGGGGATTTTTGTGCTCCCTACTCCGCCACCAGCTTGAGCAGCCGCCGCTCGACCGGCGCGAGAACGGGCGCCAGATCATGGCCACGCTTCAGCACTGCGCCAGCCTCGCCGATCAGCGCCCACATCCCCTGGCGTGCGCGCAGGGCCGGGCGCTTTTCGATGCGAAACTCCGGGCGTTCGGTCGCACGACGAAAGGCGGCGAAAACGGCAGCGTCGCGACCGAGATCGATCGCATAATCGCGCCAATGCCCAGCCGACACCATCCGTCCATATAAGTCGAGGATGCGGGTAAGCTCCGCCCGCTCAAACCCCACTTGACCGGGCGCACGGCCAGCCGCAGCGGGAAAGGGCGTCACCGTTCCCATCAGGCGCGGTCGCGCAATTCCTCTGGACCATGGCCGTCGCGCTCGGCACGAAGCGTGGCGACTTCCCGGCGCAACTGGTCAAGCTCACAGCGCAGCAGCTCCAGCTTTTGCGTTTCGGGATCGAACAGGTCGGAACAGGGCGTGCCGTAGGGAACAAAGCTCTTGTCGCTGCGCCCGCCCTCGATCACGGTCGGCCGCGCCGGGATGCCAACCATCACTGCGCCGGGCACGACATCCTTGGTTACCACCGCATTGGCCCCCACCCGCGCGCCCACGCCCACCGTGATGGGACCGAGCACCTGTGCACCCGATCCGATGATGACATTGTCGGCAAGCGTCGGGTGGCGCTTGCCCGCGACGCCATTGTCGGGGCTGGTCCCGCCCAGCGTCACGCATTGGTAGATCGTAACATTATCGCCAATCTGCGCGGTCTCGCCGATCACGGTAAAGCCGTGTTCGATGAAGAAATTGCGCCCGATCACGGCACCCGGATGGATGTCGATCGAGGTCAACACCCGCGACAGATGGTTCACGAAGCGCGCGAGGAAATACATTTCGGCCCGATACAGGGCATGCGCGACCCGGTGCAACGCGAGCGCGAGCACGCCGGGATAGAGCAAAATCTCCCAGCGCGAGCGCGGCGCGGGATCGCGCGCCTTTATCGAATCGAGATAGGCGATAAGGTTTGGCAGCATCGGTCGCAGTCCGCAGTGGAATTTCCCGCACCGCATTTAGTCACTCCACCGCGCAATTGCCATGATTGAGCGCGCGCCAACTTTACATCGAAAAATCCTATCTATGTTGTCGGGAATGATCCGCGCGCCTAGGATCATGGCTTCGGGCCCGAAAATCAGGGGAGGATCAAGCATTTGTCGTGGGACTGGGCCAGCTTGCTCCCCTTTGTTGCGGTCGGCTTTCTGGCGCAGCTCATCGACGGCGCGCTGGGGATGGCGTTTGGCGTGGTCAATTCGACACTGCTGGTGGGGGTGCTCGGGATATCGCCGGTTGCTGCCTCTGCCAGTGTGCATGCGGTTGAAACCTTTACCACCGCAGCATCGGGACTCAGCCATATCGCCCACCGCAATGTTGATTGGCGGCTGTTCCGGCGCCTGGTGATTCCAGGCGTCATCGGCGGCGCGCTGGGTGCCTATGTGCTGGTCGGGATTGATAGTGCGATCACCCGACCGATCGTGATGACCTATCTCGCCACCATCGGCCTCTATCTCCTGTATCGGGCATGGCATGGCGTGCCCGCCCCGCGCGAGCCGCGCATCGTCAGCCCGCTGGGCTTTGCCGGCGGCTTTCTGGACGCGATTGGCGGCGGCGGCTGGGGACCGGTTGTCACGTCCAACCTGCTAGTGCAGGGGGCCAGCCCGCGCAGCACGATCGGCACCGTCAGCGTGTCGGAATTCTTCCTGACCGCCACGATTTCGGCGACGTTCATCGCAACGCTCGGCTTTGCCGCGTTCACCGTCGCGACGGTCGGAATCCTGATCGGCGGGCTGGCGGCGGCGCCGCTGGGCGGATGGATCGCAAAGCATGTTCCGGCCCGGCCGCTGATGGCAATGGTGGGGATCACGCTCTCGCTCACCAGCGCCTATTCTATTGTCAAAGCGCTGAGCTAAACCCACCCCATTAAGTTGACAGGTCCATCTTTATCGCCGAAATGATCGACATGGGCGATCAACGATGACGGTATACCTGCCAACGCTCAAACAGCTTCAATATCTGGTGGCTTTGCGCGATCATGGCCATTTCGGGCGGGCCGCGGATAGCTGTTTCGTCACGCAATCGACGCTATCGGCGGGCCTGCGCGAGCTGGAGGCGCTGATCGGTGTAACATTGGTGGAGCGCACTCGCCGGGTCGTGCGCTTCACGCCGATGGGGGACCGTATCGCGGCCAAGGCGCGCCGGGTGCTGCGCGAGGCGGAGGAACTGGGCGAATTGGCGCAGGCGGCTGGGCGGCCGCTATCGGGCGATATGCGCCTGAGCGTCATCCCGACGATCGCCCCGTTCATGCTGCCACGCATTCTGCCCCGGCTGCGACGCGATTACCCCGATCTCAAACTCTACCTGCGCGAGGAAACCAGCGGTGCCGCATGCGAGGGGCTGCAAAATGGACGCACCGATTGCGTGCTGCTCGCGCTGCCCTTTGCGTGCGGCGATGTCGCGGTGCGCCCGCTATTCGACGACCGGCTGTTCGTCGCCTTTCCCGAGCAAGAATATGCGCCCTGCCCCACCAGCCTGGCGGCAAGCGACATTGACGAGACGCGGCTGCTGTTGCTGGAGGACGGGCACTGCCTGAAAGATCATGCGCTGTCCGCGTGCAACCGGCCCGAATTGCGGGCAGAGGCGACGATGCTGGGCACCTCGCTCCACACGATTGTGCAGATGGTCGACAATGGCCTTGGCGTCACGATCCTGCCCGAAATGGCGATCAGCGCCGGGATTTTGGAGAACACCCAAGTGGCCGCGCGCCCGCTGGACGCCAGCCACCCGATGCGCGAAATCGCGCTGGTATGGCGCAAGGCATCCCCGCGCGAGCGCGACTTTCACTTGCTCGCCGACATGCTCGCCGCCGCCGGAATTGCGCGCGCCTAGCGCCAGCGCGCCGCCGCATCCTCATCACTCACGCGCGCCTCGACCCAGCGAGCACTGCCGTCCGCACGCACTTCCCGCTTCCAGAATGGCGCGTCGGTTTTCAGCCGGTCGATCAGGAATGCGCAAGCCTCCAGCGCGGGGGCACGATGGGCGGCGGCAGTGCCGACAAACACTACCCGCTCCCCCGGCGCCATTGGCCCGACGCGGTGGACAATGCTGACCGCCAGCAGGTTCCATCGCGTGCATGCCTCATCCGCCAGTGTTGTCAGTGCCGCCTCGGTCGCGCCGGGATAATGTTCAAGCGCCAGTGTCGCGACACCATCATCGGCGCGCACCAGCCCGGTAAAGCTGGCGATACCGCCCGCGCCCGGCACTTCGACGCGCGCGAGCTCAGCGGCAAGGTCGATTGGCGCGGGGGCAACGATGATGCGGATCATCCGCCCGTCACCGGCGGGAAAATCGCGATTTCATGCGCGTTCGCAATTGGCGTATCGAGCGCGACAAAACGCTGGTCGATCGCGGCGCGCAACCGGGTGATGTCGGCGAACGCCCGGCCATGCCCCTCGCTCGACCCGCGCAGCCAGCCGATCAGGTCAGCGATGGTCACGACATGGGCGGGCGGGGTCACTCGCTCGGCGCCCATGCCAATCGCTTCGCGCACCCAGGCGAAGTAAACGACGTCAATCGCCACGCTCACGACTCCATATGCCGCAAACCAACGCGCAGATAATCATAGCCCGTCAGCAGCGTCAGCGCCGCTGCCACCCACAAACCGATGAGCCCCCCCGTCGCGACCCAGGCCTCACCGGGCATCGCGCCGCCCAGAATCAGCGCGCCAAGCGCGACAAGCTGCAACATCGTCTTCCACTTCGCCAGTTGCGACACCGGCACCGAGACTTGCAACCCGGCGAGAAACTCGCGCAGGCCCGACACCGCAATCTCGCGCGTCAAAATGATGAGTGCGGCGATGATGTGGACGCCTGAGATCCGCCCCGTTCCCACCAATATGAGCAGCACGGCGGCCACCATGATCTTGTCGGCAATTGGGTCCAGAAAAATGCCCAGTTTCGACACGGTCCCCTGGGCGCGCGCGAGATAGCCGTCGAGATAATCGGTTGCGCCAACGATGCAGTAAAGCACAAACCCCGCCGCATAACCCGGCGCCCAGCCAGGCCACCACAGCAATGCCGCCAGCAACGGCACCGCGACGATGCGCGACAGGGTCAGCAGATTGGGCAAAGTGAGCACCAAAGCGCTCTAGCGGCGGACGGGCCGACATGAAAGCGATTGCCGCATTTGCGACACCTCGGCTATGCGGGTTTCACAGAATCGCCATAAAGGTCTCGCTTTTTGCCATGTTGAATGCGCTCGGACTGCTCAAAGAGCGCCGTTTTCTGCCGCTGTTCGTCACCCAGTTCCTTGGCGCGTTCAACGACAATCTGTTCAAGACGGCAATGGTCCTGTTTGCGACCTATCAGATTTACAACGATGCGCGCATCGAACAAAATTTCAATGCGCTGGCGACCGCGATCGGGATCTTGCCATTTTTTCTGCTTTCCGCGCTATCCGGGCAATTGGCCGATACGCATGACAAGGCGCGGATCATCCGCATCGTCAAGGCAGCTGAAGTTGCGATCATGATCGTGGGATCCGCCGGGTTGCTCATTGCCCATGCGGGCTATGCAACGCCGGGGCTGGCGATGATGCTGCTCGCAGTGCTCGGGCTTGGGATTCACTCCGCCTTTTTTGGCCCGATCAAATATGCGATTCTGCCGCAGCATTTGCGCGACGACGAAGTGCTGGGCGGCACCGGCCTGGTCGAGGCGGCGACCTATCTTGCAATTTTGTCGGGCACGGTTGCCGCCGGACTGCTCGCCAAACTGCCCGCGATTGTGACGGTTATCACGGTGCTGAGCGTCGCAGGCGTCGGCATGGCAACCGCGCTGCTGGTGCCCGCCGCCCCGCGCGTGGGGCCCGTGCTGACGGTGAATTACAACCCGCTGTCGGCGTCGTGGCGCGTCATTAGCGCGACGATGCACATCCCGCGGCTGTTCATGGCGATTTGCGCGATCAGCTTTTTCTGGTCGATGGGTGCAGTGCTCATCATCGTGTTTCCGCCACTCGTCAAAAATGTGCTGACAGCAGATGAGACCGTCTCCACCTTTGTCATCGCGCTTTTTTCCATCGGGGTGGCGATTGGGTCGGTGGCGATCAACGCGCTGTTAAAGGGGCATACATCGGCCAAATATGCGCCTGCATCGGTGATAGCGATGGGGTTGTGCGTGGTGGTGTTCACCCTGCTCTGCCGCGCCTGGCCGGCGCTGCCCGACAAGCAACTTTACGCCCTGATGCCGTTCCTGGCCCAGCCAATGGGGTGGCTGATTGTGGCGGCATTAATGGCGATTGCGGTGACGGGCGGCATGTTCGTGGTGCCGCTCTATGCGTTTTTGACCACGACCGTCGGCAAGGATGAGACCGCGCGCACCGTCGCGGCAAATAATGTCGTGAACGCCGGGGCGATGACGTGCGGTGCGATTGTCGTGCAACTCTTGTCGGTGGCGGGCGTGACCCCGCTCAACACAATCCTGCTGGTGGTGGCGATGTCGCCGGTCGCCGCCTGGCTAGCATGGCGACTGCATCAGCTCTGCGATTAAGCGATCTTCAGAAGATTAGGCTGTAGATGCAGATGAAAAACGCCGTGAAGCTGAGCGCGAACAGCTTCAGATCCTGATCGTCATCCGATTGGGCCGACGGCGTCGTCGGCACCGGTGGGCGCACCATGCGCCGCATCGGGTGGCGCGCATCGACATTGGCTGCGGGGCGGTCCTGCTTCATGATCGCGAGGTTAACGTCGCGTTTAGGTTCTGGCCTGCACGAAATGGGGTTAACGGGCGTCCAGCATCGGGACAGTCGCTGACCGGAAGGGCGTTGGCGTGCGTCATGCCGAATACCCCGGCGCAAGCGGCGGATTGCGGCCCGCCGCCAACACTGTATGACCCCGTTCCCGTGACATTCATTAAATCGAGTCTTGCCCGATTGGCGGCGGCATTGGCGGTATCGCTGGGCATGTCGGCCGCTTCGGTCGCGCAAACCATAATGACTGGGGACCGCATCGACGCGACGCCGGTCATCGACAAGCTCGACACGGCCGACCTCGCCACCGGCCAGAGCCACCGTTTCTGGTTCCGCGTCACCGACAATGCGATTGGTCAGGGATGGTATGTCCCCGTCATTGTGGTGCGCGGGGCAAAGCCTGGCCCCCGCTTGCTTTTGACCGCGGCAATCCATGGTGATGAACTGAACGGTGTCGATGTCATCCACCGGCTGGTCAATGGCGTCGATCCCGCCACGCTGAGCGGCTCGATCATCGCAATTCCGGGCCTCAACACCCCGGGGCTGCTGCACCACAGCCGCGCCTTCACGCCCGGCGACGGTCGCGATGGCGAGAATCTGAACCGCATCATGCCGGGCGATGTGAACAGCAATGATCGCGCCGTGCGATATGCCGGACGGTTGTGGCACCGACTGATGCGGCCCAATGCCGATGTTGCGATTGACCTGCACACCCAGTCGCGCGGGACGGCCTATCCCATGTATGCCTTTGCGGGCTCGCCGCGCGCGCGCGCAATTGCCGAGCTGATCGGCCCCGACATGATCAAGCTTGATCCCGGCGTCACCGGCACGGTCGAGACCGAAATGCTCAAAAGCGGCGTCCCCGCCATCACGCTTGAGCTGAATCGGCCGGAAAGTTTCGACCGAGTCGTGATCGGCAGGGCGGTGGCGGGCATCCAGCGCGTGATGGCCGACCTTAAAATGCTGCCCGAAGGTGCCGCTCCGCCAAACAACTCTCCGCCGCCCTTTGTCGGTGACACGCTGGCAACGGTGCGGACAAGCCGGGGCGGCTTTGCCACGCTGCTGGCCGATTTGGGCGATGCCGTGGTCAAGGGGCAGATCGTCGCGCGGCTCGCCGATCCCTTTGGGCGCACGCTCGAGTCGTTGACAGCGCCTGAGAGCGGCCGGGTCAGTTCGATCGCCACCGATCCGCTGCGCGACCCCGGCGACACGGTGATGCGGATCCTTTACACCGCACCACTTTCCGAGCAAAAAGCCCCCTTATCAACCCGCCCACCGTCGAAATAGTGTCGCACATATGTCACATGGTGACAATTTTGCGCGTCGCAGCATGATCTGCGCCAAACAAGGTTGCAAAACAAACTAAGTTGTTTCAGCCTTTGTTCGACATTTTGTGTCGTTCAAAGGGGCTGAATATAATGATGAGAAAGACGTTGGCGCTGGTTGGAGCGTCCGCTGGGGCAATGGCGCTTGCCATGCCCGCCTATGGCCAAACCGCACCCGCACCGGCGCCAATGAAGCGCCGGCAACCGAAGAAGGTGCCGATGTCGTTGTCACCGGCAGCCGGCTGAAGCTTGATCCCAATGCGACCGCGCCGCTGCCGATCAGTTCGGTTTCGGCGGATCAGTTGCGGGCGGCGGGCGCGGTCGACATCACCGCCACCCTGCGCCAGATACCGGCACTGATTTCGTCGGGCACGGTTGCGGATTCGATCGAACGCGGCGGGGGCGGCGTGGGCCAGGCAACGCTCAACCTGCGTCAATTGGGCGCAAACCGCACGCTGGTGGTGATCGACGGCTATCGCCATGTGTCGGGCGTGGCCGGGGCGCAGACGGTCGACGTGTCCACCATTCCTGCCAATCTCATCGAGCGCGTCGACGTGCTGACCGGCGGCGCGTCCGCCATTTACGGGTCGGATGCGGTCACCGGTGTGGTCAATTATGTGCTGAAACGCAATTTCAGCGGGCTAACGATCGATGCGCAGGCCGGGGTGTCGGACCGCGGCGATGGCGCAGGCTATCGGATCGACGGCGCTTACGGCTTCAACTTTGCCGATGGGCGCGGCAACATCACGATTGCAGGCGGATACACCAAGGAAAACGAGATCTTGCTCGGTGACCGGCCGTTCACCGCCAACAATGGCCGCGCCAATAACTCGACCACCTATTCGAACCCGGCGCGCCGGTTTCAGGTGGGCGATATCGACCCGGTTGCAACGCCGAATTTCGCCAGCTATTTCCGCGTGGGTGGTCCGGGGCCGCGCACAACCCGGATTTCCTTTGGACCGACCATTCCAACGTCGCTGGCAGCGTTTCAGGCGCTGTTCCCCGGGCGGACTCCGACCGCAGCCGAACAGGCGTTGATCGATCGCGCCGCCAATTCATCCGCCTTTGTCATTGGCCGGCAGCCGGTGTTCGCGATCAGTTCGAACGCGGGCCTGATCTTCCGCGCCGATTTCGTGCGCTTCACGTCCGACATCAACAACAACGGCATTGCCGATTGTAATGAGAGCTTTGTCGGCTGGACCGGCTTTGGCGGCGGCGGGTGCTATGTGTCGACGCCGGGCGGTGGCGTGCGGATTTTCCAGGACGGCATCATTTCGACCAGCCAGAACCAGTTCGGCGGCGACGGCGCGGTGGAACGCACCAATGAGACATCGCTTATCCCCGGCAGCGAGCGCTTTTACGGTAATTTCCGCGCGCGGTTTGAAATTTCGTCCGCCGCCGAAGTGTTCGTGGACGCAAAATACACCCGCAATAATGCGATTTCACGCAACAATTACAACACGTTCTACGATTCGCTGTTCATTCCCACCGACAACCCCTTCATTCCCGCCGTTTTACAGGCAGAAGCGGTTGCGGGCGGCGGCTTGCGCGTCAGCCGCGACTTCCTCGATCTAGGGCCGAATATCCAGACGGCCAATCGCGACACTTATCGCATCGTCGCGGGGGTTCGGGGCGAGATTACCCCACATGTAAAATATGAAGTCGCCGGCAATTATGGACGCACCGACAATCAGATCACGCAGAGCAACTCAGTGCTTTACGATCGCCTGTTTGCTGCGATCGACGCGGTGCGCGGGCCAAATGGCCAGCCCATTTGTCGTTCCGACATCAGCAACGTGCCCTATGTGGGATCGGAAACATTTCCGTTCATCGAAGGCGGGTTTTTCACTTTCCGCCCCGGCGATGGTCAGTGTCGGCCCGTGACCTTGTTCAACGGGGTCAATTCGATCAGTCAGGAAGGGGTGAATTTCATCACCCAGCCAACGACCGACCGGTTCCGGCTGACGCAGACGGTGGTCACCGCGACTGTCACCGGCGATACGGGTGGGTTCTTCAATCTGCCCGGTGGTGCCGTGCAATTCGCCGCTGGTGTCGAATATCGCCGCGAAACATCAACATCGCGCTTCAGCGATCTGGAACTCGGGCTGTTACCGCAAGGGTCGCCTGCCGGTCCGGCCGGCACGTTCATCGGCGATATCTCGGCCAATCAGCAGTTGATCTTTGACCCGTCGACCCGCACGCTCAACACGGGTGGCGCATTCGACGTGAAGGAAGTGTTTGGCGAATTCCGCCTGCCCTTCTTGAAGGATTTGCCGTTTGCCAAGGAACTGACGGTGGGCGCGGCGGGCCGATATGCCGATTATTCGACGGTCGGCGGCACCTTTACCTGGAACGTCAACGGCACTTACGCGCCGGTCAGCGATATCCGCTTCCGCGGCACTTATTCAGTGGCGATCCGCGCGCCGAACATAGCCGAATTGTTCAGCCCGGCGCAGGGCGCGACGTTCCGTCCGTCGGATCCGTGCGACCTGGTCAACCGTGGCTTGAACCCGAACCGGGCCACCAACTGCCTTGCGGACGCGACCCGGCTGGGCATTCCCAATCCGGCGGCGTTCCTTGCAACCTATAACGACCCGCTGACCGGGCGGTTTTCGGGAACGAGCGGCGGCAACCCGAATTTGCGGCGCGAAAAGGCCACGACCTGGACCGTCGGCACGGTGTTGCAGCCGCGCTTCGTGCGCGGGCTGACGCTGTCGGCGGACTATTATTCGATCCGTATTCAGGATGCGATCGCCGCCGTCACGGCGCAGGATATTGTGAACACCTGCTATGACAATATCACCTTCCCGAACCAATTCTGTTCATTGTTCCGGCGTAACGGTCCAACGGCTGGTCCGGCGACATTCGGGTTCAACTTCCTGAGCCAGACGCAGCTCAACTTTGGTCGCATTGAGACTGCAGGCGTTGATTTCACCGCAAATTATGCGTTTCAGATCGGTGCCTCGACCCGCATCAATCTGGGCGTGAACGGGAACTGGACGCAGCGGGTCAACCGCTTCTTCGATCCGGGCAACCCGAATCTGGTCAATCCGGCACTGCGCGAACAAAGCGTCCCCGAGTTTTCGGGCGTCGCAACGGTCAATGTCGCGCGTGGCCCCGTATCGATCAACTATAGCTTGCAATATATCGGCAGCACGGGCGTGGCCGGTGCGGTGCAAATCGAACGGGCACAGGCGGAATTTGGCAATGCAGCTTTTGCACCAGCCTATTATGTGCAGAATATTTCAATGAACATCGATGTGAACAAGAAGTTCAGCTTTTACGGCGGGGTCAATAACCTGACCAATCTTGAGCCCTATATCGCAAGTTCAGCCTATCCCGTATCGGGGATTGGCCGTTATCTGTTTATCGGCGTGCGCACGCGCTATTAAGATGAGCCGGTAACAGCAAAAAGGGCGTCGGCGGATCATCCGCTGGCGCCCTTTTTTATCAAGCCGATTGAAATGGTGGAGCCGAGGGGGATCGAACCCCTGACCTCTGCAATGCCATTGCAGCGCTCTCCCAGCTGAGCTACGGCCCCATTTTCGCGGGAAGACGACGCCCATATCCGGGCGGCGCTCCCATTGCAAGCACCTCGCCAATGCATGGCATCAGCGTTGCGGCGATCAGCGTTCTTCGTCGTCGCCGCCGGTTTCAACGCCCAGATCGTCATCCCCGCCCAGATCGACCTCATCATCGGGGGAGGGTTCTTCATCATCACCCGCGATGTCCAGATCCTCCGCGCCGTCGGCCAGATCGTCATCGGCATCCTTGATCGGCGTCTTGGGTGCGTCGAACGGCAAGGGTTGCTTCGATTTCAGAATGGGTTCTGGTTCCCACACATGCCCGCATTCGATGCAGGTGACGGGGTCATCCTTGCCCAGATCATAGAAACGTGTGGCGCATTTCGGGCACGTCCGCTTCGTGCCCCATTCCGGCTTCACCATCGGTGACCTTTCGTTTGAACGGGATCCTGCTCAGAGATACCCCCAAGCAAAGTGGCGCGCGCCTTGCCATAGCGCAAGCGTGCTGTCAAAGCCGCGAACCGTGTCCGAGCCCCCTACCCCCAGATTGATTACCGCGTCCAGGCCGCTGAGCGGCGCCATCACTGTGCCCGGCGACAAATCAATCAGCCACCGCGCGCTGATGTTTGCCAGCCTTGCGATCGGCACCAGCCGGATCGTGGGGCTGCTCGAGGGGGAGGACGTGCTCGCCACTGCCGCAGCGCTTCGCGCGATGGGTGCATTGATCGAGCGCGGCGCGGACGGCGTGTGGAGCGTCGACGGCGTGGGAGTGGGCGGGCTGTTGCAACCCGCCCAAGCGCTCGACATGGGCAATTCGGGCACATCGACGCGGCTGTTGATGGGACTTGTCGCCTCTCACCCGATTACCGCGACCTTTGTGGGCGATGCGTCGCTGTCGCGGCGTCCGATGGCGCGCGTAATTGAGCCGCTGGTGCAAATGGGCGCGGACATTACCGCCAGCCCCGGCGGCACCTTGCCGCTGATGGTGCGCGGGCTGTGCCCGGCGGTTCCGATTCGCTACACGCTGCCGGTCGCATCCGCCCAGGTGAAGTCTGCGGTGCTGCTGGCAGGGCTCAACACGCCGGGCATGACGCAAGTGATCGAACCGATTGCGACGCGCGATCACAGCGAGCGGATGCTGGCGGGCTTTGGTGCGGCGGTCATGGTTGACGAGGGCCCCGAGGGCCGGATTATCGCCATCACCGGCGAGGCGGAATTGCGACCCCAGCAGATTGTGGTCCCGGGCGATCCCTCGTCCGCGGCGTTCTTCATGGTCGCGGCGAGCATCGTCCCCGGTTCCGATATCACCATCGGCAATGTCGGGCTGAACCCGACGCGGACCGGCCTTATCACGGCGCTGCGGATGATGGGCGCCAACATCACAGAGGCGCAGCCGCGCCTCGTCGGCGGCGAGCCGGTTGCCGATCTGATCGTGCGTCACGCGCCGCTCAGCGCAATCGACGTTCCGGTCGATCTCGCCCCCAGCATGATCGATGAATATCCGGCACTGTTTGTGGCCGCAGCCTTCGCCCAAGGCCGCACGGTTGCGCGCGGAGCACATGAATTGCGGGTAAAGGAATCGGACCGGATCGCCGCGATGGCTGCAGCCCTTCGGGCAATCGGCGCAAGGGTGGAGGAATTTGACGACGGGCTGGCCATTACTGGCAGCGGAGGTGATCCGCTCCCCGGCGGCGGCGTGATTGCGACGCAGCTTGACCACCGCATCGCCATGAGCATGGCGGTTGCCGCGCTCCAGTGCCGCCGCGACGTGACGCTTGATGATGCTGCCCCCGTCGCCACGAGCTTTCCGACGTTTTTCGATCTGTTGGACGCCCTGAGCGGTGCGCATGCAGGGGGGGGCGCATGATTATCGCCGTTGACGGACCCGCCGCATCGGGCAAGGGCACCATCGCGCGCGCGCTCGCCCGGCATTACGAGCTGCCGCACCTCGACACCGGGCTGCTCTATCGCGCGGTGGCGCTCAACCTGCTGCGGCTGGAACTGGATCCGGGGATCGAGGCGGATGGCGTTGCCGCCTGCGATTTCGACGACGCGCTGTTGGCCGACAGCGCTTTGCGCAGCGACGAGATTGGCAAGGCGGCGTCGGTGGTATCGGCGCATCCGCTGGTCCGGTCAGCACTCAAGATGCGGCAACAACGCTTCGCCAACCAACCGGGCGGCGCGGTGCTCGATG
>DHHS01000001.1:7431-7718 GCA_002403415.1 Sphingomonas sp. UBA4766 | reverse complement strand
CCCGAACCGTTAAATCCCGGTTTGAGCAAACCGATTGTGGCCAAATTCGCAGACTGCAGAAAATGCCCGACTTGCTGCGCTTCCAGGTAGCTGACACCAACCTTTTCAGCGAGCTGTGAATACCCAAAAGTTCCTGACTTCGAGCAAAGCAAAATCACTTCCCTCTGCAGATCGGTCATTGTTTCTGCGAAGTATGCGGCGTCATCGATGGTCATCACCTCGCACTCCCCTCAAGCGAAATTCCTTCCTTAAGCCCCTCCCCTTTAGGGGAGGGGTTGGGGTGGGGG
>DHHS01000001.1:0-7140 GCA_002403415.1 Sphingomonas sp. UBA4766 | reverse complement strand
CCTCCCCTTCAGGGGAGGGGTTGGGGTGGGGGCTGTGGCGCGAAGAACGACCCAAGGCAGCAAGACGTATAGCCTCAACAACACCCTCGGCATTGGTCATCACATCCGCATTCGTGACTCGCAGCACCAAGAACCCGAACTGCTCCAGCACATCGTCGCGCAACCGATCCTTGGCCTCATCATGCGTATCGCCATCAACCTCAACGATTAGCGACCTCGCCGGACACATAAAATCCGCAATATAAGGCCCGATAACTTCCTGCCGGCGAAACTTCAGGCCATCGACCTGACTGTTCGACAGGTTTCGCCACAAACGCTTTTCAGGTTCCGTCGGATTGCGGCGCATTTCGTGCGCACGTTCTTGGAGCCAGCGGATTTGCTCTACCGACAGCCCCCACCCCAAACCCCTCCCCTGAAGGGGAGGGGCTTCAGGACGCCAACCTTTGTCGAGATCGGCGAAAGTCATCCAACCGACCCCTCAAGCGAAATCCCCAGCAGCTTTTGCGCTTCGACCGCAAATTCCATCGGCAATTGCTGCAGCACTTCCTTCGCAAAGCCGTTGACGATCAGCGCGACGGCCGCTTCCTGATCCAGCCCGCGCTGCATCGCGTAGAAGAGCTGGTCGTCGGAAATCTTCGACGTCGTTGCCTCGTGCTCGATCTGCGCCGACGGGTTGCGGACCTCGATATAGGGCACGGTGTGCGCACCGCATTGATCGCCGAGCAGCAGCGAATCGCACTGGGTAAAATTGCGCACCCCTTCCGCGCCCGGCGCGACGCGCACCAATCCGCGATAGGTATTGTCGCTGCGTCCCGCCGAAATCCCCTTCGACACAATGGTCGATCGGCTCCCCCGGCCATTATGGATCATCTTGGTGCCGGTATCTGCCTGTTGGCAGTTATTGGTGACTGCGACCGAATAAAATTCACCGACGCTATCTTCGCCATTCAGCACGCACGATGGATATTTCCACGTAACGGCGCTGCCGGTCTCGACCTGCGTCCACGACACCTTTGATCGTGCGCCCTGACACAAGGCGCGCTTGGTGACGAAGTTGTAAATGCCGCCACGCCCGTTTTCGTCGCCGGGATACCAGTTTTGCACGGTCGAATATTTGATCTCGGCATCGTCGAGCGCGACCAGTTCGACCACGGCTGCGTGCAATTGGTTCTCATCGCGCATCGGCGCGGTGCAGCCTTCAAGATAAGACACATAGGCGCCCTTGTCGGCGACGATCAACGTCCGCTCGAACTGGCCGGTATTCTCGGCATTGATGCGGAAATATGTGCTCAATTCCATCGGGCAGCGCACGCCTTCGGGAATGTAGACGAACGTCCCGTCGCTAAACACCGCACAGTTGAGCGCGGCGAAATAATTGTCGTGCATCGGCACCACTTTGCCGAGCCATTTGCGCACCAGATCAGGATATTCCTTGATCGCCTCTGAAATGCTGCGGAAAATGACGCCGGCCGCTTCGAGTTCCTTGCGGAAGGTTGTCGCGACCGACACCGAATCGAACACGGCGTCCACCGCCACTTTGCGCGCGCCCTCCACCCCGGCGAGCACCTTCTGCTCTTCAATCGGGATGCCCAGCTTTTCGTAAACGCGCAAAATCTCGGGATCGACCTCGTCGAGCGAACCGAGTTTTGGCTTGGCCTTGGGCTCGGCGTAATAATAGGCGTCCTGATAATCGATCGGATCGATCTGCAACTTGGCCCAATCGGGCGACGTCATCGTCAGCCAGTGGCGATAGGCCTTAAGCCGCCAGTCGAGCATCCATTCGGGCTCACCCTTTTTGGCGGAGATGAAGCGAACGGTGTCCTCGCTCAACCCCTTGGGCGCGAATTCCTGCGCGATGTCAGAGCTGAAACCCCATTCATACTTCTTGTTGGCGGCGGCAATTGCCTCGGCATTTTTGGTTGCCATCACGCAGCTCCTGCCGCCGACAAGCTGGCGAGGCTGACCCCGGCGAGCGCGCCGCGCACAGCCCCGTTGACGGCATTCCAATGCGGCTTCACGCGGCAATTCTCCTCAATCTGGCAATCATGGCGCCCCTCATCGACACAGGCGGTCATCGCAATCGGCCCCTCAACCGCCTCGACAATATCGGCAAGGCTGATGCTGGCGGGCGGGCGCGACAGGCGAAAGCCGCCGCCGGTGCCGCGCGCACTTTCGATCAGCCCGGCCGCCGACAAGCGGCTGACGAGTTTCTGCACGGTCGGAAGCGGGATGCCCGTTTCCTCAGCGAGCAGCGTCGCGTTGAGCCGCCCGCTGACGCCGCAATGGCGCGCGGCCGCACTCATCATGACCACGGCATAATCGGCAAGGCTGGAAAGACGCATCGATGCTCAATCAGACAAAATCAGTCTGATTGTCAATCGACGATTTCGAAATGGGCAGCGTTGCTACCGCGCGATCGTGCTGCCAAAGCATCCGCCATGTTCTCGCGGATCCGCCCTGCCCTGTTCGCGCTCGATGCCGAACGCGCGCACGGCCTGACACTCGAAGCGCTGGCGGCCTGGGCTCGCATCGGTTCGCCGGGGGCCGCGCCGCCGCCTGACCCCGCGTTGGCGACGCGCGTGGCGGGCATCGACTTTGCTTCGCCCCTGGGGTTGGCAGCGGGCGTCGACAAAAACGGCACGGCAATCGACGGCTGGTTCGCGCTGGGCTTTGGCAGTGTGGAAATTGGCACGCTGACTCCCCTCCCTCAGCCGGGCAATCCCAAACCACGCATCTTCCGCCTCGTCGAGGATGAGGGCGTCATCAACCGGCTTGGGTTCAACAATGGCGGCATTGACGCGGCCCTCCCCCGCGCGGCGGCGGCGCGACGGCGCGGCGTGCTGGGCATCAATGTCGGCGCGAACAAGGACGCGGTGGACCGGATCGCCGATTATCGCACCGGCGTTGCCAAAGCGGCACCCCATGCAGACTATGTGACGATCAACATCAGTTCGCCGAACACACCGGGCCTGCGCGATTTGCAACATGGCGCGGCGCTGGCGGAATTGCTGGCGGCAAGCGCGGAAGCGCGCGGGGCAACACCGCTGTTCCTGAAAATCGCACCCGATCTTGATGCCGCCGGGATCGACCATGTCGCCCGGGCGGCGATTGAGGCGGGCATCGACGCGCTCATCATCAGCAACACGACGATCAGCCGCCCACCGCTTCGCTCCGCCCACGCAGCCGAAGTCGGGGGGCTGTCAGGCGCCCCGCTGGCAGGGCTGGCGCGCACGAAGCTGACGGAGGCGCACGCAAGCACCGGCGGGGCGATACCGCTGATCTCGGTCGGGGGGATCGACAGCGCGGAGGAAGCCTATGCGCGCCTGCTGGCGGGCGCGTCGCTGGTGCAACTTTATTCTGCCCTTGTGTATCATGGCCCGGGCCTCGCGCGCGCGATCAACACGGGCCTCGCCGCACGCCTGCGCCGCGACGGCTTTGCGACGCTCGCCGACGCGCGCGCTGCCAAAGCGCTTTGACGCTACGGCAAATATGGTTAGGAATTGAGGCATGAAAAAACTGATCCACGCGCTGACGGCGACGCTTTTAATCACGGCCAGCGCTTCCGACGCACGCGTCAATGCGCCCACCGCCAAAGCATCAGCCAAGGGCATTGTCTCCGCAGCGGATCCGCGCGCCGCCGAGGCTGGTCGCGAAATCCTGCGCGCAGGCGGCAGTGCGGCGGATGCGCAAATGGCCATGATGCTCGCGCTCACCGTAGTCGAGCCGCAATCAAGCGGCATCGGTGGCGGCGGGTTTTTCGTCTATCAACTGGCGGGCGGCAAGCTCATCACCATCGACGGTCGCGAAACCGCGCCGTCAGCCGCCACCCCGCAGCGCTTTGTCGGCGCCGACGGCAAGCCGATCCCGTTTTTTCAAGCGGTGCCCGGCGGCAAGTCGGTCGGTGTGCCCGGCAATATCCGGCTGATGGCCATGGTGCACAAGCGCTTTGGCAAGCTGGCTTGGAAAGCGCTGTTTGCTCCCGCAATCCGGCTGGCGGAACAGGGTTATACCGTCACGCGCCCGATGGCGGCTGGGATGGGATTTGTCAGCCAGGTGTGGAGCAGCTTCCCCGCCATCCGCGCGCAATATACCCGTGACGGCAAGCCGCTGAGCGAGGGTGCGCTGGTGAAGAACCCTGATCTCGCCCGGACGCTGCGGCTGATTGCCGATGGCGGCGCGGATGCGTTTTACACCGGCGAGACCGGCCAGGCGATTGTCACCGCCGCCACCACCGCCGAGCGCAACCCCAGCGACATCACCCTCGCCGACCTCGCCGCCTATCGCGCGAAGGAGCGCCCGCCGGTATGCGGCACCTATCGCGGCTACAAGATTTGCGGCATGGGCCCACCTTCGTCCGGCGCAGTAACCGTCCTGCAAGTGCTGGGCATGGTCGAACGGTTCGACATGAAAAAGCTGGGCGCGGCCAGCCCGGTGGCGTGGCACTTGATCGGCGAGGCAATGCTGCTCGCCTATGCCGACCGCGAAAAATATCTGGCCGATAGCGATTTCGTACGCGTGCCCGTGACCGGCATGATCGACAAGGCGTATCTCCGCTCGCGATCGATGCTGATTTCGCCCGACAAGTCGCTGGGCACGTATGAAGCGGGCACGCCCCCCGGCGCGGAACCGCGCACTGCCGCACTTTCGGGCGAAATCGCGGGCACCACCCATTTCGTCGCGATCGACCGGCGCGGCAATATCGGCACGATGACCTCTACGGTGGAGGGACCGTTTGGGAGCCAGATTCTGGCGGGCGGCTTTGTGCTCAACAACGAACTGACCGACTTTACCTTCGCCCCTGAACGCGGCGGCGCCCCGGTCGCCAATCGGGTGGAGGGCGGGAAGCGGCCGCTCTCGTCGATGTCGCCGACGATTGTTTACAATGCCAAGGGCGTCCCGGTGTTCACCGTCGGCGCTGCGGGCGGCAAGACCATCATCATGCAGGTCGCCAAGGCACTGATCGCTCACCTCGACTGGGGGATGGACGCGCGTGCGTCGATCGGTGAGGGGCTGGTCTATTTCAGCGGCAACACGCTGGTGCTTGAACAGGGGACGGGGCGCGAGGCGCTGAAACCCGCGCTTGAGGCGCTGGGCCACAAAGTGTCGGTCGCGCGGCTGGGGTTGAAGGCGAATGCGGCGGAACGTACACGGCGCGGCTGGGTTGGAGCGGCGGACCCGCGCAGCGTGGGGGTCGCGCTGAGCGAATGAGCGCGGACCGCCAATCGGACGCCGCACGGCATGACGCGGTCGCGGGGGCGGCCTTCCTGGAGAAGTGATGCGAAAGCTTGAACATTTTCCCAATCTCGTCGCGATGTTTTTCGCGCGCGCCCGCGCAGGCGGTGACAAGCCGTTCCTCTGGGCCAAGGCGGGCGGGCGCTGGCAATCGATCAGCTGGGCAACGGCCGCGGCGCAAGTTGCAGCACTTGCATCGGCGCTGAAAGCGATCGGGCTGAACCCCGGTGACCGGGTCATGCTGGTATCCGAAAACCGGCCCGAATGGTGCATCAGCGACCTGGCGATCATGGCGGCGGGGTGCATTACCGTCCCCACTTACACCACCAATACCGAACGCGATCACGCGCATATCCTGGAAAACAGTGGCGCGCGCGCGATCATCGTGTCGAACGCGAAGCTTGCCAAAACGCTGCTCCCCGCCGCGTTGCGATCGTCACAGGCGCGTTTTGTCATCGGGATGGAGGATTTGCGGGTCGCGCAAGCCGGGCCGCTGGCATTTCACTCGTGGGACATGTTGATCGCCGATCACCCCACCACGCCCGACTCAGCCGAGGCAGCGGCCGACTTCAAGCGCGAAGACCCCGCCTGCATCATCTACACCAGCGGTACCGGTGGCGCGCCGCGCGGCGTGGTGCAGCATCACGGCGCTATCCTGCACAACGTCAATGGGTGCTGCACGATCATCAGCGAGGACTTTGGCTGGGCAGACGAAGTGTTCCTGTCATTCCTCCCGCTGTCCCACGCCTATGAACATACTGGCGGCCAGCATTTCCCCATCGGGCTGGGCGCGCAGATTTATTATGCGGAAGGGCTCGACAAACTCGCGTCCAATATCGAGGAAACCCGCCCGACGATCATGGTCGTGGTCCCACGCCTTTTCGAAGTGCTGCGCCAGCGGATCGTGAAACAGGTTGAAAAACAGGGCAGATTCGCAACCTTCATGATGAACCAGGCAGTCGGCATTGGCGGGCGCAAGGCAGCGGGCAAGCGCGGCGCGCTCGACCTGCCGATGAACGCGCTACTCGGCGCGACACTAAAGCCGCGCATCGCCAAGCGGTTTGGCGGGCGAATCAAGGCGATGGTATCGGGCGGCGCGCCGCTCAATCCCGAAATCGGTATCTTCTTCGACTCGCTCGGCATTACCTTCCTTCAGGGCTATGGCCAGACCGAGGCGGCGCCGGTGATTTCGTGCAACCGCCCCGCCGTCGGGCTGAAGCACGACACCGTCGGCCCGCCGCTCGCCAACACCGAAGTGCGCATTGCCGAGGATGGCGAAATCCTGGTGCGCGGTGAACTGGTGATGCACGGCTATTGGCGTAATGACGAAGAAACGCGGCGCGTGCTGCGCGATGGCTGGCTCCACACCGGCGACATCGGCGTCATCGACGCAAAGGGGCGGATCAAGATCACCGATCGCAAAAAAGACCTTATTATCAATGATAAGGGCGACAACGTTGCCCCGCAAAAGGTGGAGGGGATGCTGACCCTGCAGCCCGAAATCCTGCAGGCAATGATCGCGGGCGACCGCAAACCGCATATGGTGGCCGTGCTCGTCCCTGACCCTGAATGGACGCAGGAATTTTGCGCGCGGTCCGGCGCAAGCTGTGACTTTGCGCGGCTTGCCGACAATCCGGATTACCGCGCCGCGCTCGCGGCCGCCGTCGAGCGCGTGAACAAGGATTTGTCGGTGATTGAGCGCGTGCGCCGCTTCATCATTGCGGATGAGCCCTTTGCAATTGAAAATGAACAGCTTACCCCGTCGCTCAAGATTCGTCGCCATGTGCTGAAACAGGTTTATGGCGCGCGGCTTGACGCGCTCTACAAGGGTTGATTTTACCCATGTAACCTTCCGCGCGTCGCTACCGAAAAGCGGATGCATTCCCCCAATTTTACTGGAGATCTTAT
>DHHS01000200.1:10295-11500 GCA_002403415.1 Sphingomonas sp. UBA4766 | reverse complement strand
CGATCGGCACGTCGGCGCCGGTCGGGGTGGTCGCGTCGAACGTCGTCGACGGCAGTGCCACATAGAAGGGGATGCCGTTGTCCTTGGCCGCCAGCGCCTTCAGATAGGTGCCGATCTTGTTGCAGACATCGCCATTCGCCGCGACCCGGTCGGTGCCGACGATCACCATGTCAACTTGCCTGTTCATCATCAGATGGCCGCCCGCGTTATCGACAATCACGGTGTGCGGCACGCCGTGGTTCGCCAGTTCGAACGCGGTGAGCAGCGCGCCCTGATTGCGCGGGCGGGTCTCGTCGACCCAGACATGCACCGGAATCCCTGCGTCATGCGCCATGTAGATGGGCGCGGTCGCGGTGCCGTAATCGACCGTCGCCAGCCAGCCCGCGTTACAATGCGTCAGGATGTTGAGCGGTCGGTCGGGGTGTTGCGCGTGCAGATCGCGTAAAATCTCAAGCCCATGGGTGCCGATCGCTTCGCTCATCGCCGCGTCCTCGTCCGCAATCGCATCGGCGCGGGCAAAGGCGGCTTGCGCGCGCTCAGGCGTGGGGAGGGGGCGGACATGGGCTGCGACATCGTCCAAAGCCCAGCGTAGATTGACCGCCGTGGGGCGGGCCGCCAGCAGGAACTTGTGCGCCGTCGCCAGCCCGTCGTCGCTCGCATCCTCGGCCAGCGCCAGCGCGAGGCCATAGGCGGCGGTCGCGCCGATCAGCGGGGCGCCGCGCGTCCACATTTCGCGGATCGCACGCTCCGCCGTCGCCACGTCGCGCAGCTCGACCCAAGTGACTTTCCACGGCAAGTCGCGCTGGTCGAGAATGCGCGCGCCCTTGCCATCATCGGTGCGCATGATCGATCGGGTGTGGGTGCCATTCAGCTTCACAGCGCAATATCCTCAAAACTGGCGATGTCGGCAGGGGCTCCCGTGCGGTCGATCAACAGTGCCTGCATCCCCGCCGCCTTTGCCGCGTCGGTTTCTGCTGCGACATCAGACAGGAACAACATGTCGCCCGGTGTCATCCTGGCGGCCTCGGCGATGCGGGTATAGGCGATGGCCTCGCGCTTTGGCCCTGTCGTCGTATCGAAATAGCCCGAGAAAAGCGGGGTCAGGTCGCCTGCCTCGCTAAACCCGAAGATCAGCTTTTGCGCGGCCACCGATCCGCTGGAAAATACATAAAGCTTCAAACCTGCCGCGTGCCAGCGGCGGAGCG
>DHHS01000200.1:0-9930 GCA_002403415.1 Sphingomonas sp. UBA4766 | reverse complement strand
TCCCAGATCATCCCCTGAAGCGTCTTGAGCGGGGTGATCTTGCGGTCCTCATCAATCCACCGGGTCATGGTTGCGATCGGATCACCCGGTTCGATCGCCTGCACATCGGCGAGGATCGGCGCGACATCCACGGGGTGGGCAGCGCAATAATCGCCCAGCCGTGCGCGCGCATAGGGAAACAGCACGTCTGCCACAAAGGCGATCGACGACGTCGTCCCCTCTATATCGGTGACAATCGCCTTGATCACTCAGGCAGCTACCGGCTCGTGACGGGGGAAACGCGCAGCGATGTCGTCGCCGGTAAAGGTCGCGATCCAGCCATCGGGGTTCAGGAACAGGCGGATGACGGTGAAATGCGGCCGTTCGCCCATGTCGAACCAGTGGCGCATGCCGGCCGGCACCGAAATCAAATCGCCCTGTGTGCACAGCATGTTGAACACGCGGCTGCCCTCATGCAGCGTGAACAGCCCTTCGCCCTCGACGAAGAAGCGGATCTCATCCTCGGCATGGGTATGTTCGGCAAGGAATTTGGTGCGGATCGCCGCGCGGTCGGGGTGGTCGGGCGTCACGCGCATTGCGTCGATCGAGCGATAGCCGCCCTCCGCCGTCAGCGCATCAATTTCAGTGGCGTAGGCGCTCAGCACGTCGTCCGGGCTGGCGACGGGGCGGGTGGGCCAGCGTTCAAACCGCACGCCGATGGCGTCCAGTTCCGCTGCAATCACGCCCGCATCCTCGGTGTCGAGCAGCGCGGTGCCCGCGTCGTCATCGTTGAAAATCTGCAATCGGCTCATCGCATGCCCTCCCGGAAACGCGCCTCGGCGAGTTCGGCGGCGATCATCCATTCGACGCCTTCGATCACGCGTTCGGCCTCGGCCATGTCACGGCCCCAGCCATACAGGCCGTGACCACGGATAAGATAGGCGGGCGGCGGCACCTCCGCCAGCATCACCGGCTCAAGCGCGGCGATGATCTCGGCCATGTCCTGACTATTGTCGACAATCGGCAAGTCGAACGCGGCCTCATGGGTGGTGAAACCGGGCAGCACCTTGAGCATTTCGTGCCCCGCCAGCGTGAAGGAGGGTGCGGTCGCATAGGCGCGGCTCATGCCGACGGCTTCGGGCGAATGGCTGTGCAGCACGGCGTTCACTTCCGGGAAGCGCGCATAGAGCGCCATGTGCAGCGCGGTTTCGGCGGATGGTTTCTTGCCGTCGAGCGCGCGCCCCTCGGCATCGACGGTCATCACCCCGAAATCGGTCAGCCGCCCCTTGTGCCATCCCGAGACGGTGATCGCGAAACGACCATCGGCCAAGCGCATCGAATAATTGCCCGCCGTCGCCGGTGCCCAACCCTTGCCATCAAGCCACCGCCCGGCGGCGATAATCTGGGCTTTCGCATCGGCAAGCGTCGCGGCGGTCATGGAACAATCCAGCCAGGGGGGTGGAGCGGGTAACGGGAATCGAACCCGTGTATTCAGCTTGGAAGGCTGCTGCACTACCATTGTGCTATACCCGCATCGGGAACCTTGGCGATTACCGGCAAGCCGTGCGATGCGCAAGCAGATCGCGCACACAGCGCGGTGAGAACTGGTATGGAGAGGCGTGATGTTGGACAAATGGTCGATGCGGCTGGCGAAATCGGGGCTGTGGCTGTTCCTGTTCGGGCTGGCACTGGGCGCGGCGATTCCGTATTTTTCAAGCCCGCGCCTCGCGCTGGCGGCTCATACAGCCGCCGTGCAGAGCGGCGTTGCGCTGATCGCCTTTGGCCTGTTGTGGCCGCATGGGCGGTTGGCGCCGCGCGCATCGATGCTGTTGTCGAATGCGTTGTGGCTGTCGACCTATACGGTGGTGTCGGGTCTGACGCTGGCGGCGGTGTTCGGCGCGACGCGGCTGGAGCCGATCGCGAGCGGGGGCCGGGTGGGCACCCCAGTGCAGGAAGCGATCTTGACAGTGCTGGTGATCGGCGGCGCGGTGGGGCTGCTGGCGGCGTGCGCGGGATGGGCCATCCTGTGGCGGGGACGCGCATCGGAATAGGGCGCCGCGGCGCGCGCTGAACGCATCCTTCACCGCTTGCTTACCCTTTTCGGGGTAATCGAGCGGCGATGTTGCACGATCCCTCTCTTGCCCGCGCCACCGGCGCTGATCCGCGCCCGGCCTCGGCCGTTAGCACCGGCGTCGGCATCGCGGGGCTGGCCGGGTTGCTCGCCTGGGTCGCGGTTGCGCGCTGGTTCAAGATGGACGGGCCGCTCTCGGCGCTCACCAATCTGGTCGCGTGCGGTGTGCCGATGGTGTTATGGTCGATCTTCGTGGACAAGGTGCACCGCCGCCCATCAACCGGCATCGACTGGGCGCAGCACAAGCCGTGGCGCGAGACCTTCGACATTAGTCTGACGAAGCTTGCGGGTTTGTGGGTCACCTGGGTCGGGATTGCGCTCATCTACTTCACGTGCCGCTTCTATTGGAACGATCGCTTTGCCTTTTCGATGAGCGTGCTGGGGGCGGTGGCGCCGTTCGTGTTCATCGGCTCAATCCCTTATGTCCTCTATTTCGACCGCAAGTTGGTGGAGCCGCGTGACGGCGCCTGGGCGCTGGGCGCGTGGATGATGGGCACCGAGCGGGTTGAGGCGGAGGCGATTTACAGCCATTTGCGCAGCTGGGCAGTGAAGGCTTTCTTCCTCGCCTTTATGTTGGCGATTGTGCCGCCGGGCTTTGGTGATTTCATCCGTGCCGATTGGGCCGTCATTCTGACCAATCCGGTGGCGCTCGCCAATTGGCTGATTACCTTTATGTTTGTGATTGATGTCGCGTTTGCGACGGTGGGCTATGTGCTCACCATGCGCCCCCTCGACGCGCATATCAGGAGTGCCACGCCCTATGCGGCGGGATGGACGGCCGCGCTGATCTGTTACCCGCCCTTCGTGTTGATGGATGCCGGGCGGCCGCTGGATTACCATCCGGGCACAGCGGACTGGACGCACTGGCTGGGCAATTACCCGGTGCTGATGGCGATTGACGGCGTGCTGCTTGTCGCGCTCACGGCGGTTTACGCCTGGGCGACGGTGGCGTTCGGCTTTCGCTTTTCCAACCTCACGCACCGTGGCATTTTGACCCACGGGCCCTATGCGATCACGCGCCACCCCGCCTATCTTTCGAAGAATCTGTTCTGGTGGCTGTCGACGCTGCCATTTCTGACCGTGGGGAGCTGGGTCGATGGCGTGCGTGCCACCGTGTTGCTGGCGGTGGTCAGCGGGATTTATTTTTGGCGCGCCAAGACCGAGGAATGGCATCTGAGCGCCGACCCCGATTATGTCAGCTATTGGCAGTGGATGGAGCGCAACGGGCCCGTGCCGCTGTTCTTCCGCTGGCTGTCGGGACGACCGATCAATGCGGGCGTGCCGGTTGCATCGAAGGCTCGGCCCTAGAACCGCATCTCATCGTAAATCCGGCTGACATCGCCGCCCCACGCGCCGTGATAGCGGTCAAGCAGTGATTGCGCGGGGACTTTCCCCGACCGCACAATCTCATGCAGCGGATCGAGGAACCCGGTCTCGTTCGAGCCGCCCGCGTCCACCCGCGCCCGTGCCGCAAGTCCCGCATGGGCGATGTCAAGCACCTCGCCCGCAATATCGCGCAGGCGCCCCCCGCCGGGAAGCGGCGCATCGAGCGCGAGCCGGGGGACGGACGAACGCAGCGCCTCACGCGCGGCCATGTCCCACCCCTTGACCAAATCCCATGCTGCATCGAGCGCGGCCTGGTCATAGAGCAGCCCTACCCACAGCGCGGGCAGTGCGCAAATCCGGTTCCACGGGCCGCCATCGGCGCCGCGCATTTCGAGGAAGGATTTCAGCCGCACTTCGGGAAAGGCGGTCGACAGATGATCGTTCCAATCCTCCATCGTCGGCAATTCGCCCGGCAGCACCGACAATTCGCCGCGCAGGAAATCGCGAAAGCTAAGACCCGCCGCGTCGATATACTGGCCGTCTCGATAGACAAAATACATCGGCACATCGAGCGCGTAATCCGCATAGCGTTCATAACCAAAGCCGTCCTCGAACACGAACGGCAACATGCCAGTGCGCGCCGGGTCGGTATCCGACCAGATGTGGCTGCGGTAACTCAGCATCCCGTTGGGCCGCCCTTCGGTGAACGGCGAATTGGCGAACAATGCTGTCGCCAGCGGTTGCAGCGCAAGGCCCACCCGGAACTTCTTCACCATATCGGCTTCTGAACTATAGTCTAAATTAACCTGTATGGTGCAAGTTCGCAGCATCATGTCCAGGCCCATGCTGCCCACGCGCGGCATATGGCGCAGCATGATCGCATAGCGCCCCTTGGGCATGATGGGCAGTTCGGCGCGCGCCTTGTCGGGCCACATGCCCAGCCCCAGAAAGCCGATGCCAAGCCGTTCGCCAACCTTCAGCACTTGTTCCAGATGGCGGCCGGTTTCCGCGCAGGTCTGGTGCAGATTGTCGAGCGGGGCGCCCGACAGTTCGAACTGCCCGGCGGGCTCCAGGCTGATCGAGCCATCGGCGCCCGACATCGCAATGACGTTGCCGCGCTCCATCACAGGCTGCCAGCCGAATTCGGAGAGCGCCATGAGCAGGTCGCGGATGCCGCCTGGCTCGTCATAACTGGGCGCGCGGTGATCGTTCGTCGTGTACACGAACTTCTCGTGCTCGGTGCCGATGCGCCAGCGATCCTTGGGCTTTTCGCCCTTTGCAAAGCTCGCGATCAATTGGTCGCGGTGCTCGATGACCGCTGATTTGGGATCGGAAACGGTCTTGGTGCTCATGATTTCGCGCTTTAGCGCGGCCCGCGTCCCCGCGCTAGGGGCCCCAATCGCCCGCGTTTGCCATCCACAGCGTGACCGCAGCCGCCGCCGCCGTGTCCGCGCGCAGGATGCGGGGGCCGAGGCCGATGCCGACCGATCGCGGCACCGCGCGAATCGCGTCGCGCTCGTCCGGGGTAAATCCGCCCTCCGGGCCAATCAGAATCGCGGCGGGACCTGTGCGCGCCGCCATGGCGGAGGCGGCGGGTGCGCCACCCGTCTCGTCGGCGAAAAACAGCTGCCGGTCGCCCCAATCGCGCAGCAAGGCGGCCAGCTTCACGGGCTCGGCAAGCTCCGGCACCACGGTGCGTCCGCATTGCTCAGCGGCTTCGACCATGTGCGCGTAAAGTCGCTCGGCATTGAGCCGGTCGACGATCGTGCGCGCGGTGATGACCGGCACCAGCCGCGCGACGCCCAACTCGCACGCTTTTTCCGCGAGCCAGTCGATCCGCCCCTTCTTCAGCGGGGCGGCGCATAACCAGAGGTCGGGCACGGCCTCTGTCTCGCGCAATTGCGCTGTCAGCTCCACGACCAATGACTTGCGTCCCACCTCTCGTGCCACCGCCAGCCATTCGCCGCTTTCGCCGTCGAACAGCTTGATCGGATCGCCCGGCTTGATCCGCATGACACCAGCCAGATAATGCGCCTGTGGGCCGTCGATCGAGCGCAGGCCGGCCGTGAGCGGGGCCGCGACAAACAGGCGCGGGGTTGATTGCGGGGGCCAGGCGGGGGTGGCGGGCATGGTGTGGCCTTAGCGCGACAATCCCGGGTCGTCATCTTTGGCCAAATCGGCCCGGTGTTCACCTTTGCATTTTTGTCGGCTAAGGCGAGCGTTCGTCAATAGGAAGTTTCGCATGTCCAACGAACCAAACACGCCGCTGCTCGATCAGGTCCGCATTCCCGCCGACCTGCGCAAGCTGGCCCCCGAACAGTTGCGCCAATTTGCCGACGAACTGCGACAGGAAGTGATTTCGGCAGTCGGCGTGACCGGCGGTCATCTGGGTTCCGGGCTGGGCGTGGTCGAACTCACAACCGCGATCCATTATGTGTTCAACACGCCTGACGACCGGCTGGTGTGGGATGTTGGCCACCAATGTTACCCGCACAAGATCATCACCGGGCGACGCGACCGCATTCGCACGCTGCGCATGGGCGGGGGGCTGAGCGGGTTTACCAAGCGCAGCGAAAGCGAATATGATCCGTTCGGCGCGGCGCATTCCTCCACATCGATTTCGGCCGCGCTTGGCTTTGCGGTCGCGAACAAGCTTTCGGGAAAGCCAGGCAAGGGGATTGCCGTGATCGGCGATGGGTCGATGTCGGCGGGCATGGCCTATGAAGCGATGAACAATGCCGAACAGGCGGGCAACCGGCTGATCGTGATCCTGAATGACAATGACATGTCGATTGCGCCGCCGGTGGGCGGACTGTCGGCCTATCTCTCGCGCATCGTGTCGAGCCGCGAGTTTTTGAGCCTGCGCGATCTTGCCAAGAAATTCGCCAAGCGCCTGCCGCGTCCGCTTGCCGAGGGGCTGAAAAAGACCGACGAATTCGCCCGTGGTATGGCGATGGGCGGCACGTTGTTCGAAGAACTTGGCTTTTACTATGTCGGCCCGATCGATGGGCATAACCTCGACCAACTGATCCCTGTGCTCGAAAATGTCCGCGATGCCGAAGAAGGGCCGATCCTGGTCCATGTCGTGACGGTGAAGGGCAAGGGCTATGCCCCCGCCGAAGCAGCGGCCGACAAATATCACGGCGTTCAAAAGTTCGACGTCATCACCGGCACACAGGTAAAGGCCCCGCCGGGGCCGCCCGCCTATCAGAATGTGTTCGGCGACGCGCTCATCAAGGAAGCGCAGCGCGATCCCACCATTTGCGCGATTACGGCGGCAATGCCATCGGGCACGGGCGTTGACCGTTTTGCCAAAGCGTTCCCGGATCGCAGCTTCGATGTCGGCATCGCAGAACAACATGCGGTTACCTTTGCCGCCGGGTTGGCGGCGCAAGGGATGCGGCCCTTCTGCGCGATTTATTCGACCTTCCTTCAACGCGCCTATGACCAGGTGGTGCATGATGTGTGCATCCAGAATTTGCCGGTGCGGTTCGCGATTGACCGCGCTGGCCTTGTCGGTGCCGATGGATCGACCCATGCGGGGTCTTTCGATATCACTTATTTGGCGACTTTGCCGAATATGGTTGTGATGGCCGCTGCCGATGAAGCCGAACTGGTGCACATGACGCACACTGCGGCGCTGCACGATACCGGACCGATCGCGGTGCGCTATCCGCGCGGCAATGGCACGGGCATTGCGCTGCCCGATGTGCCGGAGCGGTTGGAGATCGGCAAGGGGCGGATTGTGCGCGCCGGTAACAAGGTTGCGATCCTGTCGCTTGGCACCCGTCTGGCGGAGGCGATGAAGGCCGCCGACGCGCTTGATGCCAAGGGGCTGTCGACGACAGTTGCCGATCTGCGATTTGCCAAGCCGCTTGACGAGGATATGATCCGCAAGCTGCTCACCACGCATGAAGTCGCAATCACGATCGAGGAAGGGTCGGTCGGCGGGTTGGGCGCGCATGTGCTCACCTTTGCCAGCGATACAGGGCTGATCGACGCCGGGCTGAAACTGCGCACGCTGCGCCTGCCCGACCGGTTTCAGGATCAGGACAAGCCCGAAAAACAATATGCTGAGGCCGGGCTTGATGCGACGGCGATTGTCGAGTCGGTGCTAAAGGCGCTGCGCTGGAACGAGGGCGCGGTCGCGGGGGAAGCGCGGGCGTGATGCGGACGGGGCGGGGGCTGTGGCGCGCGGCGATTGCCGCGGGGTTGACGCTGGAGTTTGCGCCCGCCGCGCTGGCCGCGCGGGGCGACCCTGGCCTTGCGCTGGAAATCATTATCACCAACGTCCGCGCCACTTCGGGCAAAGTGCATCTCGACCTGTGCCGTGAGAGCGAATTCCTGAAAAAATGCGCAATCTCGGCTGAGGCGCCTGCCGTGCGCGGCACCACCATCATCAAGCTCGCCAATATCGAACCCGGCGATTATGCGGTTCAGGCGACCTATGACGAAAATGATAATGGCAAGGTTGACCGTGGTCTGTTCGGTATTCCGAAAGAAGGTGTGGGCTTTTCCAATGATGCGCCGATCCGGCTCGGCCCGCCGCGCTGGAAAGACGCAGTGTTTACGGTGAACGCCGACAAATCAGTCGCGCTGCGCCTGCGCTATCTCATGGGCGGGGACGACAAGCCCTGACCGAGGCAGCAGCCCGGATCATTCACCGGATCGTCGCGCACAGCGTGCAGCGGCCATGGTTGCTGCTGTGCGCGCTTTTGCTGTTGACGGCGGCGGCGGCATGGTTCGCTGTGACCCATTTTGCGATGACCACTAACACCCAGGCGCTGATTTCGCCCAAGGTCGGCTGGCGCGTGAACGAGGCGGAACTCAACACCGCCTTTCCGCAATTGACCGAAACCACGCTTATTGTAGTCGACGGGCGGACGCCCGAGCTGGCGGAGATGGCGGCCGCGCGGCTAGCCGAACGGCTGACGGCGGACACGGCGCGGTTCCGCGCGGTCAAACGGCCTGATGGCGGCGCGTGGCTCGCGCAGCACGGCGTGCTCTTTGGTTCGGTCGCGCAAGTGCAATCGACGACGCAATCGCTGATCGCGGCGCAGCCCTTGCTGGGGCCGCTTGCCGCCGACCCGTCGCTGCGCGGGATTGCGGGCGCGCTGGGCACGATCCTGACTGGCGTTGAAAATGGATCGGCGACGCTTGCCGATATCGACCGGCCAATGGCGTCGCTGGATGAGGCACTGACGAAGGTGATGGCGGGGCGCCCGGCCTATTTCTCCTGGACGGCGCTGTTCGCGGACAGGGGCGGGCAAGCGCCCCCCACCCGGCGGCTGATCCTCGCGCGGCCGGTGCTCGATTTCGGCGCGCTGAAACCGGGGGACAAGGCAGTGGCGGCGATTCATGCCGCTGCGCGCGCGATGCAGCTTGACGCTGTCCACGGCGTGACGGTGGCGGCGACGGGCGATGTCCCGCTAAATGATGAGGAGTTTTCCTCGCTTGAGGAAAATATCGGTATTGTCGGGATCATCATGGCGCTGGCGATGCTGGTAACGCTCTGGTTTGCGGTGCGATCGGCCAAGATTGTGGCGGCGATTGTCGTGACCATCGTCGCCGGGCTGGTCATGGCAACCGCCATCGGGCTGGCCGCCGTTGGCACGCTCAACCTTATTTCGGTGGCGTTTATTCCGTTGTTCGTCGGGCTGGGTGTCGATTTTGGCATACAGATTGCCGTGCGCTTTAATGATGAGCGCCACCGGGGTGCCGCGACCGGCCCGGCACTGGAAAATGCGGCTGCGGCGCTGGGCGCGCCGCTCGCGCTCGCGGCCGGTGCGGTGTTTTTGGGCTTTGGTGCGTTTTTGCCGACCGATTATATCGGTATATCAGAGCTGGGGATTATCGCGGGGTTGGGGATGGTGGTGGCGCTGGCGCTGTCGGTGACGCTGCTGCCCGCGCTCCTCATGCTGATGGCACCGGGGAGTCCTGCGCGCGAAGTGGGCTTTGCGCAGGCGGCGCCGGTTGATCGCTGGCTGGTGCGGCACCGGCGCTCGGTGCTGTGGGCGTTTGCGCTCTCGATGCTGGGAAGCATTGCGCTCCTCCCGCTGGTCCAGTTTGATTTCAACCCGCTCCATCTGCGCAACCCGCATGGACCAGCGATGCGCGCGCTCGCGGACCTGATGCGCGATCCGCTGCGCACGCCCAATACGATTGCGGTGGTGACGCGGGATGCCAATGCCGCGCGCGCGCTGGTCCGCCGGGTCAGCATGCTGCCCGAAGTGGCGCAGGCCGTTTCAATCGACAGCTATGTCCCCGAACAGCAGACGGAAAAGCTGGCGCTGGTGCAGGATGCGGCATTGTTGCTCGATCTGACGCTTAATCCGTTCGATGTCGCGCCGCCGCCGACCGATAGCGAGGTGGTCGTGGCACTCATGGCGACGCGCGACCAGCTGGCGCGGGTGGCGGCGGGCCAGAGTGGCCCGGCGGCGGCCCACGCAACGGCACTGGCGGTAACGCTGGGTCGGCTGGCGGCGGCGGCGCCT